>CAYNLP010000067.1:282-1504 GCA_964398115.1 uncultured Methanosarcinales archaeon | reverse complement strand
GCAGTGAAGTGTTTTACATTGGTTACGATAGACTCACTCACCAGTCCTTTATCCTCTAAATTGTTTAGTGTATCGTATATTCTCCCGCTATTCAGATTGGCTTCATCTAATACTTCGCTTGCTTTTGCGGTTCCAAGTCTAAGTAGTGCAAGGTAGATCTTGCTTTCATTAGGGGATAATCCTATATTTTCCAACACATCCGATGTCATTTCCATATTACCCAACATAAGTGGTGGGGATATATTTAAAAGTTATTATTACTACTAAATAGTTACAAAGTATTTGGTTTTTAATTTGGTGGTTTTTCATGAAGCTGACACTACGAAAAAAGAAAGAACACAATAGGAAAGACGAGAAGGACAAATCGTTCCCTCATCCCTATCCATTCGAACAACTATAAGCAAAATAGAGGCCCATAACCATGAAAACGATTCCAGAACAAATCGAATTCGAAATAAACAAGGAATGCAACGCCAGTTGCGAATTCTGCATAGCAGAGACAGACCTAAATCCAACATTCGCCCATGACGAAGAGTTCCTACAAGGAGCAAAAAAACACATGAAAGACTTCTACGAACTTGGAGGCAGGAAAGCTATAATAACAGGAGGTGAACCAACCTTGAGAGAAGAAAGATTAATCTCACTCCTGAACGAAATCGATGAATACAACAATATGAACCTAGTAGCTCTGATAACAAACGGATCGCAACTATTAAAACCACATACAGAACCAGACAAAGAAGGAACCAAAACACTAGCAGAAAAACTAAAAGAAACAGCACTTACAGACATCGATCTAAGCAGACACCACTACGACGACAAAGTAAACGAACACATATTCGAAGTAAAAGGACAAAGAAGCATAGGAGATACAAGAGAAATCTCAGACCACCTAAAAGACATAGGAATACCTTTCAGATTCAACCTCACACTACAAAAAGAAGGGATAGACAACGCTTACGACTTAGCCAGGTATTTGGATGTCGCTAGGCAATACGGGGCAAAAGACGTATATGTAAGAGAATTGTTTGATATAGTAGAAGGGATAGATGGCAGAGGAGAAGAAGAACAAGGATACATCGATGAAAACTTTGTATCAGTAGATCCAATACTTGAAGATCTTGTAGAAGATTACGGTATGAGAATAGTAGGTAAAAAAACATTCCAAGGCAGAGAAAAAGAAGAACTTGAACTTAGAACACCAAACGGTTTCCCATTCTAC
>CAYNLP010000067.1:0-272 GCA_964398115.1 uncultured Methanosarcinales archaeon | reverse complement strand
CAAAACTGGAAATAGGAAACGAAAACCCAGAAGAACTACCCTATCTAATAGTAAAACCGGACGGAAACCTTTACTCAACATGGATGAGTGAAGAACACAAGATAGAATCATTAAAAGACAAAGTCCTGGATAAAACTACCAATAACTATAGCGAAAACAAAGTAAAAACAGCACGTGAATATAGAGGTGAGTCAGAATGACAGAAAAACCAGTACTTACAGTAATTGACGTACAAAACGATTTCTGCCATCGCGAAGGATTCTTCCCAACAG
>CAYNLP010000066.1:881-1562 GCA_964398115.1 uncultured Methanosarcinales archaeon | reverse complement strand
CAAGTCGTCTACAAATCTATGCTTTAGAAAGTTTTCTTTGCTGGTAGAAAACACTCTGCCGTCGTCGGTCGTAACTCTTATATAGTTGAACTCATCCAGATGCTTGTCTATCGTCTTTTGAAATCCAGGAGTTTCCCCATGCTTGAAACATAGATGCTTGTCACTTTCTAAGTCCTTAACAAGACAGCCCTCGATAATAAATCCTATTGTTTTGTTTTTGTATGTTACTTTCATTGGTTGCTGTCAGTTAAAATGAAATTTCTTCAGGGTCAATTTCTTCATCTTCGTTACCTTCACCTTGGTTTACAACTTGGTTTTCTTCCACAAACTCATCAACCTCGTCCACTTCATTCCTGTTAGGTCCGAATACTACATTGCTGGCGACTATCTCTGCTTTTGTTCTCGTGTTGCCGTCCGAGTCTTCCCAAGAGTCTTTGGTAAGCCGTCCATCCACCAAAACTATGTCTCCTTTTCCTAGATAAGAAGAACAATGTTCTGCTTGCTGTCCGAAGACTACAACATCCCAGAAGTCAACGTCATCATTGTAGTTGACAGCAACAGTCATATTGACTACTGACGTTCCTTTGTTAGTTGATTTAACCTCTAAATCATCCGCTATACGTCCCGTAAGTATTGCTTTTGAGTAATACATTTTAATTAAATTTCTTTTAACTCAAGGAC
>CAYNLP010000066.1:0-871 GCA_964398115.1 uncultured Methanosarcinales archaeon | reverse complement strand
GGACTTCCGACTGAAAGTCCTGCCACTCGTTCGTATAGTTCCAAACCTCCAATCCTTCTACCTCCCAACCGTGAGCCATCAGTACGTGGGCATAAAAGCTCAACTGATTAAAGTGTCCGTCAACCTTTCTTTGTCCGTTTCTTTTCTTTTCAATCTTACTGTCTGATTTGAAGTCTATAACCCTACAAACTTTGTCATCTAACTTTTCTATTCCGTCAATCCTTCCCGCCCTCTTGTTTTCTACATCCGACACCAATACCTCTGGCAGAATATCAGAGTCTTTCTTGGGGAATGTTTCAACGGCTTCTCTTAAATATTTGTTGTTCGGTAGGTGATATTCTTTTTCTTCAACCATTCCATTGAACTTGAAGTATTGCTCCAATGCGTTGTGTAAGGCGTTACCTATAAACCTTGATGTCTGTGAGTTGTGCGACCACATATCCTTTATGACTTGCTGCTCAACTCCGTATTTTTTGGCTACATTCTTGCTTATACCCTCTAAATCGAACTCTTCCTCCAGTTTTTTCTTGTATTCAGAGCCTGAAAGCAGTTTATTACCGTCTAAGTCGGCGTAAGAATGGTTTTGTTCGTCTATAAGTATTGTTTCACCCGTGAAGGTTTTTATCTCATTAAAATTGCTGTCAGAAAGTCCAAGCTTGTCTAGGGTTTTGGACTTAGCTTGATTATATAACTCCTCAATCCTTTCTTCTGCTTCCTCCGTTTCTACTACCTCCGAAAATCCGAAGAATACTTCCTCGTTGCCGTAGTTGTCATCGGCTACCTTCCTGTTGTATGAGGTGGTAACTCTCGTTTCACCTTTTTTTAGTTCCTGTTTATTCATTTTCCAATATCTCTTTAGCGACGTGTTTCG
>CAYNLP010000065.1:0-1577 GCA_964398115.1 uncultured Methanosarcinales archaeon | reverse complement strand
GCCCAAAGGCAGTAAATCTAATACATGACAAATACCTAAAAAGAGAGTAAATTTTCGAACAAAAAGACAATAGTTTTATAAATAGTTCTATCAACTAGGAATTGTCGAATTAAAAAAGAAAAAACCAAAATGGCAAATCCGGACTTTTCAAAATTAATGAAGAATCAAGAAAGAATTAGAAACATTGCTATTGCAGCTCATATAGATCACGGAAAAACTACTTTCTCGGACAATCTTTTAGCTGGAGCGGGAATGCTTTCTGAAGAAAATGCTGGAAAACAAAGGGCTCTCGACTTCCATGAAGACGAGTCTTCAAGAGGAATTACAATAGACTCTGCTGCAGTAAGTATGCCGCATCAATTCAATGGTCAAGACTACCTTGTAAATCTAATAGACACCCCGGGCCATGTAGATTTCGGGGGCGACGTTACAAGGGCTATGAGAGCTGTAGACGGAGGAGTGGTTCTTTGTGACGCAGTAGAAGGAGTTATGCCTCAAACTGAAACAGTTCTAAGACAATCGTTAAGAGAATTAGTGAAGCCTGTCCTTTTCATAAATAAAGCTGACAGGCTGATTAAAGAAGTAAAACTTACTCCTGAGGAAATGCAGAAAAAATTCATTGACATAATAAATAATGTTAACAAACTTATAAAGCAAATCGCTCCTGAAGGATATAAAGAAAAATGGCAAGTTAGCGTTAGCGAAGGTTCTGTAGCATTTGGAAGCGCTTTCCACAATTGGGCCTTAAGCTTCCCTTATATGAAGCAAAACAACATGACATTTAAGGAGATAATTGATGCCTATGAAGGAGACAACTATAAAGAACTAGCGAAAAAGGCCCCCCTACACGAGGTTGTTTTAGACATGGTTGTAAACCACCATCCTAGCCCTTTACAAGCTCAAAAATACAGAGTGCCAAGAATCTGGCATGGTGATTCGGAATCCCAAGTAGGGCACGACCTTAAGAATTGTGACCCTAAAGGAGAGCCAGTATTTGTACCCACAAAAATTGTAGTGGACAAAAATGCAGGAGAAGTGGCTGCAGGCAGGTTATTCTCGGGTAGCCTCAAGCAAGGAGACAAAGTTTATATGAATGTAAGTAACAAACCTGCAACAGTCCAGCAAGTTTCCATTTACAAAGGTTCACAAAGAATGGTTGTAAATGAAGTTGGCGCTGGAAATATAGTTGGAGTTGTAGGCTTGAAGGATGTGTTTGCCGGAGAAACAATAAGTAAAAACCAAATAGAACCCTTTGAAGCAATTACTCACATATTCGACCCTGTTGTAACAAAATCGATAGAACCGACCAAGTCTGCAGACCTACCAAAACTAGTAGATGTACTAAAACAAGTCAATAAAGAAGACCCTTCAATAAAAGTTCAAATAGATGAAGACACAGGAGAGAGTCTTATTTCGGGTATGGGAGAGCTACATTTAGAAATTTTAGAAGACAGAATAAAAAACGAAAAAGGGCTTGAAGTCAAGACTTCTCCCCCTATTATCGTTTATAGAGAAACAGTTTCAAAAGAATCCTCTCAGACAGAAGGAAGAAGTCCAAACAAGCACAACAGCTTCTT
>CAYNLP010000064.1:0-1657 GCA_964398115.1 uncultured Methanosarcinales archaeon | reverse complement strand
AAACGATCAAAACGACGGTTGCGTTCTGGGCTGGATTTATTTTGGATAAGTTTATTAGTGCTGTTCAGTTCATCCATAAGAATTGGGACTGGTTGAAAAAGTCCTTTCTGACAACGCTAAGTAGAATTGGAAGTGCGTTTAGTGCTCTATGGGATCTTGTAAAAGGTATATTTACAACTGTTGCTGGCTGGTTCTGGAGTAACGTGTTAAAACCTTCATTGAATTTTGTTATTGACTTTGTAAGCCGCGTTGTAAGTAAGATGAAAAAAGGTACGGGGGCCTTAGAAGCAGTCTGGCTTACGCTTAAAAACTTTCTGGATAAGAACATTTTTAACCCGCTTGGGACAAGCTGGGACTCGTTGTCAAGTAAGTTGATTACGGCATGGGAAAAAACAATGCTATTCCTGAAGAACCTCACGACAGACTTTAGGGGGACCACAAATCGTATATGGGAGAAAATCAAAAAGAAGGTGCTGGAGCTTTGGGGTGAAATGTTGGATAAAGCCGAAAAAAGAGTAAATAAAATGCTTAACAAGTTGGAGAATCGGTTTTTTGAGTGGTTATCCTGGTATAATAACAAAATTATAAAGCCGATGAAGAGATTCTGGACGGACACTGGTAAGGCTATACTTGACTTCTCCAATGGTATGTTGAGGAAATTAAGTAATTTATTCTTGGGCTTCAAAATAGATGTTATGGATGTGTTTAATTTCATTGCGGGGGCAGCTAAGGGTGCTGCAAAAGGTATGAGGAAAGTTTTTAATTTAAGTTTGTCTGATATCACTGGATTCTTTGAGCAGGCATGGGAAAATATAAAGACGGGTTTTTCAGACCCTCTCGAAACAGGGTTTATTAGCTTGTGGCAGTTGCTCGGAGATGTTGTTAGAACATTTGGTAAGGTAGTAGGAAAGGTGGTATCCACTGTCTTTCAGCAGATAGGAAGGATTTTAAGCTTTTTAAAACAAATAATAACAGGTGATTTTGCTGGGGCAATGAACACATTAGTTGAGCTGTGGAACAATTCATGGCAAGCCCTTTTTGATATTGCAATGGAAATTCTAAGGGGGATCGGTAGTGCTTTCAGTCGAGTATTTGATATGATAACAGAGACAGTGACACTTGGGTTTGCGGAGACGGACACATTTAATTCAGGCTTTGCCGATGTAGTCCGAGAGCGAGCAAAATCCAATGCACAGAAAGAGTTTGAAAAGGCAAAGGGGCAGAGACGCTCTACGATTAATCAGGCTGCTTCCAGCCAGAGCCGGTCAGAGTTGAAGGAGGATGCAAAACGTCTGGACATCAACCTCAATTTCAACGCCGAGAAACCGCTCGATGAGCAGGTTGCTGCTGCTCTTGCGAAACGAGGAAAGACGGCTAAAGAGATTAAGCGTATGCTTGAGGGTGGATAATGGCTGATACACTATTAAATTACGTTCCACTTCCGTTCGAGTCGATTACCCGTTCCGGTGTCCGTATAGATGAGTTCAGTCAGAATTCCAGACGTGTCACCTCCACGGGGGCAGCCAGACAGGTACAGAGATTCCAAAGAGATCATCGTATGTTTTACAGCTATAATTGCTCCCTTACCGCTGTAAAACCATCGGCACTCAATGAGGTAGCAACCTTTTTCGAGGCGCATGTAATGGACGACGAGGAG
>CAYNLP010000063.1:0-1663 GCA_964398115.1 uncultured Methanosarcinales archaeon | reverse complement strand
GCTGGCGACTGGCGACTTCAACAAGGTTGATGAAATCTACAATTCTACTATAGCAATTTATGACAATGACAGGGTTAAGCTGGATCCTGGACGTAAGATAATGGCTTAAAAATGAGAACTAGTTTTGACAGTAATGTTTTTATATACGGGCCAGTATCGGAGTCGTGTTCAGATTTAATTAATGATTACGTGGGAGAAAGATATTCTCTTCTAATCCTATACGAGGTATTCAAGGAGAGCAAAAATAAGCTATTGAAACTAAATTCTATTATTACTAGTATGCTGAACGAATACAATAAAGAGCAGAAGATTCTAAACTTACTTGAGTCTGATAGTTATGAGGAACTGAAGAAAGACTTTCCTCAACACTATAAGAGTCTAAAAACTACTGTTGAAGAAGGTTATTTTGATACTGGTGAAAATGATAACTTTACCGATTACTTGAATTTTCTGCTCGTTGAAATACGTCAAATACTCTCCCTGATTAATGATAGGGATTATCTTTATCCTGAAAAGGAGGAGATTTACGAAGAAAAGATAACTCGTGTTGACTTGCAGAATTTCATGGAAAGCCTAGACTACTTAGGAAAAGAAGCTGATAAACGGATTTTAGCTTTGATAAAGGATTTTATAGATAATAAAGATGAGAAAATGAACTTTTACACGACAGACAAGGAGGATTTTCTGGATAACAAGCTAACCATAGAAGAAACTGTTGAAGGTATATCCATAAAAGGAGTTGAAGGCTTTGATCCAGAATCTTTTCAACTACTATCCCCCTAAATATAAATTCATTTTCTACTCTTATCGAGCTTGTCTTGGAATACAATCGCAAAGCGATTGCTGCTAACAAAAAGTAAGCAAAAAGAAACTTATTTCTTTTCTATATTGAAAATAATTATCTCGATTAACTTTTTATACACACAAGCATTCAAACTATTCGATGAAAGCCTTCATAGTATACCCAACGTACAAGGTAAGAGAGGGAGAGGCGTACATCCACCTCTACGGACGTCTGGAAAACGGAGAAACCTTCCTGGCAATAAAGAAGAACAAGCCGTACTTCTTCGTAAAAGAAGACGAACTGGAAGAAGCGAAAGAGATAGCGAACAATCTCGACTTCGAAATAAACTTCGAAGAAACAGATTTCAAGAACTTCGACCACGAACCAGTGACTAAAGCAGTCCTGAAAAACCCGAGGAACGTGACGGACATCAGAGACGCCCTACACGACGAAGAACTCACCACCTACGAAGCAGACATCCGATTCGTCTACCGTTTCCTCATAGACGAAGAGATAAGGGGAAGTATGGAGATCGAAGGAGACCATGAAGACGGAAGCGACTACGGAGTAGACCGACTCTACAAAGAACCCGAACTCGAACCAACTACGTGGACTCCAAATCTCAAAACACTGAGCTTCGACATCGAAACCGACAAGGACAACGACAAGCTCTACGCCATAAGCATCTACACAGAAGACTTCCAGAAAACCCTCGTCAACAAAGAAGGAGACTACGAAGATGCAGAAACATTCCAAAACGAACTATCACTCCTACGACGCTTCAAAGAACTAATCCTGGAACTCGACCCCGATATCATAACGGGCTGGAACGTGATAGACTTCGACCTAGACTTCATAGAGCAAAAATTCAAGGAATAC
>CAYNLP010000062.1:0-1773 GCA_964398115.1 uncultured Methanosarcinales archaeon | reverse complement strand
TGTCCTCGATCGGCGAATTGTCCTCCTTCATCTGTCGGGTCTATCTGCTGCCAATAAATATCTAATAATTCTTCATAACTAATCTTTTCCGGATTGTAATATATTTGCACGCTTTCCCTATGGTCTGTTTCTCCACTGCTAACCTGCTTATAACTAGGGTTTTCGATGTCGCCTCCGCTAAATCCACTCTTTACTTCGTAAACTCCTTCTTTATCTTCAAATGGTGCTTCCATACACCAGAAGCATCCTCCTGCGAATGTTGCAATTTTTGCACTTTCAGGTATTTCTTGTTTCATCTTACTCGCTCCACCTCCGCATCCAGCAACCAATAGCAACACGGCGACTAGAATCGCTTTTTTCATACTTTAAATAAAGACTTACTTGAATTTAAATGTGTAGTATAGGGTTTAAAACAAGTTTTTATTCAAAATTGTAGTTCTTCTTCATATTTTTCTAAAAAATTAGGTAGTTGACTATGTAAAGGACTTGGTAATTCATCTATGCTAAACCATTTTACTTGTTCGAATTTGTGAGGTTCGCCGTTATCTACTTGACTTTCATCTACTCTTACTTTAAAGTCTAATGCAAGCCAATGCGTGCTTTCTCCTTCATGTTTTCTGTGAACGTCTCGGTATCCCAGAAATTCCTGGTTTAAAACGTCAGTGCAGTATTCTTCTTTAATTTCTCTTTTGAGAGTTTCTTTTATCGTTTCTCCAAAATCTAGAGCTCCACTTCCTATATCCCACCTGCCGTGTTCGTCTCTAGCGTTTTCAGAACGCTTTGCTAGGATTATGTTGCCATTTCCATCATGGCATAGAAATGCTATGGTTACTCCAACAAAGTCTTTTCCTTTCTCCCCTTTTTATTCCTCGTTGAGCTTGTCCCAGTCCCACTCGCGGTCTTTATTCTTCTCGATTTTGTCATAGATTTCTTTTTCTATGTCTATGTTGAAAATTCCGCAGATGTGGAGAGTTCTTTGTAGTACGTCTCCAAGTTCTTCTTTGAACCCGTCCTTTCCTTCAATGTTGTCATGTCTGTAAGCTTCGAATGCTTCGCTCACTTCAGAATGTAGTAAGGCCATTTTTTCGCCGACATTAACTTCTTCAGGTTCCGTACCGAAATCTTTCTCTCTAGCTTGTTGCATAACAGCTTCCATCAAGTCTTCAACCGATCCCATAGATTACTAACGTGTTTTTAGAAGTATTTAATAATTTTCACTTACTGGATCTCTTCGGCTGAAGTAACTTCCTTGTATGCCTTCACTTTCGTAGTTTCTGTCCAACCATTTACTCTTTATTAAAGGTGTGATAGCTGCACTGGCTGCCATTCCTAATCCTATACCTGCTGCGGTTAGGTGTTCTTTTACTGAGTCTTTACTTGGCAGTATTTGAGAAAGGTATGTTGTTGTCTCCTTTACGGAGTCGAAATCTGTTACCGTTGCAGCTTCAACGAGCTGTCCTAAAGTATCTGCATCCATAAACGTAAGGATATCTATTATGTTTAAATATTGTTTGATTTGTAAAAAAAATATCATTTACCTCTAACTTTCTGAATGAAATAACCAACAAAGGCACCTACCAAAATCCCTACAACGCAATTCAACAATAATGGAACTATGAAATAATCCGAGTTAAACAACAACTGATTCAACCACTCACCACTAGATATGAAAATATAACAAGACAAACCAAACCAACCCATGTTAAAAGAAAAAGAGCTAAAACAAATCAAAGCCAAAATATCCAAAGTTACAGCTAAAGACAAACCAAACAA
>CAYNLP010000061.1:0-1789 GCA_964398115.1 uncultured Methanosarcinales archaeon | reverse complement strand
GCATTGGTGTGGTTTTGGCGCTGGTGATAATACAGATAGGATTGCAGAGCGCGAGGGGTGGGATGATTTGAAGGCCGTTAAGGAAGATAGGGTTTATTCAGTTAACGATTCATTGTTGAATCGTCCTGGGCCGAGGTTGACTCAGGGTTGTAAAAAAGTTAGTGAAATATTATGTGATGTTAGAAAAGATTAGCAAGAGTTTCAGACTTTCTCTATCTTAGTTTTTTCTATGCTAGTACTTGTTCTTTGTCGAAAGTCTGAGTGTATGTGTACACGAATTCGAAGCTTACCGTGAAGCTTACATCTTCGTCTTCGTATTCTAGTAAGACTACTTCGACGGTTTCACTTCTTTCTACTTCTATCGTGTCTTCGTCTCTCTGCTGTTGCTGTTTCGTTCTTTGTAATTCCTTTGGGGGTGTTGGTGGTTTCATTGTGAAAGTGATTAAGCCCCCTGCCGCTTTTGGGGTGGTGGGTTAGGGAGGGAGGGTTGGTTTGAGAAGAGAAGTAGGCGGCAGGAGAGCTCGATCAGTGTGAACTTGATAAAGTCACCACTGCCTTCTCTTCGTTTCCCTCACTTGTCATCTTTGTTAACAATGTCGAAGTTCATCGGGGCGCTCCTTAGTTCTTGGAGCCACATAAGCCCGATTTTCATCATGTTCTTGTTGAATTTTTCACTGAGTTTGTAAGTTTTCTTATACATGTCGTAGTCTATCATACCCATTGTTTTCATCGGTGTTAGTATTCTGTCGTAAAATTGTCTTTTGTTGTAGCTGACTTCTTCTCCTTTTTCTATTGGTATTTTGCTTTCGTCGTTTCCTTCTACTAGTGTTCCTTCGTGTAGTGCGGTGGCGAACATGCTCATTTCTGTTTTTCCTATTTCGCCGTCGTGTTGTTTCATTTGTTCGACCAGGAGTTTTGCCACGATTACTTGTTGTTTAGTGGCGAATACTATATCGTATATACTGTCTGGTAGGTTGAACTGGTCGAACAGTATTGTCATGTTAAACCAAGTTTGTATAATAACTAGTATATAAATATTTCCCTTGATATAGTATTTTGTATACTAATAGTAATAAATTATACCCTTAAATCTAAATATAAGTAAAAAAATAAGTAAACTTATAAGTAAAGTTTAAATAAACACAAAAAAAGAAAAGAAAAAAGATGGAATTCCGACGCAAACTCTACACCAGAGGCAGTTCTTACGAAACAACAATACCCAAACCAATACTCTTCTCACTAGACCTAGAAGACAAACACGAAGTCATATTCGAATACGATGAAGAAAAAGACCGTTGGTACATAGACTTTGAAAAACTAGGAGGAGAAGATGAAAGTTGACCACCATCACCAAGTCATAATGCTATCAGTAATGTTCATTACACTAGCAATCGGAGGAATATTAACACTACAAAAAATAAGCCCCGGAATATACAATCAAATAACCGGTATGGCCACAACAGGAACAACTGTAAACATCACAGAAGCCCCGGAAAACGCATGTAATTTCACCTTGAGAAAAGGGAAAAACCTAGTGTCATTCTTCTGCGTGGGAACATTTGAAGAGAAAAAATATGTGCTTAACAAAATCACTAATCTCAGCTCTGTTTTCACCTACAACCAGGATTCCACAAATGCTTGGAAAGTATACAATCCGAATCTACCCTCATGGGTTATCAATGATTTAAAGTATTTCAGTCGCGAGAAGGGTTATTGGATTTTTATGAATGAAAGTGAAGTATTCTACAAAGAATCACCTTTACCATCGCAGACTGAGATAGATTTAAAC
>CAYNLP010000060.1:240-1908 GCA_964398115.1 uncultured Methanosarcinales archaeon | reverse complement strand
AGAAACAGCCAAGCAAATACTAGGAGACAAAGGACTAACCACAGAAGAAGTTAACAGCGTGTTGAAATGGAGTCATTGCAAACCTCCTGAGAACTACTTCATAACCAGCGGAGACATGGTTGGAAAAGGAGGCGTTTGGGGACACTTCGGAAGTTGGAGCTTTGAAAGAGCGTATATCTACGAAGAACTCAGACACCAACCAACACAGCAAGCAATCGACCACATGACGGAAGAGTTTGGATACAGCCAAAGCAAAGCCAACCGATTATACCAAAAAGCGAACTCATTGACTTCTAGCGATGAAGTAAACGCGTGGATAAGTCCGTGGCCGCAATACGTTACAAACAATTGGAACTCTTGCAACCGACAAAACGAAACCATGGTTTGCAACTTGGGTATGAGCTTAGGAAACCAAGGAGGACAAGCCAGCGTGATAGAAAAAGCCACGATAGACCTCGAGAACATCCAAAACAGCACGGTAAGCTTTGGAGTTTACGACAGACAAACCGGACAGAAACTAGGAGGACAACAAGGAAATCCAGGAGCGTGGGCGATAGCAGGAAATGAAAGCATAGAAATGTATCAAACAAACAGTTCACAATTCCCATACGCCATGCTGATAGACACACAACAGAACAGGATAATGATAATGAACGAACCACTAGCAAACAGCACGTTCACCAAACTATTCTTCCTCAACGGAAGATACATGGAACACTTCAACAAGTTCTCAGACCGAACCGCTTTCAACGGTCAAAGAATAATAATATGGAAAGTGGACTGGGATGAAAACACCTCTTAACTACTTGAAAAGAATACTCTCTCAAATAAGCTGGCAGGAAATAATCCTCTGGACAGTTATAATTGCACAAATAATTAGTTTCACCACACTATTCTCAGACTTCCAACAACTACCCAGTCCTATCTTAGGCGGCGACTATTATATGCACCACGGCATTATGAAAAATATTGAAAATCTGAATTTCAATGACGCCAACATTCCGGGGGAAACACCACAAGCGCCTTGGTTCTACCATATCCTAGTAGTAGCGTTCAGCACTATAACGGGAACACCCCTCATACTAAGCTCCTCTTATTTCAACATCCTCCTCATAGCAACTTTAACTCCCCTAATATATTACTTTCTCAAAAAAAACTTTCCAAAACACATCAGTCTATTAGGAGCCATATTTTTTACGGCCCAATTTCCTATACACAAGAATAAACCCTTCGCACAAATCGTGATGATGACCATATTCATATTAACCTTCTACCAATACTTCCAGAACAAAGATCAAAAAACCCTTATCTTAAGTGGTTTTATAGCAGGTTTAACAGCACTCACAAATCTAAACGCGCTCATAGCCATAGGTATATTCTCAGCCCTGATATTCACTCACTACCTTTGGAAAGAATACGGGCAGGAAAAACAATACTTACACGTTTTAAAACAAGGCGCAATATTTTACTCTACATTTATAGCCATTTCAATGCCATACCTCTACAGAGTGATTTTTGTAGAAAAACTTCAAATCAAAAATCACGTTACAACATATGACTGGCCTGACTACACACAACTTTCCATAGCAATGGATAACTTAGTCAAACCTATACTGGACTGGTTTAACTTCTTCAACCTAAGCCAAGCATTACTAACAATAACCTTTT
>CAYNLP010000060.1:0-230 GCA_964398115.1 uncultured Methanosarcinales archaeon | reverse complement strand
GCATCTTCTTCGTAAGAGACAGTAAAAGAGAAAAACTACACACCTACCTCAAACTATTATTACTAGCAGCATATATAGGAGGTTGGCACTACCTCTTAACAATTCCTATACTAGGAACGCACTTCGCACCAGACAGGGTATTCGGCGCACTACGGTTCCCCTTACAATTAATACTCTTGTGCTTCGGAACCCTATACGCTATCAAATTCACATCCAAACTACAGATAAGC
>CAYNLP010000059.1:0-1938 GCA_964398115.1 uncultured Methanosarcinales archaeon | reverse complement strand
AAGCCGTGGTTTCGGCACTGCTGCCTTAGTTTCTCCATCAAAAACTGTTCTTCCTGGGTTTGCTCAACTTCTGTCATTTAAAACAATCCACCACCTAAAAGATCTTCTTCGTCTTTATTATTCTGCCCTGAGCCTAGAGTTAAACCCATTTCATTTGAATCCTCTTCAAGTGAAGGAGTCCGTACTGAACCTGTTTCTTCTTCCCATTCTTCGGCTAGCTCCCCAAGTTTCTCTTGTTGTCTTCCTACATTTATCCGAGAGTCTCCATTCCGAGCCTTTTGCAGCTTTCTTTTCGTATCCAGTATTTCGCTCTTTAATTTACGTCTTGAACTCATTACTTATTGTACTATTCTACCCCTATTCAAAAAAGCAAAGGATACACCGCAGAAATATAACATCGTTATATTCCCCGTGCGCGTGTACGTGTGTATAACATTGTTATAATATTCTAATTCATTAATATCGAAAATAATTTACGAAAAACTAACTTTGAGCTACAGCAGACTGCGTAACACCAAACTTTTCCGCCCAAAACTCTTGCGACTCATCACTGTTCTCCCAAGCTGTTTTAGCAGCCTCAGCCTTATTCAAACGACCATCATCCTGTCCCTCATCACTTTCATCCTCACCAAGAACATCCGGTATATCACCCGTCCACTCCATACGGAACTTACTACCCTTACCCACCCAATTTAAATCCTCAGCCTCATAAGCCAAAAGCCATTCAGCCCGGTCTTTAGGCGGTACAACCATCTCACCTCGACTTAACTGGTTAACCTTAGACTGCATAACCTCCGAATGAATCTGCTGCTTAACATTAGAATTACTCATATAACCAATAGTATTCCCTTTAATCTTCCACAGAAAATAATGCAAATCATGAGTGCTGTGAGCAGCAACATACATGAAAACCATTTGCTTCCGAAGCTGCGCTAAAAGAGGCGGCGTATCTTCAACCACCAATTTGTAAAACGGTTTCCGAAGCTGCTGTTGACAAGGCCAAATATCGCCTCCTTCGTCCGTGAAAAAACTGTAGGGCTCGGCCACATTCCTTCTCTCAACAAGACCCTGCAATAAATTAATCCATGTTTTCCTGAAATAATATTTTTCGTTCGTATCACCAAGCAAACCAGGAACCATTACAATATTCACAGCATCTTTCCAAGCATTTCCCACCAGTTCATCAGCACTTGAAAAACTTTTTACCGCTTCAACTTTTTCCTCAAGATCAACATGGTTTTCAGTTCCATTCTGCTTACTTACCCATGCATCAACAGATTCAATGTTTTCATCTTTCCAAACCACTACCGGAATATCATTCGCCAAAAAATTAGCCCACTGGCTTTGCTCCGTAGCTCTCCACAGAACTTTATGATCTTCCTCGAAACGTTCTATTGCCAATTGCGTTAAAGAGTTGGTTTTACCGCAGCCTGGCGGACCTGTAATAGTTACAAGGGCTCCGCCTGTATCAAGGTTAGGATTTTTAATGTATTCATTAAGCGGTTTCATTTGTTATCCCTGTTTTTTTTGTCTTTGCTTCCGAGTTTTTCCTTTTTGTATGTTGTAAAGAATAGTTCTTCTTCATCCATTAATTTAGAAAGATGTCTTTGTGCTTTATTTATGAATTCAAGTTTCTTTCTAGTATTGTAGCCAAAAACTTTGTTGTTGGAGATTCTGTTATAGTTTTCGTCTGTAAATGTGTGCAGGTAAAAATTTTCTATCGTCATTAAACCTAGGATTATACTGTCTAGGTAGTCGTCTTTATCGCTGTATTCGCTGCCAGATAATCCTCTGACTATTTGTTCGTTTACTCTTTCTATCTGCCTTGATAGTGAGCTGGCGTGGTCGTATTTTTTGTAGCTCTCTTCTTCGTTGCTCATGTTAGTATTGCTCCTGCGATAAAACCTAAAACTAGGCTGGCAAGGTTTAATCCGTACT
>CAYNLP010000058.1:1612-1978 GCA_964398115.1 uncultured Methanosarcinales archaeon | reverse complement strand
CCTTGCGAACTGTTAAGCTTTTCATCCAAGTACTCCTGTAACTCTTTCTGAAATTTCCTTTCATGATCATACTCCTCAGAAGGAGACCATTCCTTTACTAACCTCACAACCCGATTAAAATCCACTGAATCTCCAAGCATATGGTTGTTATGACGTTTTTCTTTATATTAAATTTCCGCCGTTATGAAATAATTATTGTTAATATAGAAAATAAATAGTCTTTAATCAATATTACGAGAGAAAATTTAAAATACCATCTTGTATTAAGTTTAGATTATGGAGGGTAAAGGAGTTTCAGGAACACTTTCTAGCTATCCAGTAAGGTTGTATAATGGTTAATGGAGATTTACCGGATTTTGTAAGTAA
>CAYNLP010000058.1:0-1602 GCA_964398115.1 uncultured Methanosarcinales archaeon | reverse complement strand
AGACTGCAGGATTTAGATGAATGGGATGAAGATTTGGAAGGGTTAGAAGTGATGTTTTTCTTTTGTTCTTTTTAGCTCAGTCTGTACTTATTTATATTCTTATTGTAGAATCTCTTCAGATTAAGGTAACGATGGAAGAAATACAGAAATATATTGATGAAGATTAACTGTTGCGAGCTTCCCTCGTCAACCCCTACAACTTTGTTGCTGGCTTCTACGATTTTTTTGTTTCTGGGTTGTGGTATCATAAATGTTTAAAATCAAAAATTCTTAGATAACTTGTATGAGGCAAGCTGAAGAGAGTTTGGATGACGTCGCTCAGAGGACGTTAATAGAATTCCCTAGAAATATAGTTTTGGAGGAAGCCAAAAGTTTCTTAGCGAGTTTTGCTGCGAATCATAACTACAGGTTGAGTTACACTGCTAGTCGTAGAGAAAGCGTTGGAAGCTTACAAGGAAGTAAAGAAGATGGTTCGGCCGAACTTAAAGGTGTAGGGCTAGAAGGACAGGTAAGTATGGCTTCAGGTTCCGGATTCGAATTTGAACGATCACAGTCAGATTCGTTAAGGTTTGAAGCTGTCAGGTTCGAAAGAGTGCCAGGATGGAGATTATCCGATTATAGTAGAGAGGCAATTCAAGTCTGGGATGATATGAGAGAAGAAAGAGATAGCTACTTTTCAGAATAAAAGCTTTTCCAGAATCCTTGATTCTGGTTTTCCATAAAATTTATTTATTCTATATCCTTAGCTTTTAGTTATGAAGCTTGTTCGTGACGAAATTCCTGAAATTATAGAAAGCGATGACGAAACTCCTAAAATACACGTTGCAGATAAAGAAGAATACTTTTCTCGTTTGAAAGATAAGTTGATTGAGGAAGTGAATGAGTTTAGAGAAAGCAATGACATTGAAGAATTAGCAGACATTCAAGAGGTCATCAGAGCCATACTCGAATATAAGGGTAAAAGTTTTGAACAATTAGAGCATTTAAGAAAAGTGAAGAAGGAAAAACGAGGTGGCTTCGACGAAGGGATTGTATTGCAAGGAACGGAATGATGTCTTCTATTGCTCGTCTTTGTGATAAACGTCTAATAGGACTATCTCTTCTTTCTTTTCAAAATAGATGTAGGAAAGCCGGTAGCTGCCTATGTAGACTTCTCTCGTTCCTTTCCGGGCGTACCTCATCGGCTTCCCTGCTTCGGGGTTATCAACGATTTTCCTTATCTGCTTCTTTACTCTGGATTTCCTGTCGCCGTCCAGTTTCTTTACTTTCTTCTTAAAGCGTGGGTCGTAGGAGACGGTTACCATCCTTCAAGATCTTCCAAGAATTCTTCTCTGCTCTTTTCCTCGAATAATCCTTGTTCATACTTCTTCAGGGCTTCTTCTGTCTGTTTGGCGAACTCCAGGTCTTCTCGCACGTTCTCTTCCAGGTCGCTGGCCTTTTTTAGAATTATTTGGTCGTCGTTCTTCAATAGGAAAATCTTTTCGCCCGGCTTCATCCCTTCTCTCATGTCTGAGGGTATGACTATCTGCCCTTTCGAACTCAATTTTGTAATCTCAACATCCATCAAAATCACCAAGTAAGATTAATCTTACACTATTTATA
>CAYNLP010000057.1:0-2118 GCA_964398115.1 uncultured Methanosarcinales archaeon | reverse complement strand
TAAAAGAAGCGGAAGAACAAAAACACCCGCACATAAAATTATTAGATGAAAACCTTTACTGGCTCTTTCTCTTCTTAGCCATCGTAGGAAACCTAGCTTTCAGCATAGCTTTAATACCAATTATAATAACCGTGACAGACCCAGTCCTCTACGTGATACTAGGATTCACCGGGTTAATCTTCGGCACATTATGCACCACCTTACTCAAACAAATAGACGTTATAGACGTCAAACACCACGTCATATACAGCATAATCATACCCTTAACCGGGATAGTCAACTTCACCGTGATAGCCAACCAAGCAAACCAAACAGTAGAAGCACTCGGAATAGGAATCACACACAACAGTTTCATCCTCGCCGGAGTATATCTAGCCGCATTCTTCCTACCCTACCTCATACTATACAGAAGGAGTGACAAACCATGGATTTAGAAGAATGGACAATACAATACGTTAAACACAAAGACTTACTGGACAACATGCTCGAAAACTATGAAAAACAAGAAGATAAAATAAGATTCAACTTTGAACACATGGACCACGACTACTATATCCAACCCAAGTTGTCAAAAAAAGTCTTCGACATTGAAGAAGACACAGAAAGAACCACTATTGTTTGCCGTAACGAAGAAGAAAACGTGGATTTCATGATGCAAAATTGGAAAGAATTCACAAGACACGAATACACCGTTATCTTCGTCAACCCCGAGTCTAACAACAAATGGATTATACAACCACACGTACACGATCGAGTCGCTGACAACGAACACTTAGAAGAAGGGCTTCAAACCATGTTCGAACAGAGCAAAGAATAAATAATATAAATCAATCACGCTTCTCAAAAAAATATGGATAAGATAAGTGCAGGTGAAAAAGGCCTTAACAAATTCTTACAAGGCGGCTACGAAAAAGAAGTCGTCACCACAATCTACGGCCCCGGAGGCAGCGGAAAAACACTACTTTTAATGCTAGCCATGCAAAACACGAGTGAAGACGAAAAAATCATATATATCGACACAGAAGGAGGTTTCAGTGTTGAAAGACTCAAACAAATAAGCAGAAACCATGAAGAAATAATGAACCGAACCACTTTTCTCAACCCCACAAACTTCGACGAACAAGAAGAAGCGTTCAACAAGTTAAAAGAATTAATCAACACCAACGTGAGCATGGTACTAGTCGACACCTTAACAAGCCTTTACCGAGTAGAAATGAACAGTGAAGACAACTACGACCTGAACAAGAGACTCGCTAAACAACTACACGACCTCGTTGAACTAGCAAGGAACAAAAACATTCCAATAATAGTAACCGGACAAGTATATCAAGACTTTGAAGACCCTGAACAATTGAACGTGGTTGGAGGAACAATAGTTCAAAACATGAGCAAATGCCTCCTTGAACTAAGAAAAGAAAACAATCACCGAAAACTCATCGTAAAGAAACACAGAGCAATACCAGAAGGAAAAAGCTTCGAATTTAAAATAACCGGTGAAGGCATAAAAGAGGTACAAGGATGAACTTCCAACAAAAAGTATCTAATTACATAGAAGAAAACAACTTAGAAACAAATCCAGAACACCGCATGTTAGACCTCGTAAGTGAATTGGGAGAGGCAAGTAAAGAAATATTGAAAATGACCAACTACGGAAAGAAAAAATTAGAATACAGCGAAGAAATAAAACACGAATTAGGAGACGTCTTTTTCTCACTTATAGCACTTGCCAACCATTTCAACATTGATTTAGAAGAATCACTTTCTAAAGCTCTGGAGAAATATGATGATAGGATGACAGATGGTGATCCGAGCAGTAATGGTTGAAGCAATAATCTTCGACATGGACGGACTCTTCATAGACAGCGAACCTATGCATTGGAAAGCATGGAACCTGATAGCTCAAGAGTACGGTTTGAACATTTCTAAAGAAAAATACCATGACTTTGTAGGTAAAGGATCAACTGCAGTAACAAATTGGATACGCGAAAATGGCAAGGGTACAGAAGGAGTAACTCATGAAGACTTAGAAAAAAAGAAAATCAAGAATAACGAAAAACTTTATCACATGGCACAAGTCAGACGTGGAGCAAAAAAACTAGCTCTTGAAATGAAAAACAA
>CAYNLP010000056.1:0-2202 GCA_964398115.1 uncultured Methanosarcinales archaeon | reverse complement strand
AACCAGGCCCATACCTAGCAAACATTTGATCCTGAGAAACATCACCATCTTCATACAACCTAGACCTGTTACGAATAGCGTCATGATAGAAAGCCCCAATATTCAAACCAGCTTTCCAGTTTTCACCATTGAACAAGTTCGCAGTCAAATGACCTTCCCAATCCAACATACTGCTATCCTCATCCCTCAAAACACTTTCTACTGCAAATTGATCACCTGATTCCAGCATGGAGAGGTAGTAAGCAGAGGCGTGGAAACTCAAATCATCCGATATTTCAAATTCCGTGCTAGCCTCAAGCCGAGGCCCATAACTCCAGTTTGAAACAAAGCCATTAGTATAGTTTTCCATGACAGCTTCCAAACCAGCTTTCAAATTGTTATCCGCCGTTCCAATTTCAAGACTAGGACCTGCACCGAGTCTATAGACTTTTGTCGTTTGCCTGCCAGGCGTACTTATCCACGTTAGTTCCCCGCTTAGACCTGCCATCAGCCAGTCACCTAGTAAGTGATTGTCTGCTTCAGCGAACAATGATTCAATTTCGAAGAATTCAGGCATGGAAGCTCTTCTAGGGCCAAACGTGTTTTCCCGAGTGCTTTCATCCATATCCATGTTCCATGATCTAAACCTTGCGTTTAAGTCCCACTCTTTTGTTTCTCCTTCGTAAGAAATTTGAAATCCGTCCATTGCGTATTCTGGATCTCTTCCTTGTCTAAAGACAGTGTCTGGTGCAACCCTTGCGTCAGGACCAGCTAGGAGGCCGAAGTAAAGTCGGTGTGCAGTATCATCCAGTTCTTCAACATCAAATTCTTCTGCTCGTTCTATCTCATCTTCTTCTGGTCTTGGCGTTCTTGTCACATCTCGAGGCACACCCATGCCGAGTCTCGCCATCGCATCTAAAGCGTCACCGTCTATATCATAGTGTTCTATTATTTCAGCTTTGGACATGTATCCGTCTTCATCTTCTTCAAAGAATCTTTCATCAGGTCTTACCATTTGAACATTTGCTCCCCGAGGCATTTGATCCTCGGAACATTCCGGTCTGAAAGTCACGTTTATAGTATTATCTATTGCGAGTTGTTCTTGACCGTGCTGTTCTGCAATGCCAAAGTTTCCTTCGTGGTGTAGACTTCCACCATATAAAGGATGGTCGTGTACGTTTCCAGATTGTAGTAGTCTTAGTTCTAGGTCCATGTTTTCTTGATTGGCGTCGTACATGAATTGTGTGTTTTCTCCTTCCCATGTTATGAGGTAGGGCGTGTTTTCTTCCACGCATAGCCTTAGTGGGTTTTGTTCCGTTACAGAAACGTCTTTTAATCCTCTTTGTTCGTTTCCTCCGAGGTAGATGCTGAATTCTTCAGGCATTTCTATAGGCTGAGGAACTTGTTGTTGAGCTAATGCTTGTTCGCTTGGTATCATTAGCGCTCCTAAAGCTGCGGCAGTGCTTAAACCATTTATAATGCTTCCTTTTACATCTTCAACTTTGTTTTCTAAACCCATATAAGGCTGGGAAAATGAAAGAGATATATAAAACTTAGCTTTTTAACTACTATAAAATAGTCAATATAGTTTTTTTGGTTAATAATATAAACCCAAGAAGAATTGAGAAAAAAACATAATGGCAAGAGTAACAATTATAGGCGCAGGGCCAGCAGGAAGCTACGCCGCAAGAGAACTAACCAAGAAGGGTCACGACGTTATAATCTTTGAAGACCATTACGAATGCGGCAAACCCATACGATGCACCGGAATCTTAACACACGTAAGCCACAACCTAATAGATTTTGACGAGAAATTCATAGATACAGAGATAGAAACAGCTAGGATATACAGCCCTGATAAAGAATTTGTCGAAGTAAACTTTCACGAACCAAACCTTATAGTCAACAGGACACGTTACGACCAATACCTTGTAGAAAGAGCCCTGGATGACGGCGCGGAATTAAAGACGGGACACAAATACCTAGACTGCAAAAGACAAGATGGAAAAGTTTCTAAAATAAAAGTGAAAGACGTAGAAACAGGAAGGAAGAAATGGTTTAAAACCGACTACCTAATAGGAGCGGACGGGCCTAACAGCACGGTGGCGAAAACAAACAACATGTACGGCGAAAGAAAATTCTTCTTCGCAAGCCAAGCCACCGTAAAAATAGAAAATGATAACAAGATATTATTCCATCCTTATATTGAAGATTTTGCATGGG
>CAYNLP010000055.1:0-2215 GCA_964398115.1 uncultured Methanosarcinales archaeon | reverse complement strand
CTTTTAGTTCTTGTGCTTGTTCGCTGAGTTTTTCATAGTCGACGTCGTATGCGTTTATTATTTCGTTTATTTGCTCGTTTTTAATCACGCCAAGGCTTGACGCGCTGGTGAATCTGTGGTTTTGTTTCCTGCAGTATTTTCTGAAGCTTTGTCCTACGCTTTCTAACTTTCCTATTTTGTTAGAAACGTTTAATACGATGATGCTTCCTTCTGGTAAATCTTTCAATTTCTCAACTACTTTGTCATCTGCTTTTTCTCCTTTCTTCCGGGGTTTTTGCAGTATCATTTCATGATTTAAATTCATACTTTCTGCTGCATTTTTGAAACCGTTAGAAAGGGTGGGTGCTATGATGTTTCCGTCTAGTCCTTCATCTCCTATTATCAGTACTTTTTCGTCTTCTACGTTTAGGTTGTAGTTGAGAATGTTTTCGAAAATGCTGGTATCTACATTTTTTAGAACTTGTTCAGGATTCACTGTATCACCGATTGTCACTGTTTGTAAGTCGTTAGTTTTTATAAGTGTATGAAAGAGGTGTTATAAAAAGGTTTCTCTGCTTAATTTATTTAAACAAGACCTATTAGAGAGTTTAGTAGATGACGGATTACGACAAGCAAATTGAGGAGTTGCAGGAAGAGTTGGCTAATACGAGGTATAACAAGGCTACGGAACGCCATATTGGTATTTTGAAAGCTAAGATTGCTAAGTTGCGTGAACAAAAGAGGAAGGAGGAGAAGAAGTCGAAGCAGCGTGGCGGTGGTGGTTATGCGGTTCGCAAACAAGGGGATGCTACGGTTATCATGCTTGGCTTTCCTAGCGTGGGTAAGAGTACTTTGTTGAATAGTTTGACTAATGCGGAGAGTGAGGTTGGTGGTTATGATTTCACTACTTTGGAGGTGGTTCCTGGTATGATGCCGGTTAAGGGTGCGAAAGTTCAAATTCTTGACGTGCCTGGCATTGTCGAGGGTGCTAGTAGTGGTAAAGGTCGTGGTAAGGAGGTGTTGTCAGTGGTTAGGAATGGAGACCTTTGTATTTTAATGGTTGACGTTACACAACCTGAACAGTTAGAGGTTTTGAAGGAAGAAGCTCACGACGCGGGTATAAGGCTTGATTCCAGTCCTCCTCGTATGAAAGTTCACAAGCGGGAAAAAGGTGGTTTGGACATTACTTTTAGGAAGGAGCAAACCCATACTGACAGGGAAACCTTGAAAGAAATCGCGAGAGAGATGGATTTGTTAAATGCTGATATTATCATTCATGAAGACATAACTGTGGATAGGTTTATCGATGGTTTGGAGAGTAACAAAGCGTATATGGATAGCTTGGTGGTTTTGAATAAGAAAGACTTGGTAAGTGATGAAGAAGCAGAGCGGGTGAAGGAAAGTTTGGATGCTGATTTGGTTATTAGTGCGAAGGAAAGTACTAACTTGGATAGTTTGAAGCAACTCGTCTGGGACGATTTGGATTTGATTAGAGTTTATATGAAGGAACCTGGTGAAGAGCCTGACATGGATGAGCCTCTCGTACTGGATGAGGGCTCTACCATTAGGGATGCGTGTAATGATTTGCATCGTACTTTCACGGAGAAGTTTAAGTTTGCTCGAGTCACAGGGCCTAGTAGCAAGTTTCCTGAGCAGAAAGTCAGCTTGGACCATGAATTGATGGATGAGGATGTGTTGGAATTGCACCTTCGATAAGTTTATAAACTAGTTCTTCCATAACAAGAGTGTTAGAGGTGAGACCTTTTGAGCAAGACCATCACTATCTCTAAGGAAGATTTCGCTCAACTAGTTGACCAGGTTACCGAGTTTTTCAATAATTTACAGACGGATGAGTTAGTTGCTGTTTCGGCAATCGGCTTAGGATTTCTATTCACAATACTTGGCATAATTTTGATGTGAAAAATGGGCCAGCATGAAGTTTTAGAATTTTTGAAAAAACACACTGGTTGGTTTACTAGTACGGAGATTAGTAAAGCTTTAGATATTTCTATTGGGAGTGTCACGGCGAGTTTGAAAAAGCTTCGTGAAGCGGACATGGTTGATTTCAAAAATCAGGGTAGGAAGAATAAATACATTTACACGGCTAGGTCGTAACTTTTTTATACACATTATCTTTCTCTTGGTCTTATGAGAATATTGTCTTTACACGCTAATAAGATAAGGTACGAGGCTGTTAAGAAAGCTATTAGCGACCCGGAGGATATTAATGAGAAAG
>CAYNLP010000054.1:0-2245 GCA_964398115.1 uncultured Methanosarcinales archaeon | reverse complement strand
GGTAAAGGCGCAACCTCCCTCATATTAAAACCCTTTATACCAACGGTGTTATAAATACTTTACTGAAAAACCCTACCTAATTATTCGAACTCTACAAAATCGAGATCATCCGTCATCCTTTTCGCCTTCTCAAACCTTTCCTCAAAATTTTTCAAAAACTCTGTCATCTTCTCACAAGCCAATTCCTTAATCTCACCTGAAAGCATATCACCAGAACTATACCTTTCATAAATCCTCTCTAATTCATCATCGTCTTCCACCAAGTGCTGCTTCAACAACTCAAAAACCATGTCCTCCTCAATCACCGCCCCTTTCTCCTTTTGCTCTTCCAAAGTATCCCTACCTCCTGTCACGGCACGCTTTATCTTCTCACACGCTTCTTCCGGACTCGTCGGTAAAGTAATGCAAGACATCGGCTTGGACTTACTCATCTTTATATCACCATCTAAACTCGGAGTATACTTATGATAAATACCTGAAGGCGGAACATAACCTTCCTTTTTCATCTTTCCTACCACATCTCTCGTTAATCGAATGTGAGGATCTTGATCCGGTCCGACAGGAATCACGCCAGGCATCCTCTCCTCAAACTGTGGATACAATATATCAGCTATCTGCGTCACAGCACTCATTATTCTTCCTGGATCCGCATTACCGTAAACCGCTTTGAACTCATTCAACGTGACTTTTTGAGAAAATTCATAAGCTTTGTGAATAACCTCTTTATTGTCAGACTGGAAATAAAACTTGGTCTTCTCCGGATCTAAACCAAGGGCGATGTAAGCAGGAATGTGAAAGTTCAACGCTCTCTTCCTCCCTTCCTCTAACGAAACGCCTCGAGCCGCTTGCGCCTCCAAATCAGCAATTAATATTATCGTCTCAGCACCATGATCCTGAAAGTACTTCAAATTCTCCACTACCATCTTGTTACCGAGATGAATCTCATCACCAGTCGGCATTATCCCTGACAAAGCGTAGTAAGGCTTATCATTCTTAATACAATCCGCTATCCGCTTTAAGTCTCTTCCTCCAAAAACAACCCCTCGTCTCATAAGACGATTAGGATTTGGAAAAGAACTTTTGTCAAAAGTGTCCAATCCAAAATCTTCTATCAAATTCTGATAATCTTCAACCAATTTTGAACCGTAAGGGTCTATAGTCTTTGCCATACCCACTCATTACAAAAACATTTTTAATAAAGTTAACTGAAAAACACTAAAAGACAAAAAACTATCATCAAATCTAAACCAAATAATTAATAAACTTTCTAACCGACTACAAATTACTATGAAACATGGACTGAAAATCACATTATTCCTAATAACATTCTTCATAGTCGCCCAAGTAACAGGGCTATACCTATTAAACCAAGATATAAACATCGAAAAAACAACAACGGGAGAAACAAAAGCCAATTATTCAGACACCAGCCTCGGACCAAGACCCGGATTTGAAGGATTAGGAACTTTCATATACCTCTTGGTAGGAGTAGCCATCGGAACCATACTAATACTAATAATAGCCAAGTTCGAAAAAACAAACCTCTGGAAATTCTGGTTCTTACTAGCCAGCTTCCTCGCCATGAGCTTAGCCCTCGGAGCCATAATGCCCACCATGATAGCCCTAGCCATAGCAGGTATAGGAGCCCTACTAAAAGTATTCAAGTCAAACGTTTTCATACACAACACGACAGAAATACTAATGTATTCAGGAATCGCCGTTTTCTTCACCCCTATGCTCGACATCACATGGGCATCTATACTACTAATCGCGTTTTCAATATACGACGCAATAGCGGTCTGGGGAAGCAAACACATGATAAAAATGGCAGAATTCCAATCAGAAACCAAATTATTCGCCGGTATAAGCCTACCCTACAACACGGAAGATGAACAAGTACAAACAGACATCAAAAAAATGAAACCACAAAAAGAACAAGGTGAAGAAAGCGCTGTTAAAAACGCTATACTTGGAGGAGGAGACATAGCCATCCCAATGATATTCACCGGCGCAGCAATGCAATGGCTAATAACACAAGGAGTGCCAAAAACACCTGCGTTTTTCCAAAGCCTGATAATAACCTTAACTTCAGCAATGGCATTATTCACATTATTCATGATGTCAGAAAAAGGAAAATACTACCCTGCAATGCCATTCATAACCACCGGGTGCTTCCTAGGATTCGCTATAATCTATATACTCTGAGTATTAACATCCTTCTTAACTTCATTTTGATTCCTCGATA
>CAYNLP010000053.1:0-2430 GCA_964398115.1 uncultured Methanosarcinales archaeon | reverse complement strand
CTTCCATATCTCATTTAGATGAGATTATGTTTATATATTTTGTGAATGTGTTGGTTTTTTGTGATAATCTCCAAAAGAAACAGGGTTTTACATTATGAGTGCTTTGCCTATACCCCAAAAGACACTACCTAAAACCACTATTATCGCTACTGTCATTGCTAGTCCCTCGAATGTGAATGGATCTGGGCCGATAACCACTATCCACCACCACCGTCTTCATTATCTTCGTTATTCATCTGTTCTGCCATCTCTAATGGCGAGTTCTTAGATCCTTTACGGTTTGGTTTTGCTTGTTTCCAACGAGTCTGCAAAACATACAATAGTATGAGAACTAAAAGATTGTTCTGCAAACTCCACCAGTTTAGCCATAACCCGAGTGTTGAAATACTAGCAGCGATGATTATGTGTGCTGCGAGGAGTTTTCTAGTCAAAGTTTTTCACCTTTTTTTCTAGTTCGCTTTCAAAACATGCTATTCCTGCCATTCTGTATTTGAGTATGTTGGTGAATTCTTCTTGGCTTATACTGCCTTTGTTCCAGCGCAGTCCTGCGTAGTCGCTGTTGGTTATGTATGTGTTTTGGAGTAATTCGTAACCGTTATTGGTTAGTTTGAAGTGGTAATCTTCTTTCATTAGAACATTTCCTCGTATTTGTCTATTGCTTGTTTTGGCCGGGCTTTCATGTAGATCATTGTTGTTTCTGCTGCTTCATGCCCCATTAGTTGTTGTATGAAGTTTATGTTCATTCCTTTGTCGGCGAGTCGGAAGGCAAAACCGTGCCTTAAACTGTGGAAAGTGTACTTCTGGGGTAGGCTGGCTTTTTTTAGTGCTTTGTTGAACCATCGTTGTAGTGTTCTTTCGCTGCGGTTGATTGGTAGTCTTTTTAGGTGTTTGGGTTTGAAGTTTTTGGGTATTGGTACTGTGCGGCTTTTGTCTCTTTTGCTGTTGTGTATGCTGATTTGGTTTCTTTTTTGGTCTATATCTTCGGGTTTTAGGCTGGTGACTTCGCTGACTCTTAGGCCTGATTCGTATCCGAGCATAAAACTGAGTTTGTGTTTGGGTTTGTTTGTGTTTTTGATTAGTTTTTTGTATTCTTCTTCTGTTAGTGCTTTGGGTATATCACGAGCCATTTTCTAAATATCCCGACATTTTGTTTGTGTTGTTTTTTAAATAAAACCTATAATAAGGTTTATTTGTCGTATTACTATACTTCTACGACACGCTATTATTTAAATATTGTGGTTTTATTTCCTGCCGTGGGTACTCCGTTTGGAGTCTGCCTGGAGCATCCCTAGTTTAGAGGTTAGAATGCGTAAAACCGGGAGCACCCACAGTCAGGTTATTGCAGGACACGGACACCCAAAGGGTGCTGTTTGGGAAAAAGAGGCGATCTCAGCAAAGAAATCAGCCCTGGTCAAAACCCCCGTGCCTCTCTGCAAAACATACTTTATTCATCATCTTCATCCTCTTCAATATCTTTGTAAAAATCCCTCTGCTTTCTTTGAGCCACAGTCGCCCTAGAATTTATACCCATTATATTCGCAACCTCCTCTTGTGTGTAATCATTCAAAAGTTTATGGAACATCTTTTTGTGTTCTTTTAGTATTTTTTGATATTTCTTCCAACTCACGTTCTGATCCCTAGCTTGCCTCTTCCTGTATTGGTGTTTTTTCTTTTCATATTCTTCTCTATCTATAGGGAACTTTGGCCCGAATTGTACTGGGTTGTGCGGGCTCCTGACATGCTTCTGATATTGATAGTCTCCCGCTTTCTTTCCTTCTATGTATAGTTTTCTCATGTAACTCCTTGGATAGATGTATGCGTATCCTCTTTCCCTCTCGTTTTCGCTATTCTGGTGCGCCACTACGTGCAATAGGAATTTTGCTCTCTGTAGTATATAGTATTTATCCAGTAAGTAGAACCATGGCATCACCATGATTAGCGTGTGATTGTTGCTTCTTGCTTCCATGAATACTTCCATAAGTCTTTGGTTTAGGTTGCTCATGGCTCTGGCGCTGTTGGCTCCTTTGAATGCTTCGTCCCATACATATACTTCTTTGTTTCCACCGCTTAGTTTCTTTACTACTTTTTCTGGATTGAATATGACATTATCTACTGTGAATTCTTTGTCTAGTTTTTTGCTCATGACGTGAGCGATCTGCATTGCGATTGTGCTTTTACCTGCTCCTTCTTCGCCGTCTATGATGATGATGTTGTCCCAGTCGGCGTTTATTTCGCTGAGTAGTTGTTCTAGTATGGTCTTGAGTCTTTCGTCTACGTGGAATCCTGCGAATTTGCTGATCGGTTTCTTCAGGCGTTGATCTGTCATTTTTGGTCTTAAAAAGTTATTTTGGTGTATTTGTTAAACATGTAACATATTTATGTCATTCTGGTATATTTATGTCATGCTAGTATATTTATGTCATTTTTCTT
>CAYNLP010000052.1:0-2456 GCA_964398115.1 uncultured Methanosarcinales archaeon | reverse complement strand
AAGTAGTAACTTTTATGAACAAGGAGAGCTTACCAAGATTGTGAAAAAATGGGAGGAGAAACTTTGAAAGCAGAAGGTGAAGGCGTGCATTCTTACGATTACAAGCACGATGTTTTAATGTTCAAAATTAAGGAAAGATTTTATGACAGGTCGGAAGAGTTTGATAGGGTAGTTGTGGACATCGACGAGGAGGGTTTCATAACCGGCTTGCAGATTTTCGACGCTTCTGAATTATTGGACGTTTCTAAGAAAGCTCTGAACAACATAGAAAATTTCAAGTTCGACGTGGAAGTGAAAGAAAACGTTCTGACGATAAAACTAAGCTTTGATGCCAAGAAGAGGAACAAACCGGTCAAGGCAGGGCAGAACATAATAAGAGAAAATTCAAAGACGAACTTGAAAGATTCTAGAGTCATCTGCACAGTGTAACTTTTTTCTTTTGTGAGAAGGAAGGGTCATTTTCAGACTGCCATTTCCATCTTGATCTTGTCGTATCGGACTTTAGGTCTTACTTTTTTCCTGGCGGTGTCGGTCTTTTCCAGTTCTATCAGTCCGAGGTTGGCGAGGCGATTCACGTCTTGGTTCACGTTTGCAGGAGTCCTGTCTACCATCTTGGCGAGTTCGTAGATACTTTCCGGTTGTTCATGCCGTATTGTTTTGAGAAGTTCTATCCTCTTTGGTGTGAGGAATTCTCTCATCTGCTCTATGCTTTGGAAGCTGAGGATTTCTTCCTTGAAGGTTTGTTGCTCTCCTTCCTCTATATCTTCTAGTTCTTCTCTGGTTCTTTGTCTGAACTCTTCCAATGTTTCAATCTTTATGTTTATCTCGTTGGTTTTCATTTTCGAATTCCTCTATCATTTTGTAAAAGTCTTCTTCTGCTTTTTTCAGGGTTGTAAAGTTGTATGGTTTTTTGCGGTCTTGGATGTGTTTGTGATGTCCTTCCCTGTTGTAGTTGTCTATTCCGAGGATTCTTTTTCCTTCTTTTACGTAGGTGAAGGAGTACTTTATTCCTTCCTGATGGTCTTTGTCCTTGGGTACTTTCCAGGCTACTAGTTCCACAAATCTTTCTTCGTCCAAGAGGAGTCTGTTCCTTTTTATGAGTTCCTTCGCCATTATGTATTTCTTTCATCAAATATATTTGATATTAGTAAATATATAAAGGTTGTGGTTAGCCCTAAGCATCGTTCAGGTCGTCATAGCAAGGATCAAATCGGTATTCTTCCCCCGTCTTCTCCGATAAATCATCTAAACTTGCTTGTACTTTCTCAGGAGTTAGTTGGAGAGCATCTACCACTATATCCCAACCGTCTTCCTTCTCGTAAATCCTGGGTTCGTTAAAGTCAACGTGTTCGTCTTGGCGAGCTTCTTCAAGAGTGTAGATGGTGGCGAGAAACGTTCCATCTTCTAACAAGAGGTCATCCCATCGCGTAGGGTACAATCCGTAAGTTATGACTTTCTTCATCGTGAATCACCGGAGAGCCCAGAACCGTATAATCAAAAGACGAGCCGATGATGACAGAAGACGCCTGATCATGATCATAAGATGTCTCTTTCTCAGCGCAATCTGTGCCGGCTTCGCTTAGGGTTGTTTTTGTCATTGTGTTTTTTCTAGAAAACAAGGGTTGTATATAAATTTTTATCATAAAATTTTCGAGATACAGACGTTTTTCGTAAGATTTTCGAGATTTTCAGGTTTTTCAGAAATAATTAATTTCAATATTAACAAGAAAAGAGGGTTTTTAGAAGCTATCGCCGGAGGCGATAGTTGTTTTGGAAATATAGTGAGAATCGAAAGATTCTCAATTTTTGGATTTATGTTTAAAGGGAAAAAGTCCGGGCGGGGGGCTTGGCAGTTTGGTCTTTTTCAGTATTCGAAGCTTTCCAGGTTGGAAGAACAGATTGCTTCAGATCTTTCCATCATTTCTAAATTGGAAGGGATTTCGTATTGTTGCAGAGTTTCTTGTTGATAAAATTGAGGAGTTCCCTGATGAAACCTTACGCCAGCTTGTAAAGATTTTCTATGTTTTTGGAAAGAAGCCAGCCAGAGGCTGGTGGTTGCGAATCAAAGATTCGCGAAAGATAGGTCGCAAGCGACAAATATTTAATTTAATATTTTTTTGAAGTTATTTATGAAAGAGACTTTCAGTGCGTGGGTTAAGTTTAGTGATAGATTTAACTTAGAGAGTTTGGAGAAAGCCGGAGTTTATATTTTGGCCAAGTTCTCAAATGATGTACCTGAAACAGTTAATATCACAGACCCAAATATCGTTTATATCGGAAGGACTACAAGGAAATTGAAATCTCGATTAAACAAATTTAGAAAAGCAGCTTTTGAAAAACCAACGAGTCATGCGGGCGGAAATTCTTATAAAGAAACATTTGGAGACGAAGGAGAAGATCTATTCTTAAGCATATGTCCTATTGAAAATGATTCCGATGTTACAGATGCTTTTATC
>CAYNLP010000051.1:0-2492 GCA_964398115.1 uncultured Methanosarcinales archaeon | reverse complement strand
AAAAGCGTTGAATGAAACCCAGGTTGAGGAAATCGCTGAGGTAACAACGTGAGTTTAAGAGAATTAGAAGAAAACGAGGTTGAAGAAATAGCGGAAGTTTTAGTGAAAGACTGGCAGAGAAGAAACTTGGATTATGACAAAGAGTGGGCAACTGATTACTTAAAAAATGGTCATAGTAAAGAAATTGAAGAAGAACATTTCTACGTATACGAAGAAAACGGAGAGAAAAAAGCATTCGCCTCACTCGTAAAAGATGTGAACGGAGTAGTTGAAATAAGAGATGAAGGACTTCTACCAGGTTTTAAAGATGAGCAGACAATGACCATGCTATTAATGCAACTTATCAGCGAAGCAACTGCTATGGATGCAAGAAAGATATACTGTCTAACACCTTTTGACAGGCTACAAACATTTAGGGAATTAGAGTTCGAACAAGAAGGTGTTTTGAAAGATCATTTCAAAGAAGGAGAAGACTTGGTAATGATGAGCAGATTTCTTTAAACAATTTCAGTTTCTAACTCTGGCAAGAAGCAAAAGTCTGTATGGAAGTTATAAGCACCAGCGTTTTTGAAAACAATCTCATCACCAACGTCAGGGTCTTCCAAGAAAACTTTGTAACGGAAAATATCCTTACTGTCAGGAGTACAACCTTTGATGGTATAAGCTTGTTCACTCTCTTCTTTCTCACCTTCCACTTCTAAGCGAATGTTTTCCAAGAATGTGTCAAGAGCTGCGTTGAAAATGCTACAATCCACGATTATGTTATCTTTGTATACAGCTTTTACATTACAAATTAAATTAACTGCGGGAGCTGCGATGTAACGACCCGGCTCTACAACCATTTCAACACTTTTCTCATCCAACCATTTACGAACGTTTCTAATACGATTCTTAATATTCTCCATGTTCTTCACACTGTAATTCTTATAAACGCTGGGCAAACCACCCCCAATGTTAACCACATCAATCGCTTCTAAAGTTTCACCTTCCAAACTATTCCGCAATTGTTTCTTCAAACCCCACTCGCTAACATTCTGCGTCTTCCGATGCATGTGAATACCTAACCTGTCAATGTTAGGATGATCTTTCAGCTGAGGAATTAAATCGTTTACTTCCTTACTAAAGAAACCGTATACAAATCTCTTACCTGTCTGAACAGTGTATTCCTTCAAACGCTTACGCAACAACAAAGACACTTCTAAATTAGTATCCTCCAAATAATCCATGAAGATATCAAGGTCTTGCTCGTTATCTACGACAAACTTATCGGCTCCTTTTTCCAAAACTTCCTCAACCTCTTCAACACTCCAACCTTGAGCAAAATACCAAACTCTACCAGCGTCCCTCAATCTTTCCAAAGCTCTTAGAGAATGAACGCTGAAATAACAATCCGTATCTTCCTCCAAAACTTTTCCAACTTCAGGATTTGTTTTCAAACTATAACTAACAGAGTCCGCCAAAGGCAACAACTTCTCATACTGCTTGTTCACAACCTTACGGCTGAGTTCAAACCTCGCCATTAAGAACCCCCTCATCCCTTAACTTTTCCAACACGCTACTCATCATCAAAGTAAAAGTGAACGTCACATCGCCGATAACCGTAACGACATCAGTACTGTCTTTTACTTTCCCCCAACTCTTAGCCTCATCCGTTGTAGCACCACTCATACTACCACTCGTATGCCTAGAAGTAGTCATATAAACAGCGTAATCCAAACCGCCACTTAGCAACCCTGCAAGTATAGCATGGTGTTTGCTAATACCACCGCCAAGAGCAATAAGACCTTTACGGTCATCATGACTCACTGAAAACAAGACGTTCTTGAAATCTTTAACCACGTCTACAACAAAGTCGTCGTGTTTCTCTTGGAACATGTACAAGTGGAATCCAAACGCGCCATCTGTAATACCCGGACAAAAAATGGGGACGCCATGCTCTGATGCTTGATATAATATACTACTCTCATCATCTAACATATCACCAAATTTTTCTAGCATTTCACTAACCGGCCACCGATTCTTTTCCTCATACAAGCTTTCAATCATCGGATTTATTATATCTTCAAAACGCTCATAACTTTCATTATTGATGAAAATATTACCCACCCGATTCGTTCCTTTCTCATACAGTTCAACATCATCAGGGCTGAAATCACCAAGGATGAATTCTTCCCCATGTGATTTCATGATATCCTCTTCCAAACCACCCACGGTGGTGACTATAACGTCTGGAATTCCTAATTTTATTAACTGAGCGAAGAAACCTCTCAAACCACTCGTGACCATATTACTTGTAAAAGTCAAAAAAATTTTAGAACCGCTACGCTTCATTTTCAAAACGGTGTCGACCGCTTTCCTAATCTCCACACTTTGAAAACCAACATTACCGAGATCATCAGCTAATTCTTCAACAGTCATCCCAGGTTTCCAAGTGAAATCTTCAACTTTCTCCATATCTGACTGGAAAAACAATCTTTCTTAAAAATATTTGC
>CAYNLP010000050.1:0-2537 GCA_964398115.1 uncultured Methanosarcinales archaeon | reverse complement strand
AGGTTTTCATCTAATAATTTTATGTGCGGGTGTTTTTGTTCTTCCGCTTCTTTTAGTACGTCTATCAAGTGGTGTACTTCGTAGTCACTCCATCCTTTTTCCTTTAGTTTTTCTGGATTGATGTTCACGTCAAAATCTTTTTCTGCAGTTACTGTTTTTATTTCTTTTCTTTCTCACTATAGTTTTTACCTATGGCACGCCATGAAAGTTTTACGTCTACTTCTGGGAATTGGTTTAACACCCACTGTGGAAAGGTGTTGCTATTCGGGCCTAAGAGTTTGTATTCGTCTTTATATGGAAATTTAGTTGCGTTTTTTCTCAAGAAATTTATTATTTTATTGGCTTTATCTCCTTTTATCTCCTCTATTAACTTGGTAGGCCAAGAGGGAGTAGAAATATAAGGTATTATATTCATGCCTTTTTCTGGGTATAATTCATTTTTGTAAATTTTGCCTTGATCTTTGTCTTTGTCGGGTCCAAAATCCCATCTGATTACGTTATTGTCCTTGTCGCATGTGACTATCCATGTGTGGACTGCGTACATATTTGGTATCGTAACTGCGGATTCTAGAAAAAATACTTGGTCTACTCCTTCTGCGTAGAAATATGATAGTTCTCCACGTTTTAATTTGTGCATGAAGCTTTTGTTATAAGTTTGGAAATATAAGTTTTATTCTTCTGCAGACTCTTCGCTTTCTTTTTGTTCTAGTACTTTGGCGGCGCTCATCACTTTGTCTTTTTCGTCTAAGCGCATGATTCTTACGCCTTGTGTGTTTCTTCCCATGGTGCTGATTTCTTCACTTTTTGTTCTTAGTACGATTCCGTTTTTAGATATGCAGATGAGGTCTTCTTCGTCGTTGACTACTTTGGTTGTTACGACTTTTCCGTTTCTGTCGTTGGTTTTGATGTTGATTACGCCTTTTCCTCCTCTGTTTATGAGCCGGTATTTGGATATTGGTGTTTTCTTTCCGTATCCGTTTTCTGTTATGGTTAGGAGTTTCTTGCTTGGGTCGGTGGTTGTGACCATGTCGACTACTTTGTCTTTTCCTCGTAGGTCGCATCCTTTCACTCCTTTTGCGGTTCGTCCCATGCTTCGGACGTCGCTTTCGTTAAATCTTATTGCCATCCCATTTTGTGTGGCGAGTATTACTTCTTGTTCTCCGTCTGTCATTTTTACGTTTACGAGTTCATCTCCTTCTTCTAGGCCGAGTGCGATGATTCCTCCTCGTCTTGGTCTGCTGTATGCTTCTAGGTTAGTTTTCTTTACTTTCCCGTTTCTGGAAGCTGTTAGGAGGTAGTGTTCGTCGTCAAATTCTGAAACGGGGATGACTGCTTTTATTTTTTCTTCTTTGTCCATGTCTAATATGTTGACTATTGGTGTTCCTCTCGCCGTTCTTGACCCTTCTGGTATTTTGTATACTTTTTTCCAGTATACTTGTCCTGTGTCTGTGAAGAATAGTAGGTAGCTGTGTGTGTTGGCTAGGAACACGTTTTGTACGAAGTCGTCTTCTTTTGTCTTTGCTCCGATGATGCCTTTTCCTCCTCTGTGTTGTGATCTGTATGTGTCTAGGCTCATCCTTTTTGTGTAGCCGTCGTTGCTTAGTGTTATGACCATGTCTTCTTCTGGGATTAGGTCTTCGGTTTCTAGTTCTTGATAGTTTTCTTGTATCGCGGTTTGTCTTTCGTCACCGTATTTCTCTGCTACTTCTTTGTATTCTTCTTTTAATATTTCGTTTACTCTTTCTTCGCTGTTGAGGATGGATTTGTATTCTTTGATATCTTCTTTCAGGTCGGCGTGTTCGTCTTTAATTTTTTGTTGTTCCATACTTGCGAGTCTTTGGAGTCTCATGTCAAGGATCGCTTTGCCTTGTTCTTCACTTAAGTCGTATTCTTCCATTAGTTCTTCTTTTGCGTCGCTAGCGTCTTCGGCGCTTCTTATGAGTTCGATAACATCGTCTACGTTGTCTAATGCGACGATTAGTCCTTCTAGTATGTGGGATCTGTCTTGTGCTTTTTGCAGGTCGTATTCTGTTCTGTTTATGACGACTTCTCGTCTGTGGTTTATGTGTTGTTTTAGTAGTTGTTTGAGTGTTAGCTTGACTGGTTCGTCGTCGACGAGTGCGATGTGGATCATGCTTAGCGTGTCTGAGAGACGGGTGTGTTTGAACAAGGTGTTTTTTACGACGTCTGGGTTGGCGCCTCTTTTGAGTTCTATGACTACTCGCATTCCTTCTCGGTCGCTTTCATCTCTTAAGTCTCGGATGCCTTCAATCTTGTCATTTTTTACTTTGTCCGCTATTTTTTTGATGAGTTTGGCTTTGTTTACCATGTAGGGTAGTTCGGTAACTATGAGTTTGTCACCGTCGTCTTCTTCGTGGATTTTTCCTCGGACTTTTACTTTTCCTCTGCCTGTCTTGTATGCTTGTACTATCCCGTTTCTTCCTGCTATTATTCCTCCGGTTGGGAAGTCTGGGCCTTTTATGTATTCCATGAGTTCGACGTTGTCTAACGATGGATCGTCTATTAAGGCAGTGCAG
>CAYNLP010000049.1:0-2697 GCA_964398115.1 uncultured Methanosarcinales archaeon | reverse complement strand
TTGGTTAACCTTAAATACTTCTTTATCCACAAATTCTCATATGTGGCATCCCAAAGTTGACGATATTTTAGAAATGTTATGAGCAAGGGAGGGGCCGAATGGATCAAAACAGGTGAATTCCCATGACAGAAGAAGAAAAAGAACGTCTAAAAAAGAAAATTAAGACTAGAAAAAGCTTTAGAGAAATAGCTTCAGAAACCAAAGATATCCTCAAAGCCTTAGAATAAACTAACTCTAAAAAACTAGCAACAAAGTTGTCGGCCTCTACTCGTAAAGCCCAAAATCCTTCCTCTCCCTATCTTCAATATATTCTCTGGCAAATTGACCTCCTAACAACACAACCTGCCAATTATAATATATTATTATCAACAAACCAATAACAGCATTGCCTACACTAAAAGCATTTACATTACCGAACACCCAACCTATCAAAGTCTCACCTATCACGAAGAAAATAGTTGTGATACCCGCCGTTAAGAAAGCATCCTGCCATACCAACGGCGCGGTAGGCATGAACTTGTAAATAAACGTTAACAATAAGAAAACTGTAAGGATGCCAGCCCCGTGAGTGACAAAAGTATTCGAAAATGGAGCGAGTATTTGAAGCGTGAGCACACCCAACACCACCAATCCAGAAACTAAAATTATAAGCAAAGCCACACCCATACGATGCCTAACTTCTTCACCCCAAATCTTGCCTAGAGCAGTCTGCAATACACCAAAGAGTCTGACACCGGCAAACAACAAAGCGACAACACCAACCATGGTCGCTACAAGTCCCTCCCCTCCCATAGAATAAGCCTGTATAAACTCCATCAATTCAGCAGAACTCCCTTCAAACATTGTAGCCAACAAGGATTCAAGAACTCCCTTAATAGCGTCGAAAAATAAGCTACCCACAAAAACGACGATGAAAAACAAAGGCCCTAGGGCAAACACGGTATAGAAGCTCAACGCCGCAGCATACAACGGCAAATCATTATCCAAAAACTTCTTAAAAACTTTTTTCAACTCCACACCAAAAACCTCAAACCATTTTCCCTTCCATTCTCAAGAAAAGTATAACTATAAAAAATTTATTCAGAAAACACATCATCAAAGCTAACTTCTAACAAATTTTCTTACAAATATATCAAAGGTATCATAATACCCACGCCAAGTAAGAAACTAGCCAAGATATGCCACAAACCATTCCCATACAATTCCCTACCTTCTTCCCACGCTTCCGGAATAAACTCAGTAAACACCAAGTAAACCATCGCCCCACCGGCAAAGCCAAAGCCGTAAGGCATGAACATCCTAGCCCACCTGACAAAACCAAAAGCGATCACCGCACCAACCGGCTGCGGCAAACTACTGAAAACACTCCACCAAATAAGCTTCCAACGCTCCAAACCCAATTGGTTCAAAGGAATACTAATAGCCAAACCCTCCGGAACGTTATGAATACTGATAGCAATGGTCATGTAAATCGCCAAAGCAGGAACAGTAAAACCAAGAATGGCAATACCGGTGCCAAAGTTCAAATCAGCAAAACTGACACCAACCGCGACACCTTCTGGAAAGCTGTGAACTGTCAAAACACCCAAGATAAGCAAGAGTTTCCTAACATCTGCTTCAGGCAACTCCTCAGGACTAATATCAGTTCCAGACAAGAAATGATTCGACACATAAACAAGAACAGCCCCGAGCAAAGCACCAATGCCGACTTCAACCACTGTGCCTTCAACCAAACCTTCACGGAAAAGACCAAAAAGTGAAGCGGCGACCATTATGCCACCGGCAAAACTCCACATCACCGTCTGACTATCTTCCCGTTTGAAAAAACTAGCATCTTCCCAGAAAAAGAACGGTAAAGCACCAATTCCTGTAGCTATTGCTGTGATAAGACCTGCAATGAATACAAACACATAACTACCTAACATGAAATGGCAAAAATAAGGGATAGAATAAAAAACTTCGTTTCTCCCCACAACATAAATAACTTTATTAACAAAGAAAACTTCTTCCTAATTATGAGAAAAACACTGATGGTAACAATTCTAATAATCCTAGCAGGTTGCACTACCCCCAGTCCTAGCCAAAGACAAGGACCCATGGGACAAGGAATGGGACCAATGCAAAACGGCATGCATCACATGATGGTAAACAGTGAAGAAAAATTCGTGGTAGAAATGATACCCCACCATCAAGAAGCCGTCGACACCAGCAAGGTAATTCTCAACTCAACTAATAACTCAGAGTTGAAAGACTTAGCACAACGAATAATAAATGCACAAACCCGTGAGATTGAAATGTTAGAAAATTGGAAAAACGAATACTACAACGGCGGGTACAAACCAAGTTATGAAGAAATGATGCCCAACCTACAAAGACTTAAAGGAGATAATAAAGACGTGGCCTACATACAAGGGATGATCATGCACCACAGAATGGCAGTGATGATGGCACACCAAGTTTTAAGATTAAACCCAAGACCCGAAGTAGAAAACTTCGCACAAAAAGTGATACAAGTACAAACAAGCGAAATAAGAGAAATGCAACAAATCCTGAAAAGATATTAACAAATAAAAAAAATCAACCATCAGAGAGGTGAGTTCTAAGGAGGTAAATAAATGTCAGACGAACCAGTTTTTTTATACGACGACAGCATTCAAAGTCCAAACCCAGGAGTTTTTGGAGCGATTCCAGGATTCA
>CAYNLP010000048.1:0-2777 GCA_964398115.1 uncultured Methanosarcinales archaeon | reverse complement strand
GATCCAACTTCATCGCAAATTTCCTTAAATCTTTTCCACTCCACCTCTCTTGGATATGCGGTGAAGCCAGCTTCTATAATTTCAGGATTTTCCTCCTTCGCCAACTTGCGAACTTGTTCAAAATCAATCCTTTCATCACTCTTTCGAACGCCATAACTAATCGCGTTATACAAATTACCTGAAAAGTTTACATGATGTCCGTGTGTTAAGTGACCGCCATGGTTTAACTTCATACCCATGAACTTGTCACCCACCTCCATCAAAGCATAATAAACTGCCATGTTAGCCGGACTCCCACTGTAAGACTGCACGTTCACATGGTCAGCATCAAACAATTCCTTACATCTTTCAATCGCCAAATTCTCTGCTTGATCAATAAACTCATTACCACCGTAATATCTTCTTCCGGGATAACCCTCGCTATACTTGTTAGTAAGAACGCTACCCATCGCTTCAAGAACAGCAGGACTTACCAAATTCTCGCTAGGAATTAATTCAAGACCGGATTGCTGGCGTTCTTTTTCATCTTGTATGATCTTGTAAATTTCTTCATCACAGCTTGGTAAAAACCTCACTTCAAAAACCCCCTGGATTTAATTGTTTTGATAACAATTATATAAATCTGTTTGTTCTTCTCTGCAAAAAACTTATATACTTCTAATTTCTCTTCAAAGTTAAGGGGGTTAGAGATGGAGAAATATCTTGATTTATTGCAGCACGTTTTAGATAGTGGGAAGGAGAGCGACGACCGTACCGGTACAGGAACTCTTAGTTGTTTCGGTTATCAGATGAGACACGACCTTGGTGAAAAATTTCCTTTACTAACTACGAAAAAGGTTTGGTTTAAAGGCGTCGCACATGAACTACTCTGGTTCTTAAGAGGCGATACTAACATTAAATATTTAGAAGATCACGGCGTAGATATCTGGACTGACTGGCCTTTTCAGAAATACTTAGAAGCCAAAGGACTTGATGATAAAATTGAAAGGTATAGTGACGAATGGAAGAGTAAAAAAAGTGAATTTTCTGAGCGTATAAGAAAAAGTGAAGAGTTCGCTGAAAAATGGGGTGAACTTGGACCAGTTTATGGGAAACAATGGCGTGCTTGGGAAGACAAAGACGGAAACCCGGTAGATCAAATACAACAAGCCATCGACATGATTGAAAACAGGCCATACAGTAGAAGGATTATAGTGAACGGTTGGAACATAGGAGAGATTAAAGGATTAGTTGATGATTCAACCGGTGCTCCACCTCCATGCCATACCATGTTCCAATTCTATGTTAGAGATGGAAAACTCAGTTGTCAATTATACCAGAGGAGTGCAGATGTGTTCTTAGGCGTCCCTTTTAACATCGCTAGCTACTCTTTACTAACAGAGATGATGGCGCAGGTGACAGGTTACGAACCTGGTGAGTTTGTCCATACCTTTGGGGATGTGCACTTGTACAAAAACCATATAGAACAAGCGGAAGAGCAACTTAGTAGAGAGCCGAGAGAACTACCTGAGCTACATTTGAATCCTGAAATTGATGATATTGACGACTTTACATATGACGATTTTGAATTGAAAAATTATAATCCTCATCCTGCTATAAAAGCTCCTATTAGTGTGTGAAATGATTGCTATCGTCGTAGCTATGACACCGGATCGTGTGATTGGAAAAGATGGAGAGATACCTTGGTACATTCCAGAAGATATGAAACACTTCAAAGAATTAACCTCTGGACACACGGTGTTGATGGGAAGAAAAACGTTTGAAAGTTTACCTGAAAGTTATACTCCTTTGCCAGATAGGAACAATATTGTGGTGAGCACTACAATGGAAGAAAGAGAGGGCATTGATGTTTGTCGTAGTGTTGAACAAGGTTTGGAAAAAGCAGAAAGTTATGAAGGTGACTTGTACGTGATCGGTGGAGAGAGTATTTACGAACAAACGTTGGATGTCGCTGATAAAATGTTTATTTCCGTAGTTGACAGAAAAGTTGACGGCGACACTTACTTTCCAGAATTTGATAAATCTAACTGGATGTTGGAAAATGAGAAAGAATTTGATGAGTTTATTTTGAAAAAGTATAGGAGGAAAGAATGAGTGGGAAACTTATCACTTTTGAAGGTGGAGAAGGGAGTGGTAAAGGAACTATGGTTGAGAAATTAGCTGCTTATCTAACTTCTGAGGGTTATAGCGTGGATACTGGTAGAGAACCGGGTAGTGTTGATATTTCTGAAGAAATCAGAGAGATTATTCAAAAGCCTCGTGATGGAAAAGATGTGGTAGCCCCTGCAGAACTTTTTCTTTACGAAGCGGCTAGAGCGCAATTTACGGAGGAATTTCTAAAACCTGGTTTGGAACGAAATGATTTTGTAATTCTTGATAGGTTTTATGACTCTACAACTGCATATCAAGGATTTGGCAGAGGACTTGATTTAGAATTAATACATGACTTAAATAAATCTGCTTCTCACGGTTTGGTTCCAGACTTGACTTTTATCCTTGATGTTTCACCTGAAACAGGGTTGAGGAGATGTGAAAAATATGAATTTGGTGATGGAGGAGATAGGTTGGAGCAGGCACCTATAGGTTTTCATAATAGGGTACGGGAAGGTTATCTGCAAATGGCAGAGAATGATTCCCGATTTATAGTTATTGATGCAGAAAATCAGGGTATAGAAAGAGTTTTTGAAACTGTTAAGAAAGAAATTAATTCTTTGCTGTATTAGATTTATTCTTCCTCTTCTTTCATGAAGTCTGTTAGTTCTTCACTATCTTTCATT
>CAYNLP010000047.1:0-2825 GCA_964398115.1 uncultured Methanosarcinales archaeon | reverse complement strand
GAAACATCTGACCTGTAACCCTGCAACAAATCACGTAAGGTGTCAAAAGCCTCATCCGCCTTTTCAAACTCTTCCAAAACGTTTTCAGAAACACTATCCCTGTACAAAGTCGTCGTGTCACCACCCAAAATCCTAATACGATCGACACGAACATCACTAGCCCAAACTTCATCCAAATCCCTATCGTTACGGACGTCGATAAACTCGTAAACACTATCACCCACTAAAAAACTAGCCCTGTTACGAGTACCATTCTCACCATCCACGGCCAACTCGTTCTCAACATAATGAAAAGGAACGCCGTAAACCCCGCCCGCAACACTCTTGCTCGGCTCAGGCAAACGAGCAGGATCAGAAGTTAAACAACTACTAGCCAAAGAAACCCCGCCAATAGCGACGACTCTCGCCGCCATCATCCTCAACTCTCCCAACAACCTTTCTAAATCACTTTCCATAAAGCAAAAAACAACTCGAAACCATCGTTTAAAAATTTATTTCTTTTCAATATGAACAAAAAATAGCTTTTCCGAAAACTTAACGGATAACTTTAAATAATTTCATAGCTTAAAACAAAAACATGGCAACAGACAATGAAAAAATCATGAAAAGGCTGAACTCCATAGAATCGGAAATGAAAAAACTTAAAGATAAAATCATAGATGCAGACCTAATACTAACTGAAGACGACCTCGAAAGCATACAACAAGCAGAAAACGATCTAGAAAAAGGGAAGACAGCCAGGATAGCATAAAATTGTACGAAGTACACCTTTCTCAGAGAGCTGAAAGATATCTCAAAAAGCTGGAAGACCAAACCAGCCAAAGAATAATAGAAAAACTCAAGCCACTATCCAAAAACCAAGTACCGAGCGACGCAAAACACATAGGAAAAACAAAAGACTACAACGTTTACCGAATAAGGATAGGAGACCACAGAGCACTCTACCAAGTAAGACAAGACGAAAAACTCGTCCTCGTTACAAAGATAGACAAGAGACCAAGAGTCTTCCACAGATAAAAACTCCAGCCTTTGACTGTAACAATTCTTTCAGTATTCTCTAGTGCAGTTGTTGAAGGAAAACCATATGTTGTGGATGGTCTGGTCGTCCCTAGGAGTTCTTTCTACAGAATAATTGAATTCTTCGCAGATCTCGTAAGACTCATTCACTGTGCCGTACGCGTTGCGCCTGTCCTCGTATCTGTGGAACCTGCACTGGTCGTCTATCCAGTACTTTCGCTTTATGGTATCCCCATCTAACATGTAGTTTATAGTCTCCATCTTTGCGGGCTCGCAGTTCCGCGCGGCTTCGGCGAAGCACTCCCTCTCGGTGTCGAAGTCATTACTGTAGATGATCTCCTCCGAGCCGCAGTTCTTAGCATCTCCCGGGGCGCTTGGCCCGGATGGATACAATATGAATGCGGCAAATACCAGGACGGCTCCCAAAACTATCCCTAAAGCCCACTTCTTGTTCTTCTCATTCAGGGAGCTGAAGCCGAGGTCAATCAAGCAGCCGACCAGATAAGAGTACAGCAAACTGGTTATGCCCAGGACAATCATGGATCCTCCGAGGATTTCGGCGAGTTTTATCGTTGGGAGGTAAAGCAATAATGCCGTAAACATTGAGAGGTGATATATTTTTATGGACAGAAGTAAGAGCCCGAAGTTGAAGATCATGAAAAGTACGGTGTAGGTCAGGTTGCTCTTGGAAGGCTTCAGCCAACTGGGAAATCTCATCGCTTTCTCTTTTCCTGTTCTTTTTATTTAAGTCTGTCGCCCCAGCGACCAATCTGCGAAACAGAGTTTCGCTTTTTCCAGCAACGGAGTTGCTGGCTGTAACTTCTTCTTTTTCTTTTCCATATATACAATAAAGGCTTTTCGAAATTCTTATGGTTAACTTTATTAACAAAGAAATCTTAACTGTGGATATGACGTCAGTAACACTCGAGCAGGTAAACGAGAACATCAACTCCTTGAAGAAAGAAGTAGATGAACTAAAGGACATAATACAAATTTCTAACCGAGAGAAACTGGCAAAGAAAGCTAGAAAGGCCAAGAAAGGAGAAGGCAAGTTTGTCAGATGAAAAAGATAATCCCTACCTGGCCGTAGCACTTTCTAAAAACATAGCGATCTGGTCTGATGACAAAGTGTTTGAAGAACAAGATGAAGTGGAGGTTTACACCACTGAACAACTTTTGGAAATAATCAATCTTTGCTAATCTTTTCTTTTATCCTGTTCCAGACTTTTTCCTTCAAAACTTCCGCATGTTTCTCCACGTCTTCTTCGGTCAATTCACTTTTTTCGAGAATTTCATCCATCTTTTCCAACTCTTCCAACTTTTTCCGAAACCCTTGCCTGGCTACTTCAGACCAGTTAACCCAAGAGTGTTCATCCATTTTTTCCTTGAAATCATCCGGTACGGAAACGGTAACATTAGCCATCATTGAACACAGAAAACTGTGAATACTGTGAACTATTTAAACCTTTCGCAACAACAAACGGAAAATCGGTTAAAACAAGAAATACTTTCTCGACAAAAAAGAAAAAGAACTCTGCACTGCATGCTTTAATTGCCAAGCGAGAAAAAATGCATACTAGTAACATTAGACAAAGATTTTGAACACATAGCAAAAACTTTGCAGGATGCAGGACAAGGAATAATCATCTTAAGATACAAATATCAGTCAGCAACCCAAATGAAAAAACATTTTTTTCTTCTCTATATTAACAAATCAAAGCATTAATAAGTAAAAACCCAGCGAAAAAGAAATAACATGAAATGCCCCGAATGCGATGAAGAAATGGAACAATACGACGACATGAAAT
>CAYNLP010000046.1:0-2831 GCA_964398115.1 uncultured Methanosarcinales archaeon | reverse complement strand
TTTTGAAGATTTTTAGAGATTTAGAAAGGAAAGTAATTTTGGAATTTGGAGCGGGAGTTGGTACTTTAACTTTGCACTTGGCGGAAGAAGTTGGGTCGGAAGGAAAAGTGTACGCAACAGATTTGAGCGAGAAAAATTTGGAGATTTTGAAAAATCGTTTGGAGGAGAAAGGATATACTCATGTGGAGGTTATACATGATGAGCATCAAATAAACCGGGTTCATCCTAATATTAAATCCGTAGACTTAGTTTTTAGCGTGGGCATGTTAAGCTATTTGCAGGATGTGAAGAAAGTCTTGAACGAGATTAATGACTTACTTCCTGAACACGGGAAGGTTTGCTTTGTTGAATACGTGGATTTCTTCTGGTTCCTGCCTAATCCGCCGTGGATGAGTGACATAGACAAGGTGGAAGAAGTGTTTAGAGATGTTGGGTTCAGTGTGAATGTTAAGAAAGAAAAAGGTATTTTCTGGAACTATCTAGTTGTGTATGGTTTCAAAAGTGAAGAAGATGTGCCTATGATTTAAGTCCTTGCCACAAAGTTTTTGTTTTTTGTTAACGCGTCTTTAATTCCTTTGCCCATGTAGTATCCGTGTTGTGATATCAAGTTTCCAAACACGTCTAATAACGTCCTTTGTTGTTGGAACCTCGTTGTCTTTACAGTGATGTTGTGCTTTTCTTCAATATAGTTTATTGCTTCTTCTTTCCCTCCTATTTCATCTACAAGTCCCAAGTCTTCTGCCTCGCCTCCCATATAGGCTAAACCGTTTGCGAATTCTTCAACTTCACTTTGTGACATGTTCCTATTCTCTGCAACTCGATTGATAAAGTGTTCATGCACCATTTCTATCTTGTCCATGAGTATCTCTCTTTCTTCCTTGGTTAGGTTTTTGAAAGGACTTCCAATGTCTTTGTACTTTCCTCCTACGAGTCTTTGATAAGTTATGTTGAATCTGTCCAGCAAGCCACTGTATTCTAGATAGCTGGCTATCACTCCTATACTGCCAGTTGTGCTTACCTTGCTGGCGACGATGTGATCTGCAGCGCTTGACACCCAATAAGCCCCGCTAGCGCCGACTTCTCTAATCCACGCTACAGTGGTTTTATTCATCTCTTTCACTTGCTTTGCTATTTCTTCACTCGCCACGGCAGTGCCTCCTGGGCTGTTGATTTCAAGAATGACAGCTTGTATTTCATTGTTTGACTCTGCTTTTTCTAACCAGTTCACTATTTGTGTAGCTCCCGCACCGGCGCTTCTTCCAAAAGTGGATTGTTGCGCGTCAGCGGTTATAGTTCCTTTAACAGGTATTATTGCTACGTTACCTTGTGTTTCCGGAGTTGGTGCAGTTTTGAATATGCTGACAAGATTAGCTAAGAAAGCACTTGCTATCCACAGGGATATTAGTATTAATATTATGATTATCCAGTTTTTCTTATCTGGTAATCCTTGCATGTCGTCATCCATTTTCAACCACCGTGTTTGTTTTAGTTATTTTTTCTAATATTCTTCTACCTTTAAATAATAGGTAGGCAGGTTCGATAATCCATAACAAGTTAAATGGAAAGAATGGTAGTATGAATAAGTTTCTTGCTATGCTTTTCCAAAAACCTGTTTGTGGCATGACATACAATTTCATAACCATCATTCCAAGTGTTTGTTGGAAGTAGTGTTGGAAAAGTGCGAAATAGATTAATACTACGAAGGACATGAGGATGACGCTTGCATACACGTATCCAGGGATGGAACTTTCCAACGCTAAGCTGGCAGTTTCGAAATAAGTTGCTAGTACGCTTTGGAACGGATTGAAAACGATGAAGTTCATTGCGAACAAGTCTATAAAGAGAGCTACTGCTCTCCGCCAGATTGAAGCGTTTTTCAAAGTAGTAGCGTGATCTAATTCCAAAAGCTTCGATCGGAAGTCCTCACCCAAGTTGTCCATACTCGTAAAAACGTTGGTTTTGTTTAAAAACATTGTTCCTTGGAAACTTTTTTAAACTATTTGTGTTTCGTTTTGAACATGTCAGATGATGAAGAACAAGTTAGGAGAGTAAAAGTTCCTAAAGGCGATCAAACACTCGGTGTTTTAGAGAAAAGGCTGGGTGGTAGCCGTAGTGAAGTCCGTTGTATGGATGGACAAACCCGTATTTGTAGGATTCCTGGTCGTTTGAAAAGAAGTCTTTGGGTAAGACAAGGTGATCTAGTTTTGGTTGAACCGTGGGAGTACGGCGGTGATGAAAAAGGAGATATCTTGCATAAGTATAAGAATGTTGAAGTTCGGTGGTTGAAAGATAACGGTTACTTGGAAGGTTTAGATGATACTGACGAGTTCTGATCCTTAATTTCTAAGTATAGTAGGTAAATAACTCCTAATACGATGCAACTGTCTGCTACGTTGAAAACAGGCCATATTTTGAAATTTATGAAATCCGTTACGTAACCTAGGAGTATTCGGTCGGTTAAGTTTCCGATAATTCCGGCTGTGATGACAATGAGAGGAGTTCTATTCTTTTTTGGGAAGTTGTAGTAATAGTAGATTATGCCACCTAGGAAGATTATGGATATCCAGATTAAGTAGTGGTTTGAGTCTTGTAAAATTCCGAAAATGGCTCCTGTATTTTTTACAAAAGTGAAAGATAAAATTTTAGTGTCGAATGATATGGTATTGGTTCGGGCTAGGTATTTACTTATTTGATCTATTATTACTAGAATTGATATTATGAAAGTGTTACGTTGCCACATGTTAATAATTTGCCCACGGGTCTCTTCCTCTACCACTTTCTTCTTGCTCGTCTAACGCGATTTTTTCTATTCTCCTTACTCTTTGATCCAT
>CAYNLP010000045.1:2359-2864 GCA_964398115.1 uncultured Methanosarcinales archaeon | reverse complement strand
GCAAATATTTTTAAGAAAGATTGTTTTTCCAGTCAGATATGGAGAAAGTTGAAGACTTTCACTGGAAACCTGATATGACTGCGGAAGAGTTAGCCGATGATCTTGGCAATGTTGGTTTTCAAAGCGTAGAAATGCGTAAAGCCGTCGATACCATTTTGAAGATGAAGCGTAGTGGTGCCAAGATTTTCTTAACTTTCACTAGTAACATGGTGACGAGTGGATTGCGAGGTTTCTTCGCTCAACTCATAAAGCTAGGTATCCCAGATGTTATAGTTACCACTGTGGGTGGTTTGGAAGAGGATATTATGAAAGCTCATGGGGAAGAATTCGTCCTCGGTGATTTCAGCCCGGATGATGTTGAACTGTACGAGAAAGGCACTAATCGTGTAGGAAATATTTTGATTGATAACGAGAGTTATGAACGTTTTGAGGATATAGTTAATCCGATGATTGAAGAACTTTATGAAGAAAAAAGTAGGTGGCCGGTTAGTGAAATGCTTGCAAG
>CAYNLP010000045.1:0-2349 GCA_964398115.1 uncultured Methanosarcinales archaeon | reverse complement strand
GATGACGAAAACAGTATTTTGTACCAAGCTAACAAGCATGATGTTCCTATATTTTGTCCTGGCATTACGGATGGCGCGTTTGGATTCCATCTTTACATGTTCCAGGAAAAAAATGATGACTTTGTGATAGATGTGGTTAAAGATTTCAAGAACATCTTGTTTACTGTGAGTCATGACGACCGTAAAGGTTTGATTGCTCTTGGTGGTGGTATTAGCAAGCATCATGCTATACTTGCTGGATTGCTAAGTGGTGGTTTGGACTACGCGGTTTACATGACTACTTCTAGAAATACTAGTGGTAGTATGAGCGGTGCTACCACTGATGAAGCGAAGAGTTGGGGAAAAGTTAAGGACTCAACGGATGTAGTTACCGTGATTGGTGATGTAACTTTCACATTTACCTTGACGATGTTGAGTGTTTTGGAGAAGTTAAAGGATGAGGGGATTATTGATGGCGAGGTTTGAACTTAGTCGTGAAGTAGTTAATAAACAGTATGAAAAATTGTTGCCGTTAGCCGACAGGGTTAGTTATAGTTTGAAGACTAATCCTGAAGTGGGAAAAGTTTTAGAAGAAGACACTGATTGTTTTTTCAGCATTCATAGCTTAGAAGCTTTGGATGAATTGAATGATTCTAGCAGGGTTTGGTATTTCTCTCAAGGTTGGAACGAAGGAGAAGTTGATGAAGCGTTAGAAAGAGGAGTTGATAAATTTGTGGTGGATAACGAGCAAGACTTGAACACTTTGATGAATTACTTGGAAGACACGAGTTTGGAAGTGACTTTATTGTTACGTAAGCGTTTGAAGGAATACACCGTGCATACGGGTAAGAGGTTTGTTTATGGTTTTTTCAGTAGGGAAGTTAATGAGTTGATTCCGCAATTGCAGGGACATAGTAATATTGGAAGGTTGGGGGTTCATATGCATCGTAAGACTCAGAACGTTAGTGAATGGAGTTTGAAGAAACAGTTGCGGAACAGCTTGGAAGGAGACACTTTAGAAGCGATTGACGTGGTTAACATCGGCGGTGGTTTGCCAAGTGTGTATAAGAATTATAGTGTGAAGAACATGCGGAGTATTAAGAACAGGATTAGGAATGTTCGTAAGTGGTTGGATGAGAAAGATATTAACATGATTGTAGAGCCAGGCAGATATATTGCCGCCCCTGCTGTTGACCTGGTTTGTAATGTCAAAGCGGTGTATAAGGATAACGTCATAGTTGATTGTAGTATTTTCAACGCCGCTCTTGACACATTTTTGGAAAACATTCGTTTAGAAGTTGAGAGTGAAAGTGAAGAAGGAAGTCAAAGCTATACTATTAAGGGTTGTACTCCTGACAGTAAAGATATTTTCAGATATAAGGTTTTCTTGGAAAAGCCTGAAGTTGGTGATGAGATTGTTTTCAAAAACGCGGGGGCTTATAACTTCCATACGGACTTTTGCTTCTTGCCAGAGTTAGAAACTAAAGTGTTTTAGAGAAATCGGCTCATTATAACCAAGTCTTGACCGGGTTTGAAATGGTTTTTTAGTATGCCCTCTTGTTCGAATTCTAATTCTCTGAAAGTTTGTATCTTGTCAAATGGTGTGAGGCAGAATATTTTTCGTGCGTTCATGGCTGTAGCTTCACTGATAAGTTGCATGAGTAGCATGGTCATAGTTTGTTTATCTTTAACGCCTGGTAGTAAGCCTTCATCTCTAATTTCAACTACGCCGTTCACGTCTTTTACGAGTGAGGCGAATGCTTTTTTCTCTCCGTTTTCTTCATACACGTAGAAATGTTCTTCTTCTACTTCTTTATCGTGACCGTTTTTTAAGTAATCGATCGCCCAGTCTTTGTCATAATCCAAGTTTTTTCTCTGCCAGTTTTCAACCAACACTTCTGCTATTTCTTCAACTTCGTTTTCTTCTAATTCTCTTAAGCTCACGTTGTTACCTCAGCAATTTCCTCAACTTGGGTTTCATTCAAAGCTTTTCTTTTCATCTTTTCTATATCAATTTTTCTTTCTTCTTTTTCAAGTTTTTCGCTGTCTGCTCTCGTCACGGGATGTTCTGGGCCAAGGGCGTCGCACATTTCTGGTCCTTTACTGACTTCGTAAGTTCCGTATTTCCTGGCTTGTTTCACAGTATCTCTTTTGTCATTTGATAGGAGAGGTCTTACTATTGGTATATTTATTGCTGTGTCTATCACTGTCAAGTTGTCTAGTGTTTGACTGCTTACTTGGCCGATGTTTTCTCCTGTTACTAAGAATTCACAATTTTCGTTTCTGGCTATTTCTTCTGCTATCCTCCACATTAATCTTCGGGTGAGAACGTAATAGTATTCGTGGTCACATTCTTTCACTATCTCACTG
>CAYNLP010000044.1:0-3239 GCA_964398115.1 uncultured Methanosarcinales archaeon | reverse complement strand
ACGACCCGTGCTCTGTTCAATGTTAATAATTTCGTCCGTAATATCCTCAATCGGAGTAGACGAAGAATCATTCCATTGAAGGAACTCACCAGAACCAGGACTGGACGCAACACCTTTCAGATCAGTTCCCCACGTTCCCGTGGTAAGATACTGAGAAGAAAATTCTTTCTCAGCACGAATCATCATGTCTTCAGTCAGGCCACGAGTAATGGACTCACGAAGACTGAGACCAGCATCAGCGTTAGCAACAGTCTGTTCATCAAGACCTTGCTTAACAGCCCACACATCACACTCATACGTGCTCGTTGTGAGGTTTTGACCTCGTTCAGCAGCTTCGGAACCGGGACCACGTTTGGACGTTTCGGAACGAAGCGTAAAGTCTTTGTCCCATTCCCAATACTGGTCCGACTTGCTATCCACAGGAACGTCAGCAAAGACGTTGTTAAATGCAAAGTCATCCTGTTCTTGAAAGTACGCTGTTGAAATCGACGTTAGCGGTCGATCAATATGAACATCAGTAAGACTCGGTTGTTGTGGCATTGTCTAAAATTCTATCCTCCTTGTTTTATAGTTAGAATTAAGTCAACCCTTGCAGGTCGAAATACATTTTGAACTTTTCTCCGCTGGAAGCAGATTCATAAGCAATCCCAAGAACCTGATCTCCAGCAACGTCCTGCGAACTGTTGGACGTAGTTGTATCAACATTGGCAGCCGTAGCCGTTACAGCTTGGCCCGAAGCGTTGGCAGCAATTTTATCACCGTTAGAAATACTTCCACCAGCTTCAACTTTGCAAGCACCCGTAATACGGATAGTCGCTTCTTCACCCGTTTCATCAGGTTTATTTTGAAGTACGCCAATAGCTTCAGCACCGGCAGTACCAACAACAGTAGCCTGTCCACTGGAATTAACATCAACAAACTTATGCTGATCGCTGGACAGATCACCGCTTGCTTCAAGCGTAAGGTATTCATCTTCTCCTTGTGTTGCCATTGTTTAAACTGTTACCTCCTTAATTTATTGTTCTTGGTAATATTGTTCAGCAAGCTCAGGTTTCTCTTTCCAAATTGCAGCTTCAGCCTGAGCACGACTGTCATAGTCGCCTTTTTCCATCTTCTTCTCAACAAGTTCTTCAACCTTGGCAACCGCATCGCCTTCAGGCGACGGATCGGAGCCACCGGCTTCTTCAAACGTCTTCTCAAGATCGACTTGCTCTTCAATAGCTTCAATCTTTTCGAGCAGGTCTTCATACGCCTCTTCATCCGAGTTTTTCACAGATTTGAAAAGTTTGGCGTTTTCCTCAACATCACCGGGAAGAACATCGTATTTAGAAACCTTTTTACGCATTTCATCAAGCTCTCGTTCTTCACGCATCTTTTCAAGCTCTTCTTCCTGCTTCTCAAGCCGTTCACGAGCTTCTTCAGGAAGTTCCTTTTTAAAGTCCTCTTCAGGATCTTCACCATCATCATTGGCTTCCTTTTCAAGCTCTACATCAGACTCTTCAAGAAGTTCTTTCTGCTTTTCTTTCTCAAGATCACCAAAAGATTCTTTAATTTCATCAAATTCCACGTTAGAATTTCCTCCTTTCTCAGTTTTGTCAGTTTCTTCAATAGGATTAGAATCGTTCTCAGTTTTATCCATATCAGTTTCTTGTTTCTCGTCTCCCTCCTTATTTTCTTCTTCTTCATCTTTTGATTTAAACATCAAAAACTCTTCCTCACCATTCATACCTTTTCCGCACAGTGAAATTTCTTTTGCTTCAGCGTCAATAACTTCAAACTCTTTCTTAACAGGCATTTTTTAACTCCTTACGTGTATATTCCACATCAGCGTGACAAAATTGACATAATGTGTTTAAATTTGAAGGTTTATTTGCTTCTTCGTAATTAAGTTTTCCATTCTCAACAAACTCTTTACGTGGTTTAATATGATCAACTTCTAAATCTCGATCATATTGTTTTTTGTGTCGTTTTCGACTCATCCCACAAACTTGACAAGTTTCATTATCTCTTTTTATAATTTTTTCTCTTATTTTATGCCAATGAGGACCAAAACCTATTTTTTCAGTTCCACCCTCCCAGCTTGGGTGGTTTTTACCAATCCAATTATTGCTACGCCATTCTATACGGCAATCTTTTTTACAAAAATAATTTTCTTGTATTTCAATTCGATACGGTTTTAAATAAAAATCATTACCACAATTCGTACAATTAACTTTTTCTTGTTCAAAGCAAGGACTATTCTCTTTTGAGTATTCATTTGTTTTTTCTTTATATTCATTTTTACATGAATTAGAGCAGAATAAATTTTTATATTCTTTAATGTGGCAAGGCTTTCTTTGCATTAATTTATTACAATTTTCACACTCAACTTCTTGTTTTTTATAAAGAGGACTATTCTTACCGCTTCTATTCTCACTCATAAAATTTCCATAACATTCTCTGCTACAAAAATGATTATTACTATCTCTCTTCTCGTTTGGCTTTTTATAAAATCTATCTCCACACCAATCACAATCTGTGTTGGCTTTACTACTCATCCAAAGGAACCCTCTTATAAGCTCCACCAACCGAAAATGCTCCAATATTTCCTTTTTTAACTTCTTTCCATAAATCATTATTTTCAATTTTTACTGACATAATCCAAGTACTTTTTTCAACTTCTCTACCATTTATTTCTGTATTAGACTTTGTAATGTAATTTTCAACAACATGAGCATCATCAACTTCAACTTCATGGCTTAAACCAACTGTTTGATGTTTTTTCATAAAATCAAACGCCATTTTCTCAATAAGCTCAGGATTAAATTTATCTCCCTCTAAATCAGCTTGATTTGGTTTAAGTACAATCCCCGTAACAATTTGTTTTTCATCATTTTTCTCTAAAATATCTTCAGATTGTTCTTCAAACTCTTTTCTCATTGAATAATCACAACCATCAGCTCGCCCTGCTAAGATAAGTGTTTGTTTATCAATTGGTAAAACTTGACTGGCTGCATTAATGATACTTTGATTAGGACAGTTTACTTCCCCATCAATTGCATTTTTTACAGAATTTTCTGTTGTATTACTTAATTCAGCAATTTCATTAATTAATTCTTTTTCAGATGTATTCACATCTGATTCAGCTTGGATACCTGCTTCAATTAAATTACCAACAGTCATACCTTTATGTAATTCTTGTTCAACATCATCTTGACCATGATCACCAATAAGCCATTTTGTCAGTCGATCAAGAACTT
>CAYNLP010000043.1:657-3327 GCA_964398115.1 uncultured Methanosarcinales archaeon | reverse complement strand
ACACTATCGACAAAGCAACTTTTGAGTACATAATGACTGATTTTGCAAAGATTACCTTGCTGAGCTTTACATTAATCATTTTAGTTGTTTTCTTAACTTTTAGAGCGCCTAGTAAGATTGCCTTCCCTATCCTAGTGGTTTTGATGAGTTTGTTGTGGACTGTCGGCATCGCTGGTTATCTAGGTTTGAAAGTCACGGTTGTGACAATGGTTGCGGCGGCGATGATACTCGGCTTGGGTATTGACTTTGGAATTCACGTCGTACACACTTACTATAGGTTAAGGAAAGAAATGGGTGTAGTAGAGAGTTTGGAAGAAACCATGCGTGAACTACTTCGTGCAATGGTTGGTGCTAGCACTACTACAATGGCAGGATTCCTCGCATTACTTTTTGGAGTCTTGCCGGCTATGAAGACACTGGCGATTTTGCTCGCTCTTGGAATCTTTAACACATTACTCGGAGCGGTTTTCCTACTGCCAGTAGTGATTTATTTAAAAGGTGATTAGAAAAATGAAAAAAATTAGTTTCATAATATTCGGACTTTTAGCGTTGATGCCAGTAGCAAGTGCTTCAATGGTGTTGGACAACATCCAATTTGACCCTGCGGTTATTTCGGCTGGTGACGAAGTGGATATAGTTGTTCAATTCCATGACGATAGCTTATTTAATGATCCTAGGCTTGGAAATCCTAACTATAAGTTCAGGGTTGAACTTCAACCTGATGATGCATTGACTGAAAATTATGTGGTGATGCAGGACGTTTTTGGCGATGACCTTGGTGGGGCGGTGTTCCAACAAGGTTATTACAACAAGAGGTTTAGGGTTAAGGTCGGACAGGACGCTCCTGCTGGTAATTACGAGTTTAAACTTACCGGGCGTTGGTACAAGGATGGAGAACCGGTAGGTGCAGAGAGATTTGTCCGTTTCAAAATGTTAGTGAAGCGAGAAGGAATAATCTTGGACGTGGCTAACATAAATACCATGCCATCTGATGTCAGGCCAGGAGATGATTATGTTAAAGTCTCGACTTTTGTGGAAAATGTTGGTCAGAAAGACAGTAAGAGTGTTGAAGTCAAACTGGATAGTCCTAAAATGCTTGAACCAAGTTATGCTAACAATAACCGGTTGTGGGCTGGCAGGTTGGACAGTGGAGAAAGTAAACAGATAGACTTTTACTTGGATGCTTCGGAAAGAGCAATGCCTGGAGTTTACCAATTGAATTACACGTTCAATTATATGGACGTGGATGACAATAGGTATACAAAGACGAGGAGTATCCCGTTTAGAGTTCAGAGCAGGCCTTACTTGGAAGTTGTTAAGACTAGTGGATCTGCATTAGCAGGTGATAGTGGTGAGTTAGAAGTTGTTGTGGAAAACACTGGTCATGAAAGTTCTGAGTCAGTGGATGTGAGAGTTTTGAAACAGAGCAGTCAGCCTTTCACCATTGATGTGAGAAGTGATTACATTGGTGAGTTAGAGCCTGGAGAGAACGGCACGGCTATCTTTACTTTGGATGCGCATAGAAGTGCAGATGTGAAAGAACACAACTTTAAGTTGTTGATTAGGAGTAAGGGTGATAGTGATGAGGGTGATGATAACATTTACACTTATCACAGAAAGGCTAGTTTTGACATTACTGGAGAGAGTCGGAACCCGTTGTTATGGATTGGACTTGTAGCGGGCGCACTGATAGTGATTGTGATAGTTTGGAGGAGAAAATGGAAAGAGTAAAGCTTGTAAGGGTTATTGCAGGAGTTTTTGTGACAACGTCAGCACTACTAGGTTATTTCCATAGCAGGTATTGGCTTTGGTTTACAGTCTTTGTAGGATTGAATTTGTTCCAGTATGGATTTACTGATTGGTGTACGATGGAGAAAATACTTAAGAAACTAGACATTGGTGAATAGGAGTATGGCAAAGGTTGATTTTGCATGCCGGAACTTTGAACTTTTCGAAGTTGTCCGGTGTGCTCTTGGACTTACGAAAGGAGAGACGAAAGTGTTTAGGTATTTTCTTGAAAGTAGTGGTTGGGAGAGTACTAAGCAGGTGAGTGAAGATCTTGGCTTGGATTTGTCTACGGTTCAGAGGGCTGTGAAGAAATTGTATGGTAAGGGGGTTTTGAAAAGGTTTCAGCAAAATTTGGATAATGGCGGTTACCAGTTTGTTTATCAATCTAGAGATAGTGGTGAAGTTAAGGAAGAGATTATGAGTGTGATTAATAGTTGGGTGGATAGGGTTGATGAAGAATTGGCTAGTTTATAGAAAGTTTTAAAACACTATTTCTTGTCAAAACTTTTGTGTGCCGAGGTCGCCTAATCCGGTAGGGCGCTGGCCTTGAAAGCCAGTGGCGTATGCCATTCTGGGTTCAAATCCCAGCCTCGGCGTTTATTTAGAAGAATGTTATTATTTGAATTATTAAGGCTGCTAGTACTAAGAACCAGCTGGAATATACTTGTGGTTTATATTTTTTTAGTGAAATTTTTCCTAGTGATATTGAGGTTATTGAGAATACTATGTAGATTGTTATTAGGAGGAAACCTAATAGAAGTTCTCCAATCCCTCCGAGTCCTGGAGATGTGCCGGTCTGGACTATTTCTACTGTTCCCCAGGCGGATGCGAACGATATTGCTCCTGTGACTAGTGTCCAATATGGTTTAGGGGCTTTTTCTT
>CAYNLP010000043.1:0-647 GCA_964398115.1 uncultured Methanosarcinales archaeon | reverse complement strand
TAAGGCTTTGGTGATGAGTAATGGTATTGCCATAAATCCTCCTATTAGTCCTATTGTGAAGAGGTATTCCCATATTTCTTGTCCTATAAAGGAGGGTAGAAGAGGTTTTTCTAGTATCATGCTTAGTAGTAAGAGGATGAATGGTGAGAGAATTATAACGCCTATTGTGTGCCCTATTATTTTTTTATTCATTAATTGCTTTCATTAAATTCTGTATTTAACTGTTTCGGACTTTAGTGTGTCCATTTGATTGGTACGCTGTCGAAGTTGGGTACTTCTGCTCTTTTAATGTTGTTTTCTCTCATTACTCTTCGGAAGTTTTGATGGTCGTTTTCGCCAAGTAGGTTGATGGCTTTTCCTTCTTCTCCTGCTCTTGCTGTCCTTCCGATTCTGTGTCTGTAGCTTTTTGGGTCGCTGGGTATGTCGTAGTTGTATACGTGGCTTATGCCTTCTACGTCAAGTCCTCTTGCTGCTACGTCCGTGGCTACAAGTACTTCTGTGTGTTCTCCGTGGAAGTTGTCCATTTTTTTGTTTCTTTTGTGTTGTGAGTAGCCGCCGTGTATTGCTTGTGCGTCTATACCGTTCTTTTGCAAGTTTTTGGCTATGAAGTCGGTTGTTTTTCTGGTGTTGCAGAATACGAGTACTAG
>CAYNLP010000042.1:0-3499 GCA_964398115.1 uncultured Methanosarcinales archaeon | reverse complement strand
GTTTTTCAATATCGAAAGATCAGGATTCTTACTCTCATCAACTGGGGTGGGTACACAAACAATTATGAAATTGCATTCTTCTAAACAACTTGGTTTCTTACAGAATTCTAGACGGTCCTTCTTTAATTCTTCTCTGGTGACTTCACCGCTTTTGTCAACACCATTCTTTAATTCCTTGATTTTCTTTTCGTTTATATCATATCCTTTGACAGGATATGTGTCGGCGAGTTTGGTTGCTAGCCTTAGACCAACATATCCTAAACCCACAACGCCTATAGTGTCTTCCATACTTTCTGGCTAAACAACTTTTTATTTTATATTTATCGGATATTTTATAAAAAGAGTTAAAAACTCACGCTTTATTCTTTTTAAGTATGAAATTTGCAGTTACAGGTGGCGCCGGCTTTATAGGTAGCAATATTGTTGAAGAACTCGTTGATAGAGGAGAAGCTGTCTTAGTTATCGATAACTTGTTTGCTGGTAAAAAAGAAAATTTAGAACCCTTTATGAGTGATATAGAATTTGTAAAAGGAGATATCCGAGATCAAGACTTGCTAATGGAACTGTTTGAAGATGTTGACTACGTATTGCATCAGGCAGCTATTGGAAGCGTCCCTCGCAGTCTAGAACAACCTGTTCTATACAATGATGTAAACATTAGCGGCACGGTGAACGTTTTGGAAGCGGCGAAAGAAAATGATGTTAAGAGAGTTGTATTCGCCAGTTCCAGTAGTGTTTATGGAAACGCTGACGTGCCTTGGACTGAAGGTGAAGAGGGAGATCAGATCAGTCCTTATGCCATTACTAAGAGGACGTGTGAAAAGTACATGCAGCTATACTATGAACTTCATGGTTTAGAAACTGTGTGTCTCAGATATTTCAACGTTTTTGGACCTCGACAAGATCCAAATGCAGAGTACGCAGCGGTTATTCCTTTATTCATTAAAGCGATAGCCAACGATGAAAGACCTACCATATTTGGTGATGGAGAACAAACGCGCGACTTTACATATGTGAAGAACGTGGTTGAAGGCAACTTGAAAGCGTGTACTGCTGAAGACGCTCCGGGTGAAGTAATAAACTTGGCTAATGGCAATCCCATAACCATAAATGAATTGGCGGAAGATATAAACGACGTGTTTGATAAAAATATCGAACCGGTTCATGATGATCCACGACCAGGTGATATCAGGCACAGCCACGCGAATCCCAAAAAGGCTAAGAACATTTTAGATTATGAAGAAAAGGTTAGTTTTAAACAAGGTTTGAAAAAAACGGTTGAATGGTTTGAACAAGATTTCCAGTAGGTTTATAAGACAAGTTTAAGTTTGGTTTTCTTACACGATGAAAATAACAGTGGTAGGAACGGGTTATGTGGGTTTAGTAACAGGTGCTTGCTTTGCAGATTTAGATCATGAATTAACTTGTGTAGATATTGATGAAGAAAAGGTAAAGAAGCTCAAAAAGGGGGAAGTGCCTTTCTACGAACCAGGGTTAGAAGAACTTGTTGAACAAAACCAGGAGGAGGGTAGGATTGAATTCACCACCAATTCTAAGGAAGGCGTAAGAAAATCTGATGTTATATTCATATGTGTTGGAACTCCTCAAAATCATAATGGATCTGCAGATTTAACTTACGTTATGAGCGCGGCTGAAGATATTGGTAATTACATTGATGATGACAAAGTTGTTGTTGTGAAGAGCACGGTTCCCGTTGGGGCTAATAGGAAGATTAAGCGCAAGATTGAAAAGAATATGGATGAGGATTACAACGTTTCCATGGTTTCTAATCCTGAATTTTTGCGAGAGGGTAAAGCCGTGCAAGATTTTCAAAACCCTGATCGTGTCGTTATAGGAGTAGAGGATGAAAGAGCGGAGAAAGTTATGAAGAAGTTGTACCGTTTTGTTGAAAAGGATGACAAGCCCGTGCTGGTTACTAACATTCCAACGGCGGAGATGATAAAATACGCTTCTAACGTTATGCTTGCCACAAGGATAAGTTTCGTAAATGAAATCAGTCACTTGTGTGAAGACGTAGGGGCGGATGTGAATGAAGTAGCTAAAGGAATGGGTTTGGATGAAAGAATAGGTCCTCATTTCTTACGAGCAGGAGCTGGGTATGGAGGTTCGTGCTTTCCAAAAGATGTGAAAGCGTTGTCTTACACTTTGGAGAAACACGGTCATCCGTCAAACCTGTTGAGAGCTGTGGATTACATTAATGAGAGGCAGAAAAAGAGTTTGGTGCCTAAGCTTCAAGATTTCATCTCAGATTTAGAGGGTAAGAAAATAGCGGTTTGGGGGTTGTCTTTCAAGCCGGGAACGAGTGATACGAGAAACGCACCTGCTAAGGCTGTGGTTAAGCAATTACAGGATGAATACGCTGAAGTTGTAGGGTTTGATCCGAAAGCTGTAGAGGAGTTCAGTGAAGAATTTCCTGATATTGAATATGCGGATGATAAGTATGAAGCTTTGCAAGACGCTGACGGCCTAATAATATGTACTGAGTGGAGTGAGTTCAGCGGTGTAGACTTTGACAAGATGAAAAGTTTGATGAACAAATCTGTTGTGATTGATGGGCGGAACGTTTACGATCCTGAAGAGATGGAAGAAGAGGGTTTCAAGTATCAGGGTGTTGGTAGGTAGTTAGTCGTTGATTTTTTCTTCAACTTTGTCTATGATTTTTTCTGCGAATTCGAGTATTTCTTCTGTTTCTTTTTCTTCTGCGGTATCTCCTCTGTATTCTATGTCGTTTCTGAGTTCTCTGTATTTGTCTATTTTATTAGCTTGTTTTTCACTTAACTCATTTATCTTCTTTGCATAGATTATTATGGATTCGTGTGTGTATGGCTTGTAGCCGTCTCTTGCCAGATATGATTGTAGTGCTGTTCGGATGCAGTTGTATGTGTTTTTGAAGATGAAGGATGTTGTTTCTTCGCTCAGTTCTATGTCTTGCAGTATTTTCAGGTCTTCTTTGGCGTTTTGTATTAGTCCTTGGGATTTGCCTTTGTCGGGTTTTTTCTTTCTTATTTTTCCGGATTCTAGGTAAGTGTCGAATTCGTTCATCGGGTTATTTCTAGATAGCCGTCTAGGACTATCCCGTTGGCGAGTGTGTTGAGAAATTCTTTTTTTGGCTTTTCTACTCGTGTAATGTTTATTTTTCTGTTTAGTTTTTCTTCGAATTTTGTTAGGCTGGGTTGTTTTTTTCTTCCGTTCATAATTGCAATGTCTATATCACTTTTTTCTGTGTCTGTTCCTTCTGAGTAGCTTCCGAATAGTATTATAGCGTCGGGTCGTAGCTCTTTTTTTAGGTGTTCTGCGAGTTTGCTTTCTTGTATTTTTGTGAGGTTGTGTATTCTTTTCATTTTTGTGTATTCTTTGTTTTCTGTGTTTGCTTTTACCACATTTGAATTGCCTATTTTTTCTATGTTTGCTAGGTTTTTTTCTGCTAGTCTTTTGGCGTATTTTGTTACTGTTCCGATTGATAGGTTTGTTTTTCTTT
>CAYNLP010000041.1:0-3651 GCA_964398115.1 uncultured Methanosarcinales archaeon | reverse complement strand
TGAAGTATTCTACAAAGAATCACCTTTACCATCGCAGACTGAGATAGATTTAAACCCGGGATACAATCTAGTTGGCTATCCTGATAACGAATCAGAATCAATACCGCAAACATTTGATTCTATAAATGGAAGTTACACCAAAGTAGTGGGTTTCAATAGCACCAGTAAAGATTTCAAAACTTTCGTAGTTGGACAAGGTGGTGACCTAGAAAAAACAAGGCCATATAGAGGTTACTGGATTAACGCAACTAATAGTACGACATGGGTGGTAGATTGAAGAGATTAAAAGATAGATGGGATGAGGTAAAAAAAGAAGACGGGATAAATTGGGCTAAGATAATCCGTAAAGACTTCGAATTTACAGCTTTACTTATAATGTTTCTTGCCTTAGTAACTATGCTCTTGTTCATCTTGGCATTTATACAAAGCGCTGCCGCTTATCCACCTCTATCTACCGAAATTTATGGACACGCCTTCATAGAAAATGATAACGTTACCAGCGGTGATATCATAACAGTAATGGACCAATCCAACAATACTTGTGGTAGCTTTACTGTTCAAAATAAAGGAGTTTATGGGTTACTAACTTGCGCTGGAGATGACTCTGAAACATCGGAGGATGAAGGTGCCGTTGAGGGAGAAAACTTAAAATTTGAAATAAACGGTGAACCTGCTGAAGCTTGGAGTTCAGCTGAATGGCATGAAGGATCATTTCTAAACGTAAACATTTCTACTCCTAAACCCTTTTGTGGAGATGATTTCTGTGATCGTCATTTTGAAGATTCAGTTTCGTGTCCTGAAGATTGTGACTCTGGAAACGCAACGGGTGGTAATGTGAGTGGAGAAGCTCCTCAACAGGATCAAGACACGACGAGCACTGGTGGCGGGGGAGGCGGAGGCGGCGGCGGAGCAGGGGGTGGAGGAGGTGGAGCTGCTGGTGCAATCACGGAACAACCTACTGAAGAATGTGAAGAAAACTGGAATTGTACTGAATGGCAAGAATGCACTATTAATGGAACTCAAAGTCGAACTTGTACTGACTTGAATTCTTGTGGAACTAACAGCACTAAGCCTCCTGAAAGTCGAGAGTGCGATTACATACCTACTTGTAATGATGGCGTACAAAATGGTATTGAGACTGACGTGGATTGTGGAGGTAATTGTCCACCTTGCGAACAAGGTGAGAGTTGTGAGCAGAATGATGATTGCACCACTAATTATTGTGTCGATAATGTCTGCAGAGTTATGGCGTGTGAAGATCCTGAAATCTTCTGTAATGACGGTATGCAAACTTGTGATGAAGAAGGTGTGGATTGTGGAGGTTCTTGTAATGCTTCTTGTCCTGAAGAAGAACAACCTCAACCCTCTATGCCTCCTCTTTTTGTTTGTGAGAAAAATGTGAACCCAGTTGATAATAAATCAATTGGCTTCTTCATAATTGTTTTACTTGCATTGTTTGGAAAAGGATACCATACTTGGAATAACCTTAACGAGATTGAAGAGGATATTAAGAAAGGTTTAGAGGATGATGAGGAATTACCTGAAGATAAAGAACTGGAGATGTTGAAAAAGAAGTTTAGTGAGAAGAGAAAGTTCTGGCTCTTCACATTAGTCCTCGGGGTTATTTCGATAATATTGTATTTGTACTATTATTTCTTCTTCCTCTGTGAGAGTGGATTCCAGAATCTTTGGTGGTTAATCATTTTAATTGTAGGTTCACCTTTCCTCATTTATTATGGTTTGAAGTCGTGGGAGTATAGTGAGGAGGAGCGGATTAAGAAATTGCGTAAATTGAGCGATACTCATTATCGGCAGATCATGAAATTGATTGAGTTAGAGAATACACAGTTGGAGGAGATGGAAAGAGAGTTAGCTGAGAAGATGAAGGATATGTTGCATCATAAAGGATTTAGAGATAAGTTAGATGAATTCCCTCAGTTTAAGAAGATATACAAGGATATGGTTGAGTTGTATATTGAATATGCTGATAATCAGACTCCTTATGAGTTAGAGCGTGATTTGTGTCAACAAATATATGAGTTGGAGAATGACCCTCACTTTAGAGAGTTGGCTGGTGAGTATGAAGAGTTGAAGACTATCTATAAGCGTTTGAAGTATTTGTATGAGCAGTATGAGGAGAAACAAAATCTTTATGATCAGTTGGATAAGATCGAGCAGGGTTGGAGTTCTGAGCCGGAAGAAGAGGAGGATGGTGAAGATGAAGAAGATTCTGAAGATTCATAATTCTTTTGTTTTCACGTGTTCTAATTGATCTTTTAGCTTTAAGTATCCAAGTTGCTTTTTCTTTCCTCTTGTAAGCCCTAGAGGGAGGGTGCTTACGAATTTTACATATTTCTCGTTTTCTAAGTTGTTGTTTATTGTTTGTATGTCTACGCTTGTGATATATTCGTCTTTCATCATGAATTGTGCGCTTTGATGTGTGTGGCCTGTAAATACTATAACGTTTTTTCTTGTCTTGTTTAATTCTTGTATTATGTTCCAGTTGTTTTTTAGGAAGGTGCAGTAGCCGAATCCCTTTTTGTGAAATTTCTTCATCGATTTATTATAGGATTTCTTGTTTAACTTTATCTTAGAAGATTTACTTTTTGTGAAAAACGGAGGGCAGTGTAGGAAGAGTAGAATGTTTTGGCAATTTGATTTTTTCAATCTTTCTTTCAACAATCTAAGCCCCTGATTGTCTACTCCTCGAGTTGGTAAAAAGCGAGGGAGTAGGTTTCTCCAAATTTTTGGATTAGTTATTGTTTCTTTTTGGACATACGCGTCTGGTCCCGTGTCTAGAAATATAAGTTCTGTTTTATTTTTAGAAAGGTAGTGGTGTTGTGGAAAGGGATAATGATTTTCTGGATCGTAGAGTTGTTTACTTATATTAGGAAATTTTGATTCGAATTTTTTGCTAATATTTTTCAGGTTTTCTATAGAAGTTTTTGAGTTTCTTTTATGGTTTGTATCCCAAAATGATAGTGAGTATGGATGAGTCCAGTATTCGTGGTTTCCGAGATTTAGTATGTAGTCGTGGTTGTGTTTTTTTATTATTGATTGGAATAGTTGCCAGTTTGTTTCTTTTTCTTCTTTTGAAGTGTAATAGTATTCTATTACGTCGCCGTTTATTATGATTGTTTGATTCTTTGGTATTTTTTTGAGAAAATTTCTTAATTCTTGGTTTGGGTTTGCAGGGTTATCTTTTTGTGATCTTTCATCCCATGCTTTTGCTATGTGTATATCGGATGCTATTACTAGTTCTTCCATGTTTTGGCTGTTTTTTCTCTATCTTTTATATTTCACCCTTTTCTTGAAAATATTATTTTAATTTCTTTAATTTCCATTATAAAAATATTTTTATTATAGAAATATTTTTCTAATTTTAATAGAAAGATATTTATATGATAAGTTAGCTTATAACCGTTAGGTGCACACGCACAAATACTAGTTTCGACAAGCGAACCGGGCAATCGCCCATCAGAGACTACGACAAAGATGGAGACAACTGATGAGTGAAAAGAGAGTAAACGTAGGAATAGATGAAGATGTGCACACCAAAGCGAAAGTCATTTCTGTTCTGAAAGGCACAACCTTAAACGATTATCTAGCCGAAGCCATAAAGGAAAAGGTAGAGAAAGACGACGACGTTCT
>CAYNLP010000040.1:0-3716 GCA_964398115.1 uncultured Methanosarcinales archaeon | reverse complement strand
ATGAAGATGGCACGGTGAATATTTTCGACCTGGTAGAGGTGGCTCGGAACATCGGAGGCAGTGACTCGGGTTACGATATGAACGGTGACGGTGAAGTAAACGTATTTGACCTCATAAGCGTTGTGCAAGTGATTGTCGGGAGTCGGGCACCTACTTCAGCCACGTCTCCGGTCACCGATGGAGAGTTGCCAAGTGGTTTGACCGCTGCATACGGTTTTGAGCAGGAGGGATCTACGGCGGTGGATGTGAGTGGTAACGGTCAAGACCTACAGATTAACGGTCCGGTATACGAGACAGGAAAGTACGGGAAGGGATTAAGGTTTGATGGTAGTGATGATTATCTTTTCCGAGATGTACATAATCGGAATTCTTCTTTTACTGTGGCGTTGTGGGTGAGGCCTGACTCTACGAGTATGAGTCAGTTTGTAGGCATGTTTGCCAGCGCAGACGCGGGAGGGGACGCCGATACTTTCCAGATTGACGTTGGTGGTGAGGGTGGTTGTGATGGGAACTATAGAGTCTGGGGTAATACTCGAGATGGGACTGGATTGAGCACTTGTCTTGGACAGATAAGTACGGGTTGGACGCACTTGGCTGTCACGTTCGACGGTGATACTGTCAGGACGTATCAAGATGGTGTGTTGCAGAATTCTGCTAGTCCGGCTTGGACTGGTGAGTTTAAGGTTTTCAAAGTTGGTGCTAATAGGAACAGTTTCGAATTCTGGGATGGCATGATAGATGAAGTCCAAATTTATGATAGGGCGTTGAGTGAGAGTGAAGTGCAAACTGTCATGAACACGCCTTTAGAAGAAGGAGCAACACGAAATAATGACAGCACGGATGACCCTACACAAACATCAGAAACTATAGAAAGTTCTAATGCTTCTGGACTTCTCTTCCAAGACGGTTTCGAATCTAGAGATACTTCTCATCAGGAGAACGGCTGGGAGTGGAAAGGTGGCGTCAATAATGAAGTTGTATCAGAACGGGCGCATTCCGGTTCTTATTCTCTTCGACTGCAATTTCCGGGGAAAGCTGATGGAGAAGACGCTGTGGCCCAAATGGATATGGGTGCGGTCGGCAGGTCTAATACGGCACCAGGTGATGGCGGGAGTATCTGCGACTCTTGCGTTCAACTGGATGAGTTTTGGATTGAATACTGGATATACGTACCCGAGAATTATCATCACAGAAGTCAGAATGGTCCCACCAATAATAAGTTCTTCCAGTTCTGGAACTTTCACAGAAGTGATTTCACTGATCGTGTGCGTGGAATGGGAACATTATGGTCTAATGGTGATGGCTCTTCAAGCTTGAACTTGAAAACTGAGGAATCGGACAATACTTTCACTCCTCACACCGAATTATCGCAAAGATTTATTGGGTCAAATGACACGGGTGAATGGATGAAAATCCAGTGGCATGTCCGCTCCGAATCGTCAGTAGGAGCTGGAGACGAAGTGGTAGAGTTGTGGAAAAATGGTGAACTAGTATATTCTGGGCCTCAAACACAGGGAGAGTTCGTGTCGGAATCGGGTTATAACTGGTTTGATAAAATGCGCTTCTGGGGATGGTCGAACAGCGGATTTGATGAGAACACCAGCTTTTACTTCGATGACATAAAACTATATGATAAAAATCCAGGTTGGGATAAGACTTCAGATAATTCTGGTAATTTACATCCGAACGAACCCTCTGGCATGACAACCTCGTATGTAAATCATTTCGATACTACTGATGGCAGTGCTTCGGGGGATGATTGGGAGACTCCTGCCGAGGATCCTAAGAACATCGACATTATCGAGGACTCTACCGCTCCGCAGAGCCCTCTAAACATTGCTCGTATGACCTTTCCGGCAGGGTTTGGAGATGGTGCTGCGCCTGGAGTGTTCCGTGGTGGGGTTGATGGCCAGCACAGCACCGTATATGTTGAGTTCTGGATAAAGCTTTCACCAAATTGGGAAAGGCATCCTGTAATCGACAAGATATTCTACATCACGGATTCTAGCTATCTGAACGCTGGAGACCCTGGTTACTTTGGATTTGATGGAGAGCATGTTGCTGTAAGAGCACAAGGTCCTGGCGGAAGCCAAAATGTTGGATCTCTTATGAATGAAAATGTTGGGTCGGTGACTATCAACAAAGACAAGTGGTATCATATCGAGTTCATCTACAAGATGAATACAGGGATAAACTATGATGGCGAGGCACACGCGTGGGTCAACGGAGAAAAGGTTATTGAGTATACCGATGTGCAATGGGTAGATGATACCGGCTCAGATAATCAGTTTGATAACGTCCGTTGGTTGCCCGTCTGGGGAGGAGTGGAGAACATCATGGTTAATGAGACGATGTACATGTATATGGACCATCTCTACGTAAGCGGGAACTAAAGAAAAAAAGTTTGTATAGTAAAAGTTGAATAAGATTTTTTATGAAAGAGTTTATTTTGTGCTTTCTTTGTCTGTAGTTCATGCTTAGTCTGATACTTTTGTTTTTGAGGATGGTTTTAAGAGTAGTGATTTGAGCAAGTCGCAGAATGGTTATTCTTGGAAAGGTGCTTTCAGCGGTGGTGTAGTGGCTGAAAATCCAAGAGATGGAAGCTATACTTTGCAACTCACTTACGGACCCGACGCGTCAGGAGAAGATTCGCACGGTGGAGCAGACTTGGCTTTTCCAATCCAGCTAGAAGAGGTTTGGGTGGAGTATGACTTCTACGTCCCGAACAACTACAATCATAGAGATGATTTTCCTACCAACAATAATTTTTTCCAGTTAGTAACAGAGCCTAGAAGCGATCCAGATCTTTTGATAGTGCCAAGCGCCTATGGAGGATTAATGACATCTCCAGCAATCTGCAGACAATGCTTCAAAAGAAAGGCGACTGTGGATTGACACAGCCCACGTTGGCAGATCCGTTCATAACTCAAGAGGACTATGAAAAGTGGAAGCATGTATGTTTTCATGTTAAACTCGGTACTCCGGGATCTCAAGACGCGACAATATAGTTTTGGAGTGATGGAGAGAAATTATTTAGTTCCAACTCAGAAAATCTCAACGGATGCTCCGAATTATTTTGACATAATCCGCCTGATGGAGTGGTCTAACAACGGCTACGATGAACCGACCACCTTCTACTGGACAATATTAAGATTTATGATGAAGACCCCGGATGGTAATCGGATATTATTTCAAAAGCGCGTTTGCTACTTCGTCGCTCCAACCTGTTCGGGTTAATTCTTCTTTAATAGTTTCATCTGGATAACCTTCCGCTTTCATTCTTTGTACGTAGTTGACTAGTTGTTGCCTCTTACTTTGTTCTAGTTGCATTAAAGCATTTGATTTTTGGCCAAACATTTCTGAAAGCTGGTCTCTTTTGAGGTAGGCTGTGAACCCGCCGGTTATGAGTATCAACGTTATTGCTATCAGGCTGAACTGTGGGGTGTTGAAAAAACTTGATGATTCTTGAACTTTCTTTGCTGATTCCTTGTTTGCTGATGTTTTTTGTTTTGACGCTCCCACGCTGAAAGCTTCAATGCTGTCTTCGCCACTAGTCTTGTAATAGATCGACCCGTTTCTTTCTTTCAATTTCTGTGCGTTGAGTTCCTTCCATTCGTTGTTTGTTTTGCCATAAACCTTTACGTCTCGTTCGGAGAATCCTTGCTGGGTTAGCCATTCTTTTACAATTTTGAAATCTATGGAAGTCTTTTGTCCTT
>CAYNLP010000039.1:0-3808 GCA_964398115.1 uncultured Methanosarcinales archaeon | reverse complement strand
TTTCTTCTTGCTCGTCTAACGCGATTTTTTCTATTCTCCTTACTCTTTGATCCATGCTGTCAAGCTCTGATTTTATAGCGTCGAGTTTGCTAGATATTAGTTCAAGGTCTTTTTGCACGTTTCCTGTCGTGCCATGTCGTGCCGGGCTTTGCTGGTTTTGTTGTGGGAAAGGATTTTGCTGGTTACCTTGATCTTGATACTTTTCTTGATTGTAACTCTTCCTATCTGGGAATTCCTCTACTGGGTCTTGTCCGGGACTAGACGGTCTTTGTCCCGGTGTTTCATCCTCTTCTATAGGTGGTAGTTCTGAGTCGAGATCCATGTCATCTTCGTCATCCCAAAACTTTACTTTGTCCATGATTCCCATACAAGTTTCACTCTTCTGAACTATTAGTACCAGCTATTTTATCCGCTCCTTCGAAAATTTTGAACGGTATTAGCTTTATGCTTTTGAACATGAATGTTTCTGGATGTATAAGAATGTTTCCTTCGTGAACGCCTGAAATAACGTTTAAAGGGTTAGTTCCAAAGACATCCATTAAGCTTTCTCCAAATAAGTATCTTCTAACTTGTTGTTCGTCTTCGAAATTGTTTTCTAAGTTTTCTCTGAGTTGTTCACGCGTGTAATTTGTGTCTTTTACCAACGCATTGACAGTAACCTCTATTGGAGTGTCGCTATACATTGCTCGTATGGTTTCGTTCTTGGATAAATTGCCTGCTCCTATAGGAACGTCTTCAAGTTCTGCGTTTTTGAAAGCCTGTTTTTCTAATACGAATATCTTGTAGTATCCTTCCGGCATGGTATCTTTTTTCATCAGTTCCTCTATACTCGGTGGTCCTTCATAGTGTTGGAATCCTATTTCTTTCTCGCTTGTGTTGAAGTTTAGAATTACCGTGTTTAAGTGAGTGCCGTTCTGGCTTTGTACGAATATGCTTTGGGTGGTGCTGAACTTTTTTTGGAAGTTTGCAGCGTCGGTGTAGGCGAATATTCCCATCACTACTAGTATTATCGCTACGATTGTAGCTGCTGTAAACATTAGACTAACAGCTTTTTTTATGAATTGAAATATGAGAACTGCGATGAGAATCGCTGCGATTATTAGTATCCACTCTATCATGTTCTAACTACTTCTCTATATTGATTTATATGTTTTTCTCACACACTTCGAAGAGTTTACAAGCTTCGCATAACGGGTCGATTGTGCAAATACTTTTAGCATGTTCTACAAGTAAGGCGTGGTATTCTTTGTATAAGTTCACGTCTCGCCTTAAATTGTCCATGAAAAATTTTTGCAGTTTTTCATAACTGATATCTTCTGGTATTAACCCCCATCGGCTGACGATTCTTTTTGTGTAAGCGTCTATCACAAAAATGGGTTTGTCCAAGGCATATAGTAGTATAGAGTCGGCGGTTTCTTGACCCACGCCCTTAATTTTTAGTAATAGTTTGCGGGGTTTTTCCACATGCATGTCTAGCAAGTCTTGAATGCTGTATTCTTCGAGAAAGTGGGCTAGTCTTTTCAACCGCTTTGCTTTTTGATTGTAGTAACCACTTGGTCGGACCAAGTCTTTCAATTCTTCAATATTTACCTTTCTAATCTTCTCCGGCTGGAGCAAATCATTTTGGTATAAGTTTTCAATTGCTTTTTCTACGTTTGTCCAAGCCGTGTTTTGGGTTAAGATACAACCAACCATGGTTTCGAAACGTTTGTTTTTACTGACGGTCGGCCACCAATCATGGCTTACATCATTGTGTTGTTCTTTTAACAATTGGTAAAATTGCATTAAGTCAGTCATTTTGTTAGAAAAATAAAGGTGTGATTAATAATATTATTTGTTGGTTAAGCCGGTGAGGAATGCTCGATAATTTTTGTCATCTACGGCCAGGGCTGCTTTGTCTGTCACAGTAGCGTCTGTGTTTCCACTATATTCAGGGTTTTCTACAATTCTTACTTGTTCTTCTGGTTTTACTCTTGTCTTGTAAGTTGTTGTTATTCCCCCGGGGAAATCTGCCATAGAATCTTTTAACTTTCTCCTCACATCTCTTGCTTGTACAATGCTTATATGGTCTGGGTTGTCTAAGTCGCCTGGTATGAAGTAAGCTAGTCTGGCATTATCTCGTTGTAAACCTTCGTGTGATTGTGCATGTTGACCTCTTGCTAATCTTTCTAAGTCTCTTAGTTTAAGCATTTCATCAACGTACGGTTGGTCGTCTGGATGGATCGCTCCATGTTTTTCTTTATGACTTAGCGGTCTGCGGAAGTGTTCTCCATCTCCATAGAAAACGTTAGCGGTGGCTCTCCCTTGTCTAGCGTTTCTTTTATTCTTTTCGCTAATTTCTTCTTTAGTCATCTTTCCAGAAGTGCTTGGGTGGGTTAAAACTTGTATTTCTAACGGGCTGGGTCGTTCTATTAAATCCGTGTTTTCTGCTACTAAGACGCCTTCATCATTCATTTCCTTTACTTCATACAAGGGAGTGTTTTCTAACCGTTCCGCCACAAATTCGTTCATCCTTTCTTTTTCTCTTTCTTTCATCGGAAGTACTCACCTATTTCAGGACCGAATTCTCGGTTGATGTATTCAATCGTTCCTGGGTTTATGTCTAAAGTATTGGCGATGTCGTTTATTCTGGATTCGAGTGGGAAGTGTTCGTGTTCTGAACTTTTTATAAGGCTTAACGTGTGTGCAAGCTTTTCAGGATCTCTTTCGTTTTTGATGATTTGTCTCCAGTGGAATCTGTCGCTTAATTTGTCAATGTCTTTTTTACTGTGTCCAAGTCTTGGGTTGAAGTCTCCTATATATCCAAGTTCCTCATTTTGTTTTTTCCAGAATTGTGTTCCTCTTTTCATTAGATGTCCTGCGACTTCTTCTATAGGTGCGTGTTCGAACTTGGCAGGGTCGTATCCTATTTTTCCGTTGGTATCTGGGATGCAGAGTGCGTGCCATCCTCCTTCTAATGCGTAGTGTTCTCTGTCAGTAGTTTCTTCATGGTATCTTTCAGGAAGAGCTATTTCTTTTCTTGAGTCTAGTGATTCGTGTAAGGTTGGGAAGAGGTGGATTTTGAACATTTGTGTTAGTCTTTTTTCGTTTTCTGGAGTGTAGTTTCTTCCTTCTTTTGCTAGGTTGTCTAGATATTTTCGTGCGTGTTGAGCTCTTGTAAGATCTTCTGGTTGTGTTTGTGGTAGGGTGGTATTTGCTATAGCGTCGAAGAATTGTTCTACTTCACTTTGGTCTAGTCTTCGTAATCTTTGTCCTAGTGTGTCTCGGGTCATACTTTTTAGAAATTATTCTCTACTATTTAAAACTTTTGATTTGTTGTAACTAAGAAGTAACACTATTATTCTTTGAGGAGTACAGCGTTAACAACTCCTTCCTGACCAGGCCTGTTAGTAACCCTAGCTTTCCCTTCGCTAGTTTCAATAACCGCGCCTTTCGTAATGATATTCCTCCTAACAAAGTGCCTGCTAGCAGGGTTTTCAACAACGTTCTCAACTTCTGCGGTGAAACTTTCGCCTTCTTCACGATCTTGAACGTTAGCCTCTTCAGTTGCTACCAAAGCTCTTTTTGTATTTCCACCGAGGCCTTCTCTCAACTTAACCTTTTTCTCACCAATCCTTGTATGGATGGGAGGATTGCCTCGTTGAGCAAGTCTCTTCGGCTGTGGAGTGTTCAAAGTACCTCCACTTGGCTTCTTGTTAGTCTGGTTGTGCGTTATTACCATTGCAACTTGTAGAAAAAACAACCGGTTTATAAAGATTATCCCTGATTTTAAATACTAGGAAAGACAGGTGTAAAGCAACATGCCTGA
>CAYNLP010000038.1:0-4522 GCA_964398115.1 uncultured Methanosarcinales archaeon | reverse complement strand
AAAATTAGAGGGGATGAGTGTTGGGATAAACTCACTTGTCTTTACCACCATTACGAAACCCAGCCTATACCAAACCCTTTGAGCCCTTTCTTTCACTCTCTTCCTAACTTTATACAGAATGTCAGCACTGCACTCACACACTTCGTACAAACAGTAGTACCTTTCTTCATAGCGTTCGGAAAGAAACTTCGAAACTGGGGAGGAGCTATAATGCTAGCCTTCCAATTCCTGATAATGCTCACCGGTAATTACGCGTTTCTTAACCTCGTGACTATGGTAGCGATCATTTCTTACTTTGATGATGACTTCCTCAAAAAGATTTTGCCAGAATGGGTTGTAAAGAAATCTAGAAGAGCACAAAATAATAAGCGAAAATCTGGGAAGTGGAGGAAATTAATCACTTGGGTGTTGGTAATATTTGTAGTGTGGCAGAGCGTTCCTGTCTTTGCTAACTTGATAAGTCCGAATCAGGCGATGAATACTTCTTATAACAAGTGGCATTTTGTAAACACGTATGGAGCTTTCGGAAGCGTGACTGAAACTAGAAGAGAATTGGTGATTGAAGGAACACGAGATCCGACTATAAGTTCTGACACGGAGTGGAAGGAGTATGATTTTAAGGCTAAGCCTACGCCTGTTAATGAAAGTTTACCAGTGATAGCGCCTTATCAGCCGAGGATAGATTGGCAATTTTGGTTTGCCGCTATGCAAAGACCTAGACACAACCCTTGGCTCATTCATTACGTTTGGATGTTGCTAAATGATAATCCACAAGCAGAGAAGTTATTAGAAAAGAACCCTTTCCCAAACGATCCGCCTAGATATATAAGGATTCAACTCTATACTTATGAGTTTTCAGAACAAGGGGGTAAGGTGTGGGATAGAGAGTTACAAGGGATGTGGCTACAACCAATTTCTAAAGAAAATCAACAAATTAGGAATTTTATAATGCAACGTTGGGGTTAAACGGGTTGTCGTGGTTCTGGATATTTCTTTTCTGAATTGCTTTCTGAAGGTAGTCTTTCACCTTTGTAGCCTCTTAGTTTGAGACTTTCGTATAGCCCTCTTTGAGTGTGGCTGGTTTCTGCAACTACAAAGTCTACGCTTCCATGTTCGTTTTGGAATTCTCTAACAGCTTCTGCTCGGTCTTGTGAATCAAAACCGTCCGGTTTAAGATAAAGGTCTTCTCCAACGATTCTTGGGTTTAAGTAGGGTGCGTGATTTTCTGAAGCAAATATTGGTGTATCTCCAGACTTTTCTGTTCTTTCCACTTCTCTTTCTAATTTGCTTCTTTCTCCAGCTCCTGCAGTTACAGTTGGATTCATAGTAGATAACAAGGACAAGTAGTTAAATTTAAATAAGTTATGACCAATATTTAACATAATTGTTTTTGGGTGTTATAAATGTCGAAAAGCGTGGCAAAAGCCGTAAAAGAAGTACTAAATCAGAAACCTTTCATAAAAGACACTATAAATATAGGAGCAGTAAATTATTCAGGTTTAGCTCGTCACATAAAACCCGAAGTAGAAGAAAAAGTAGAAAAAGAAGTCAATAACAACGCCGTTATAATGGCGGTGAAGAGATATGCCAAAAATTTGGAAGAAAATCCTCTTTCTGAAAAAATGGAAAAAGCACTGAAAAAATGCGAACTTCGAATGGAAGGAGATGTGGTAGATTTCACGTTAACGAGAACGCCTGAAAACTATCAAACAGTACTAGAAGCTTATGATGAAATTGATTGGGAGAAAGGAGATAAAATATATATTTATCAGAGCTTAACAGAAATAGCCGTGGTAATAGAAAACAAAAACCAACACTTGATAGAAGAAAGAATTGAAGATAAAGAGTTTATAAGAAAAGAAAAAGATTTGGCGATGATAACCATTAGGACACCAGAGGAGATGGTTGGAGTGCCAGGAGTATTCCATTACTTGCTAGGATTAATAGCTGAAGAAGGAATTAGCTTAGTAGACATACTTTCAACACATACAAACCTCGTATTGATAGTGAAAGATGAAGATGCGGGGAGAACATATAACACCTTGTTTAAAGCAACGAAAGGATAACCTTTTTAAAACACTCTTTTTTCTCCAACGAGTACAGCCCAGCGTAGAGAATGGCCGAGAGGGACTCTGCGCGTGCCATTCGGGCGAGAATATGAATGGCAGGAGAACATTTGTTTCTGCTGCCCGGAGGAATAAAACAAAATGTCAGAAAATCAAGAACTACTAGTACCAAACGAAGAATACTTGAAAGCCGGAATCCACATCGGAACTAAATTCAAAACTGACTATATGGAGAACTTCATATACAAGACGAGGCCAGATGGTTTAAACGTTTTAAACATTGAGGCAATCGATCAAAGAATAAGAATTCTAGCCAATTTCTTAAGCCAATACGAACCAGAGGATATCTTGATAGTTAGCAGGCGAGAAAACGGATGGACGCCATTAGAAACGTTCCATGAAATCACAGGCGTGCAGATATTACCCCAAAGATATCCGCCGGGAATATTAACCAATAGCAACCTGGATGACTTTATTGAAGCAGAGATAATGCTGGTGACAGACGCGTGGCCAGACAGGAACGCGATTAAAGACGCTTTAAAGATGGGGATAGTTACGTGCGCGTTAAGCGATAGCAACAACGAGGCGAACAACCTTGACTTGGTCATTCCTTGCAATAATAAAGGTAAGAAAAGCTTGGCAATGTTGTTCTACCTACTCGCTAGAGAAATGCAGAAGATTAAAGGCGAGATAGACAGCGAGGACGAATTCGAATACGAAGTTGAAGACTTCTTAGAAGAATAAATTTTAAATACTAATATTTTCTAATCTTTGGTAATGGGAGAGGGAGAAGAGTTAGAAATTTCGGATTTGGTCTTAGTTGTAGAGTCTGAACTCTTAGATATGGGTCATACACCTACATTTTCTAATTCAACTAGGAGTTTTCCAACGGAAGAAAACTATTACTTTGGCATTCAAGCACAAGAAATATCTGACGAAGATGGTTTGGTAGTTCCATTTGACACTTATGTCACGCTAGGATCAGATCTAAAATCTCATGAAGGGGATGTTAGAATTTCTGGCATGAGAAAGGTTGATTCTTCTAGTATCGGGGTTGCGAGAGAATACAAAGGGCCTCATGAGTATCGTGGTGCGAAGGTTTTTGAAGGACCTGCTGCAAGGGCAGAATTGGAAAGACGGTTTGGTGAAGAACAGTGCCAGCAAGCTTTGAAAAGTTTAGGAATTGAGTGATTTGATAAAAGCTTTAGCTTCTTCAAAACTGTCGGCTACAAAGTCTGCATGGCTGAAATCCCTTCCTCTTGTGTAGTTGTTAGGTACCGCTATTGAAATCATGTCGGCGTTGTTTGCTGCTTCTACTCCAGTAGGGGAGTCTTCTAAAGCTACACACTTTTCTGGATTTACTCCAAGCTTCTTTGCTGCGAGTAAGTAAATGTCTGGTGCGGGTTTGATGTTTTCTGCTTCATCTCCACCAACAGATACTTCAAATAAGTTTTCCGTGTCTGTTTCTTTTTGTAGTGATTTGACCGTGTTCTTTCTAGATGTGCTGGCCATACCGATTTTGTATTTGTTTTTCATTTCAAGAGCTAGTTTTTTTGCTCCACGTCTGACTTGTGCCATATGGTAAAGTTTTTCGTTATTCTTAATTTTCTCTTTTTCTAAGTCTTCATGAGTTATTCCTTCTGTGCCTTCGCCATTTTCGCGTATCCAATTTGTTACTGCGGTTGATCCCTTACCTACAAAGTCGTGGTATTTGTTTTTAGAAATTTCTAAACCATACTTTTGAGCTATCAGGTTCCATGCTTTCCAGTGCATCGGTTCGCTGTCTATAAAGAGTCCGTCCATGTCGAAGATTATTGCTTCAACCATTACTGCTTGGATCACCGTCTGTCATTCTGTCATCGTATTTTTCGAGTGATTTAGAGAGTGCTTTTTCTAAGTCTATATTGAAATGGTTAGCTACTGCTGCAAGCGAGAAGAATGCGTCTCCTAATTCGTCTTTTATTTCTTTACGATATTCTGGTTCCTTTTTTCCATAGTTTGTCATTTTCAGTATTTCTTTACTTACAAGATCTAGCATGCGGTGTTCTGGATTTGTTTCTAAATGGTTTCTTTCTATGTAATTGGATACTTTTTCTTGAAAGTTCATTTTTGTACCTCTTCTATGCCTTCACTGGTTATTTTGAATTCGAAACTTTTTCCTTCTGGCATTGCTCTGTGTTTCTTCACTATGAGTTTTCTGTGATCGTTTTCTTTTCTTAGCTCAAGTAAGCATTTGCTCATGTTTTGAACTATTGTTCCTCCAACGACGTTGAGTTGGTCGGGATTTTCAAAGTCTTGGTAGACTTGTCCTGTCACTATCACTGGAATTTTTTTGTTCCTTGCTAGTTCAACGAGGTCGTGTAGTTGTTTAGCCAATCTCTTATTCAAATCGTAATTGTCTTCACTGTTCATCTCTACTCGATAAAGGCTGGTTAGAGTGTCGACTAGTACCATGC
>CAYNLP010000037.1:0-4674 GCA_964398115.1 uncultured Methanosarcinales archaeon | reverse complement strand
TCAAATGCCGATACTGCAAATACAAAAAAGTGAAAAGAAAAGCAGTCGGGATCTGGCACTGCAGAAAATGCGACACTACCTTCACAAACAAAGCATACGAAGTTAAAGAAACAGAAGATATTAGAACAGACTTGGAAGAAAGCTTCAAGGAAGAGGTGTCCGTCAATGAGTGAATACAAATGCTTCGACTGTAACAAAACTATCAAAGAAAAACATATCCGCAAAAAAATCAGATGCGTATATTGTGGGTCAAAAATCATCTATAAAGAAAGAACACAACCCACCACTGTAAAAGCACGATGAAATACGAAGCCACTCTCACCGCAGAGGGCGATGCAGACAACATCTACAAAGTTTTCGAGGCAGAAGATAAAGATTTCAAAAACAATCGTGCAAACTATAAAGTATTAAGACGAGATGAAGAAATTGTATTCGAGATAAATGCTCAAGACGCAAGCGCGTTGCGAGCAGTCCTGGATGCAATCGCAAAAAAACTCAAAGTTTACGAAAAAATGAAAGAGGTTTAAGATACAATGAGTGATGAAAAAGAAGATATGCAACAAAAAATCGGTCAGCTCCAACAAATGGAGCAAAACATGCAGAACTTCTCAATGCAAAAGCAGATGACAGAATCTCAACTTGTAGAAGTCGAAAGCGCCCTCGACGAGCTTGAAGGAGAAGGAGAAGCTTACAAGATAATCGGAAACATCATGGTTTCCCGAGACAAAGACAGTTTAAGAGAAGAATTAGAAGAAAAGAAAGAAAAACTTGAAAAAAGAAGCAAAAGTTTAGAAAACCAAGAAAGCCAACTTAAAGAAAAAGCTCAAAACCTACAACAAGAACTCATGGGCAACATGCAGGGATAAACCATGACAAACGTTGACGAGGTCATCGGCTCGCTGGAACAATTAAAGAACGATCCAGAAGTTCCTCAAAGCGTAGAAGAAACTCTAAACGAACTCATCGAAGAATTTCAAAACCGAGAAGGTGAGCTGAGCCTCGTCATCAACAAAGCCCAAAACGAATTAGAAGACCTTAGTGAAGACGTGAACATACCACAATTTGTCCGAACACAAATATGGAGTATTCTCAGCCAACTAGCAGCTTTAGAAAGTGAATTAATAGAAGCTTAATCTCTCACAAAAGTTTCATGCTTAGTAAAGACACTATTAGGAACCAATATATACTCCCCATCTTCACCTTTAATACGAGTTTCTAACACGCCAATCTCTTCAATCACTCCACTAATGTTCTTAATCTTAATCTCCGACCCTTCATAATACTCATCTTTCATTTTCATCATAACACCCGCCATAGCATTAGGAACGAAATCCTTAATCGCTAGAATTACACTAACCAACAACAATAAAATCACAATACCAGCAAGCATGTTCAAAACAGCGCTGGTAACCCCTAAACTATCCAAAGCCATAATAACAGCTAAGAAATAAATGAAGTACGTAACAAAATTACCAACGCTTTCTTCAGCCGAAAAACCAACATTCAAAGCATTCTTAATATGCTTGTCAGCTTCAACCTGAGCAAGTAAACGCTTAACAAACTTACCAACCAATTTACCAGCTATTAAACCCATTAAAAGAATCAGTGTAGAAACCAAAATCCTTTGAATAATAGGATTAATAGCAGTATACGTTTCCCAAGTATTCTCCAAAATTTCCAAAACCATTTTTTCTTCTAAAACTCTTTTAGCCTTATTTAAAACTGTTTATAATTCCAAATTATTGAAAAACTCTTCCCTGTCAAGATTTTTCAAATGATTAATAAAGTAAGAATAACTCTTACGCACATACTCAGCTAATTCACTATTCCCTTCTAACTCATGATACAATTCTTTTATCTCAAACATTACATCCTTCAATTTATTCAAATCTTTTGTATCAACCGCGTGATGTGCATGTTTAACTTTTAAAATCAACCGTAGCTTGTCATAAACCTTAGCTACATCCTTGCTAAACTTCTTCTCATATCTTTCATGCAAATCCTGATCCTCTAAACTACCCAAAGCTTGTTTATAAGTTGCTAACGCATCTTCAAATCTGACCTCATTCACTTCAGAATGAGCCTTCCTAATAAGACTGTGTATCTGTAAAGCTTGTTCAGGATGTTTGTTACCCCCTTGTCTATTTCGAGACACATTCTGGGATTTACTGGGCACTATCTTATGTCGTTGATGCACATGGCTTTCCTTAACAAAACTAATGTAATAAAACAATAACCCACCAGCCATTAATACACCAATGAAAAGCAATATTTTACTCCAAGAATTATTTTTCGAAGAATCACTCCCGGTTACAGAACCAGTTACTTCATTGCTAGAATTAGTTTCTTCAACCCTGGGTTGTTTCAAAACCACAGTTTTAGTAGACTTAACATCACTCAATTCAACCTCTTCATCAACGTGGTAATACAAATCCTTATTGGTAAGTTGATCTTCACTCCATTTAACAATAGGGTCGGATTTCAAAACTGTAGGTTCTGTTTCATAATTAATTAAATCAGCGTTTGCAGCCACCTCCTTCGGAATTTTCTCTATAATGATAGCGTCGTTAACACGTTTTTCCGATAAAATCTTTTTATGTATCAATGTCAATTTTTTAGATGGTTTGTTAAGATAACTAATCTTGGCTACGGTGCTATGTAAATTCACATCAATTTGATCCTGCAAGGTTCTCATCTCCTGTTTGTAACGCGGTTTTTGAGAATCTGGCAACTGTTCTCTAAGAAGTATTTGATTCACGGCTTCATCAATGTCAGATCCTGAAAGTGCTTGTTCATGTTCAGTACTGTCTAAAACTTTAACTTCGGAAACCACTTTACTCATGGATTCATCAGCGTTTTCCAAGAAAACTTTTACTCTCTTCTTAGCTTCTTTCTCACTTAATCCAACAATCTTCAACTTATCAATCTCATCCTTCAAAGATTCTATTTCTTCTCGAGCATTTTCAGCTTTTTCAATTAGATTGAAATGTTGTATGACTTTCAACTTTGCATTATCTTCAGTATTTCTTAAATTCTTCAAAGCGTTTTCAACATCAAATAATTTACTTTGCAAATGACTTTGTGTTTCATTCAACTTACTAATAACTTTAGGATCAGTTTCCTTTGTTGAACCATTTGATTTAATCGTTATCTTCATAGTTTTACTAAGCTCGCCTATATTACCGGCTTTGTCAACGGGGGCTACTCTATAATAATATTCTCTATCTAATAAGACGCTTCTGTCAATGTATTTTTTCCTACTAGTTTCATCCCATTTGTCAAGTTTATCGACATTTTTACTCGTATCTCTGTAAATGGCGAAATGATCGACATTTTCTCCTTCATATATCCATTCAAGCTCTGCGTCGATACCCTTTTGTGTAACTTTGAAGTCTTCAACAGGTTGTGGAGGCTTAGTGTCAACCAAGAATATTTTACCTTTGGTGATTTGAGTACCGGCTTGATCAGTCATGTCTTTTGCTTTAAAGTTGAAACTTCCAACGTCACTATCAACGCTTTCCGGTATTGATATGAAACCTTCCCAGCTTGTTTCTCCTCCTTGAAGCGTTACTTCTCTTTCTCTGTTTTCCTTACTAAAGGAATAAGTCAATTCAGGATTTATCACAGGTTCACTCGTCTTGACATTAACCTGATAAGTTCCTGTTTTCAAATGATCATGACTTCCTTGATCTTCTATCATTACTTCTGCCGTGGGTTTCAAATTAACTTGGAAAGTTATCTTAGAATTCCCCTGCATCACATTTTCGTGTCTGTCCTTACAAGCAGCGTAGAAAGTTGCCTCACCTTGTGATTGTATATCCACTAACTGTTTATGATTCGTCCCTCCTGTTTGTGAAAATTTACTACTCATATCTTCAAATTTAACATCATTTCGACTATATTTACAAATCGCGTTTTCATTAGTTTTGACTTCTAATGGTACCGGTGTACCAGTATAACTACCATCAGGACTGGTATCCTTGATGATAGGAGTAGTAGTGTCAACTATGAAAATTCTGTTTTCACTATTTGTTTCTCCTCCGCCACTACATGAAACTGTCAAGTTATAAACTCTGTCTTCATCTAACGATACTGTCTTGTACCATTTTTCACCATCTTTGTTTAAATCTCCACTATAATCGTCATTTATGTTGTAAGTGCAACTTGTGGCTGAAGTAAAAGCTGAAATTGTTATTTCTCTTTCATTAATAACTCCACTTGGAGGTGATTCAATATTGATACTAGTGTCTGATTCTAAAACTTCTACTGTCCTATTTTGTTCTGATGATTCGTTCGTAGTGTTAGCTTTGAATTTAAACTCATAAATTCCGCTGTCATTCAATCCAGTATCCCAGATGTGTTCAGTACCTGTTTCCACAAGAGCGTCATTCTTGTATATGTAAGTGCTAGCGTTCGTTGCGTTGTGTACTGTGAAGTTTACTCTTAAAGTTTCACCTTCTCGCACGCTATCGGGAGCAGTAACGTCTATACTCAATCCAGAAACTGCAGGTAGAAATATGAGTAGAGCTATGAAAACTTGTAGTAGTTTCTCTCTTCCTTGCACACCATTGCTATGTGCCATTCCGTCCCATACCATGATCTAATCAGGTATTTCGTCTAGAACGTCGTCGTCTTTCTCTACCTTTTCCTTTATGGCTTCGGCTAGATAATCGT
>CAYNLP010000036.1:0-5785 GCA_964398115.1 uncultured Methanosarcinales archaeon | reverse complement strand
AGATTATCCCTGATTTTAAATACTAGGAAAGACAGGTGTAAAGCAACATGCCTGACATTACCAAAGAAGACATGATTGAAAGAGTAGCAAAAATAAGTTTGTTCATAATAATAGTATTGTTAGCGATTAAATTATTCTCAAATATACCATGGAGCGGGATAATAGTGGCTTTCGTACTCGGCGAAATTTTCATAATAATCGGGGCATGGCTCGGATACAAATATCAAGACAAGCTACATACTGAACAAGGACAAACTTGGATGAACAGGTTTTTCGGCTTTATTGGAGCCTGCCTTCTGATATTCAGTATTTCTCAATTCATTTTAGGAGTGCAAGACACCGCCGCTTACATCGACGGCGCGATAGGTGTATATTTATTGGTTTATTTCTTGAAAAATGAAGACATCATATAACAAGATTTATAAAGCAACTGACATTCCATCCAGATAATCCACACACGGGGTGATTTATCTATGGGAGAACCCGATAGACCACTGGACGCATTAAATGAATCAAGACACGATAGAGTAGTAGTAGAATTGAAGAACGGCAGTACCTATGTCGGAAAGCTCAGAGCATTCGACATCCACATCAACACAGTACTAGAAGAAGCAGAAGAAAGACAAGACGGAGACGTCAAAAGAAAACTCGGAACCGTCTTCATAAGAGGAGACAACATAAACATAATCACACCACAATAAGGTGAAGTAAATGGCAAAAGGGACTCCAAGCAAAGGAAAACAGTCAGGAAAGAAAACACACATCAAATGCAGAAGGTGTGGCGAACACAGCTACCACATCCGAAAAAAGAAGTGTGCTAGCTGCGGCTTCGGCAAAAGTGAAAAGCAGAGAGACTACAACTGGAAAAAAGACGGTAAGTAGAGTTCCCTTGAAAAGCAGATTCTTTTTCTGAAAGAGGTATTTATCGACAATATTGAAACTAAATATGCACTAGACAAGTGTGTGCAGAGAATATATAAACACAAAAACTCTACAATTTCTTAATGCAATATCAAGACGGAAAAATAGTTTTAGAAAAAGAGTTGAACAAGCTAGATAAGCTTATAATTGATTTTTCAGACGTTTTAGAAGAACACATTGACTATGTTTTAGTAGCCGGATACGTAGCGATACTCTTTGGAAGAACTCGAGTTACAGAAGATATAGATCTTTTAATCCCTTATATTAGTAAAGAAAGATTTCAAAACCTTCATGAAGATTTACAAGAAGATTTTTGGTGTTTGAATGAAGATAACGAAGAAGAACTCTACAGCTTGCTCAAAAGCGGGCATGCTTTAAGATATGCTCGATCAGATGAAGTAATTCCAAACGTGGAAGTCAAATTCGTAAAATCGGAAGTTGATGAAACTACGTTAGAAAATAAGATTAGTGTAAAACTGAACGATAGAAATCTAAATGTTTCAAGTCTAGAAATGGAAATAGCCTTCAAAGAAGAAATGTTGAAAACGGCTAAAGACAGAGAAGACGCCATGCATTTGAGGCAAGTTTTTCAAAACAATTTAGATGAGGAAAGGATTAAATACTATAAAGACTTATTGAAAGAACATGAATGACGAAAAAAATAAGGAAGATCGAGAATGGATGATTAAATACTGGGCAAAGTATGTTAGGGAAAGTGATGACAAAGAATGGTCTAAACAGCAGAAAGAATTCATAGACAGCGTCTTATAACTTATTCTATCATCTCACTCAATTTCTTCAACGCTTTACGTTTATCCTTATCTTTCATATCCGAGTTTTGAACAGATTCTTGCAAAGTTTGAATTGTGTTATCATAACTTTCTTTATCAATAGGTCTTGGAGTTCCATCCTTGCCACCGTGAGCAAAACTATACTTCACCGGATCCTTCCAACTTACCTCCGAGCCGTGAACAACATTAGCAACAAGCGCCAAAGCACGAACTTTTTTCGGACCCATCCCTTTAATAGCGACAAGCTCTTCATAATCCTCAGGCTGGATTTCATACGCCCGTCTCAAAACCTTCCAATCCCTCTCCGACAAATCAGTACTTTTAATCCAATGGCCACGACGCATATGCAACTTCTTATTCGAACCAGTAAAATCACCAATCACACTCTGACCATCAAAAAACTTCCTCAAATGATTCGGATTATCATTAACCAGGTCAACACTTACATTCCTCGCTTCCTCACACGGCTTCGCCGTTAAATTCAACGTTTCATTCTCACTATCACAACAAACAGCATTATGAGGTTCCTCAACAAATTCATCCACATTATCAGATAACCAGTGATACCTTCTCGCATAACCATTATTATCGTTCAAACCCTGTTGCACCACGCTCCACTTCCCGTCTTCGCTGTAAAGAATGACATGATGATACAACTGATAACTATCCTGAACCACACTAGTATCAACTTTAGCACTCATCTTACTCGACCGAATCAAATCATCAACGTCGTTCAAAGCAATGCTTGAATTTTCCAACTCTTCAGGCGTCTTCCTACTAACTCGTCCTTTACCACCCGCAACTTCCACACCTAAATCCATATCATTCAAACTTTCTTTCAAAGCACCACAAACCGTAGTAGTAAGACCTGAACTGTGAAAATCAAATCCTAACACATTTCCAAAAGCTTGAAACCAATACGGATTACTAACACGATTCAAAAACTCGCTTTCTCCGTACTCATAAATTATTTCTTTAGAAATAGCACCAGCTAATTTCTCCATCTTTTTGAACAACCATCGAGGTGCTTTCCCCGTGTGCAAAGGAAGATTCGCAGTTCCAGTCTTCTTCATGTACTTACACCTTCAGCTATTCTTGTCAACTTATCTAAATGACCAGATGAAACTTTTTGTGAAAATTTTTCATAGTTTTTCTTTCCTTCGATTTTTATGGTATACCAGTTTCCTAATTTTCCTTTATGTAATGTTGGACCGTTCCAATCAATATCGAGTTTTTCTAATAATCTTCCTAGTTGAAGGAGAAATTGCTTAGAAGATTGAATTATAGAAATTCTAGGTCTATTTTTGTGTATACACCCATCGGAGTCTAAAATTCCACGAATGAAATATGAAAGATTTTCTTGATCCAGTTTCTCTACTAGGAGGGGGATTTTTCCATTTTCAATTTTCAATACGTTCTTCAAAAATCTGAATAGAGGTTTTGATCCAAACTGAATAGCATATCCTTTTTTGTATCTTCGAAAAATAGGTGGATTAATACTGAATAAACTTTTTATTATAGGCTTCAACACATTTTCTAATTGAGGAACAGACTTCTCACTTATTTTAATAAGATAGTGGTTTTCCTTGTCGCTTAAGTGCCCATCCCCTATCATCCATCCAATAAAGTAAGAAAGTTTTGGAGTTATACTTTTAGGTAAAGTTGTTTTATTTGAACCTGAAGAAACTGAAAAACCAGAATTTTTTCTGAAAATATCATCCCATAGTTTATCTTTTTCAGATTCATCTTTCTCGCAATGGACTATCCACAAGTTGATCAGTTTCCAAAGTAATTGGATTGAGATGTTTTTCTTGCCGTTTTTGTAACCATAAATGCTGTTGGCGTGAACGGGTAATTCTTTTATCACTTCTTTTCTTTTTCCGCTTGATACAATATCTTCCCATATTTTTTGGATTATTGGATGGATTCCATTAATATAGATGGAGCTTTCTTTTCTATCAGACTTTTCAACTAGAGAAAGTAAGTAATTTTCCAAATCGATTTTTGGTTTATTAGGGGTTAACATAGTTATAAGCTTCCCTAATAATACTTGTAAGTTGGTTGCACCGATTTTATCCATAATGTTATTAGATTTCTTCTTCTTAAAAGCCTCACGCGCACAAATGTCCAGTGGTTAACTTTATATATAAGGAATTGCAGAAAAAAGAGATATGGCACTTACACCATTGGAGGTTATCGCCGCTGCGGTCATCATAACGAGTATTATCAAAGTCTTGATGATTGCAGGTGATAGGGAGCAGTGGTTGGACCTCACGCAAATCGCTTATGACAATCCGTACAAAAGCAAAGCGGTGTTGATAATTCTGGCATTCATAGTCTTCACCATTTTGTTGACGGAGTTGACGATTGTACAAATATTTGCGGTTATGGGATTCACCTCATTACTTGTAATGATGGAAATGTTTGATTATCCGGAAGAGGTCAAGCACATTGCAGAAAAGTCAACTAAGGATTTGACTACGAGTCAGTATGTTTTCTTAGCTATTTGGTTCTTCCTTGTAGTTTGGGGATTTATAGAAATATTCTTTGTATAAGCTAGCGTCATTCTGATTTTATCTAGTTTTTGAAGAAAAAACTTTATAAGTTTACGTTCTTTAGTAAATGTAAACATGGGTTCGACTATAGCAACCAGGATACCGGACGACATCCTCGAAGAAATAGAGTTTCTTGTCGATGAGAAAAAAACTGACAAGGCAAAGATAGTTAGAGAACTACTTTCAGAAGGGGTTAAGGAAGAGTTGAAAAGGCTAGCATTAGAAAAATACAGGGAGAAGAAAGTAACATTGGCGAAAGCAGCCAGTATAGCAAAAATTCCATTGGCTGACTTTGTCAAAGCCGCTGCCGATCAAGGAATTCCAATGAACTATTCTGAAGAATCGCTTAAGAAAGACTTCAAGGCTGCAATGAAATGATAGTCTCCAATACTTCACCTTTGATATTTCTGGGTAAGATAGGAAAACTAAATCTCTTGAAAGACCTTTTCGAAAAAGTTAAGATACCGTTGAGTGTTGAAGAAGAAATCAAAGTCAAGGATGACAGTCTTGAGTGGATTGAATTAAACAAAGCGAAGAAAGAAGGATGGATAAAGATAGAGGAAGTACATCCTTCTGAATTGTTGAAAAGCGACGCAATCGCAGAAGCGGAGAAGAAAGCTATAACACTTGCCGATCAAAAAAATTGTATAGTTCTTTTAGATGATGACCAGGCCAAGGCGTATGCCGACATCGTAGGTGTTGAATCTCACGGCACTCTTTACGTGATAATGAAAGCAAAAACAGAAGGTTTGATAACCGCCGACGAAGCAACAGAAATTTTAGATAATATGATGGAGAAAGGATTTTACATTTCTACACAAGTGTACAAGCGATTCCAAGAATATATGAAAGAATGAAAGATGCGGGCGACAGGATTTGAACCTGCGAAGGCACTAAGCCAACGGGTTTCTTCTACCGCTGGAAGCCCCAAAGACCTCCAGAGCAGCCTAAGCTTGAACCAGTCTTAGCAACTGTCCGTTCCGTTTGGCCGCTCCGGCACGCCCGCATGTATAGAAGAGGAAAAGCTAGTATTGTTTTAAAATTATTCGCTTATTTATTGTCTATATTGAAAAGAAATAACTTCGGTTAGAATTTATACAAGTCTCGAACTCTTTCTTGAATGTGTTCCGTCCCGAGTTCTTGATGCGGAACTTGTGCTTTGACACCGCCGTGCCCCAACTTGGTCGTGCCCATTTGATCGTAGGTGCCGTTGAATCCGTGTTGTAATAGCCAAGTACCGAATCTTATTCCAAGTCCTGTCTTGTAATTTTGTGCTTCTACCACTAATACTAGGTCTTCGTTACTTAGAATTTCCATCGTGTCATGATCTACAACGTTCAAAGTTGGTTTGTTGATCAAGCCCACGTCGATGCCTTCTTCTTTTAACTTCTCTACTGCGTCTAAGCATCGGTATAACATCGCGCCGTAGCTCACGATGTACCCATCTGTTCCTTCTCTTATAACGTCGTCTTTGCCAGGTTCAAATTCGTAGTCTTCATAGTATAAGTTGCCGTCTTC
>CAYNLP010000035.1:3440-5845 GCA_964398115.1 uncultured Methanosarcinales archaeon | reverse complement strand
TTTTGCGTCTCGCATTGCCTCGTCTCGGTGTATTCCAAAGTTTTCTGGTTCTTCTACATCTTCTAATTTAGTCATGAAGTCGTCCATTATTTCTTTGGCTTCTTCTTTAACCCCCATCGATTTTCCTCCTCAATATTTTTTTCACCTTTTCCGGATTTGCTTTGCCTTTTGTTTTTTGCATTACGTATCCGACTACTGCGTTGATCGCGGCTTGTTCTCCTTCTAGGTAGTCTTGTACTGCTTCATTTTTTTCTTCGATTGCTTCGTCGGCGAATTCTTCAAGCTTATCTTCTTCGGATATTATAGTTAAATCAGATTTTATAGCGGCGTCCCTCGCATCTTCTTCCTCACCTTTAATTATTTTACGCAAGAGTTTCTTAGCGTTAATATTAGAAATTTCATCATTGTATTTCATTTTAAGGCATTCACTAATTTCCTGAACATCTACTTCATCAAGATCTACTTCTAATTCATTTGCAATACCTATGACGTCTCTTCTCAACCAATTAGCTATAAATTGCGGATCTTCTAGATCTTCGTTGATTTCTTCTAACATTTCTGAAAGTACTATGTTTCTGCTTATGATGAATGCGTCGTCTTCTTTTATGTTGAAGTGGTCTCGGAATCTTTCGTATTTGACTTGTGGTTTTTCTGGTATTTCGGCTTGTGTTTCTTCTAATAGTTCTGGACTTACTGGAATGGTGGGTAGGTCTGGTTCTGGTATGAACATGTAGTCTTGTGCTGTTTCTTTTTCTCGCATGAATTCGGTTTTTTGTTCGAATTCGTTCCATGCTCTGGTTTGTCTCTTGGCTTCTGCGTTTTGTTGTCTTTCTAGTTCGTAGTTGATTGCTTCGACTATGCTAGTTACTGAATTGACATTTTTGACTTCTGTTCTTTCATAGTTTGGCGCGGTGCTTACGTTGACGTCGCATTTTATGCCCGCACTTTTTTCTACGGCTTGTATATAGCTGAGGGTGGTCATTAGTTTTCTTAGCCATTCTTCTACTTGTTCGCTGCTTTCGAAGTCTGGTTCTGTTACTATTTCTACTAGGGGGTAGCCGCTTCGGTTGTAGTCTATCTTTCCTGTTTCTGGATCCCATTTGGCTGGGTCTTCTTCTAGGTGGATTTGTTTTATTCCTATGTCGAGGAATTCTCCGTTTATCGCGACCGGTATAGAGTATGAGCCACTCATGGTTTTTTGGTATCCGTTGGGTAGGTCGGGCCAGCTGTAGTGTTTTCTTTGGAACATTAGTTCTGTGTTTACGTCGCAGTCTAGCATTAAGGCTATGGCGATTATTTTGTGGAGTGCTTGTTCGTTGGGAAGCATTGGTTTGCTTCCTGGTTGTCCTGTGCAGATGGGGCAGATGTTGGTGTTTGGATTGCTGTCTCGGTCTATTTCGCATTCGCAGAATAGTTTGGTATTGTTTGGTGTGTTTAGGTAGCCGTGTATTTCCAAGCCTATCTTAGCGTCCATACTGTTGGGTAAGTTTTTAGGCGTATTTAAAGATTATTACAACTTTTTTTGTCTATATGGAAAAGAATTATAGGTTTTCTATTTCTTCTAATATGTCATCCATTCTCATTTTTGTCCTTTGATATAATGCTGTTCCTATTATTAGTATTACAACTCCTATAGAGAGTGCGGTTTCTATCAATCCTTGTGATATCATAACGCCTAAGAATCCGATGAATGTTATGGTCATAGCGGTGAGAAATATTATGGCTTTCCGGCTTTCAAAGTTGTATTCTAAGTCCAGTTTGTTTTTCTTTAGTTCTTTCATTTTTCTTGTGTGAAGTTTAAGAAGGTGAATAAGATCCCTATTGCTATTCCGAGGCTGGCTAGTATCCAGTATGTTATTTGTGGCCATCCGAAACCTGTGTTGGTTTCTATTAGCCTTCCTAATCCGCTTGCTCCTACTATGAGTGCGACGACGCCTATAATTATTTGAATGTTTTTGACTAGTTTTTCTTTTTCCATCAGTGGCTTTTCGGGTTTTAGATCGTTTTAAACTTTTCTCTCAAGTTTTTGTAAATTTTCCGACATTTATTTTTTATATAGAAAAGAAATAATTAAAGTGTAAAGATTTAAATAGGAAGAAATGGTGTAAACACGGTTAGAAAGTGACTACAGTGTCTAGAACCGGCAAAAAAGCATTGATTTGGATGGTAGCATCCTTACTAATTGCTTCTTTCGCATCTGCAAAGATGGATTATGGAGATGCAACTGTTCCCTACCCCTCTTTGGAGTTAGATAATGGAAGTCGTCATGAAGATGTTACTAGGGCGTGGCTAGGTGAAGATGTTGACGCAGAAGATGAAGTTGATTATCCTGATGAACACGATGATGGTATTGTAAGAGCAAAACCTGGATTGATTGTTGTAAACGTCACTAATAATGATTGGGA
>CAYNLP010000035.1:0-3430 GCA_964398115.1 uncultured Methanosarcinales archaeon | reverse complement strand
TACATTAACGTATTATCTGATTTTAACGAAGACGGAGATTGGGAAGATACTCAAGGAGATTGGGATGAATGGATTATCCAAAATAAAGAAGTTCAAGTATCTCCAAGTTCTACAAAGCAGGTTAGGTTAAATGTTGAAATGCCGCGATACTTTTGGATGTGTCGTTCAGATGCTGCACCTCTAAAAACTTGCTTTTCAACATGGACTAGGTTTACCTTAACAGGACAAAAAATACAAGATTACACAGGACATGGAGTTTATGAAATCGGTGAAACAGAAGATTATAATACAGGTACTATACCTCCTAACCTTACTATAGATGATCCTCCTCCAAACAAAACCCCTAGAAATGGATCAGGACAAGTCGGACCCCCTTGGGTTCCCAACGGATCTGTTAATAATGGTACACCTAATGGGACTAATAACAAAAGTATGATAACTACGCCTGGGGGAACTCCGGATTTTGAATTTGAAGATGATGTAGAGCCAGAAGATATCCCTGAAGACTTTGCCGAAACTCCTTGTTCTGAAAAGCGAGAAAGAATCAAGAAGAAAATCAAGAATTTGAATGACAAAATAGATGAGAAAGAGAAAAAAATAGATAAGAAAAATAAAAGGATTAACGATTTGGAAAGTTCATTTCAGGATTATGAAACTATGACATGGCAAGAGTTGCTACGGAATAAATTGGGAGAAGAAGGTTATGAGAAGTTCAAACAACTTGAACGTTACGAACGCGCTTTAGATTACATAAGCAGAGTACAGCTTATGATAGGTTTTGCCTCTGCTCCGTTTACAGGCGGCGCTAGTGCGGCTACAGCTCAAGCTACTAAAACAACCATAAGCTACTTGTTTAAACAGTTAATTGAACATCTTGTCGAAAAAGGAGTTTTGGGCCAAGCAGAAGCTAGAGATTACTTGTTAAAAGCCCTAAATGGAAAAATTGAGGACAATAGGGAAGTCATGAAAAATCAGATTAAAAAAGAGTTAGAAAAAGTGAAAAAAGAGAAGCAAAAGTTAGAGAAAGAAATTTTGAAATTGAAAAAGCGGATTCAGAAGTTGAAACAAATTCTGAATGGTATTGACTGTAGCGAGCCACCTAGTGGAGTGACTACGGGAGGACTTCTCAATAATATGGATATGGTTTCGCCTCTTCCTGGTTGGATTCCTGAAATTTTAATGGACATCGAGAATGATTACAATCCTGCGGCTGAACAAGGTAACATACCTGGAGCTTTTAAGAGTTTAGTTAGTGATACCATGCTTGCTAGGATTGACGCTGATAGAGAGTTGTTGTTGTTTAAGATTGAAACGGGAGATAATGGTGTTGTTACTGATTTTGATCAGGTTGAAGCTGCTGATTTCGGGCATGGCGTTGTTATAGATACTGATGAAACTACGGTGAAGAAGTTATTACATTCTGAAGACAAGTTTAAAGTAGCTAAGAAAGCTTTGAATACGGGCGCGTTAGACATCAGTGGTTCTGGCTTAATAAGTTCAGCTAAGTATGAAGTTTTGACTAGAGTTGGAAGGTTGGTGAGTAGGTTTACAGATGAGGATTCAGTAAGTATTGAAACTAACTCGTTGGGTCATGGTTTGAGTGATCCTAGTACTGATTTAAACACTGGTTCTGATGTACGTTCTGTTGTGGATAGTTATGGTGACACCCATGGTTACACGAATACTGGCACCCAAAGGTTAATAGATGCGGATCCTTCCGGTCTTTCACACAGCGCGGGTGCTTATTACGGAACTGCTTATTCTGGTTACAACACAGGATATGGTTATGGTTCAACCAGTACTGTAGATGTTGGAGCTGGATATGGAGGATACGGCGGTTATTAAAATGAATAAGTGGATTATATCTGGAGTTATACTTGTGGTTTTGATAGGAGCATTTTTGTTCTTATCTCAACCTCAGGAAAGGGTGGATGCGCCTCAGGTTAAAGAAGTTAATTCAGAGGTTTATGCGCAGTTGAGAAGTAATGGTATTAGCGATGCTGTTGTTGATGTCACCAGTGAAAGAGCGTTGGTGCGTTATGAGCTCCCTGATGATATGGAGAAGGATCAAGCTACGTACCTGGTATTAGGTTTTATCAGCAGCGCTAATGTTAGTTCTAACGAGGCTGTGGTGCAAGTTTATGATGATTACGAACCGGTTGAGGAATGGAGAGTATCTGTTAATAGTTTAGAAACTTATCAGCAAGGCAACTTGACTTTTTCCGAATTTGAAAATTCTATTACTAAAGAAGATATATGACTTTTTGTTAAGCGGTCATTTCTACTTGTAGTTCTTTGAGGAGATTTGGATTGTTTTCTTTTACGGAGAGAAGTTCGAATCCTATTACTTTTCCTTGTTTGTCGTAGTCTATGAGGGTGTTTTTATCAATCTTTTTTGTTTTTTCTACTTTGGATTCATTTATTTTTATGTACATGGCGTCTGCTTCTGGGTCGTATCGTATTTTCATTGTAGTTTGTATACGGTTATTATCTTTTTATATTTTTGTTGTAAATATATGACTTCAAGCTTTAAACCGTTTATTTTTCGGCGTGCTAGATACTTATCGTTCGAAAGCTTTTCGGTTTTGTCTGGGTATTTAACAACTTCCCTAACCCACACCTCCTCTATATTTCTAAGCCTCATCTGCTCCCTAGCATGATAAGTAAAAACAATCTTCATCAACACCCAGAATAAGTTACGAAATTAAGGTTTTACTACAAAAAATTCGGAAATTAAACGAAATAAGCTATCATCTCTTCGCGAAACATATATAAACTAATTTTTGATAACTTTCGAACATGAGAGATAAAGACCATTTGGACAGGCTTTCAAGTTTCCTACAACAGCAGGGAATGGTTTGGGGTCCAGAGCCTGAAATTTACAACGGACTTAGCGGCTTCTACACTTACGGACCTGTCGGCAAGCTATTGAAGAACAACGTGGAAGACAGGATTAGAGATGTTTTTGTCAAGAATGAATTTATGGAGATAGAAGCTCCTACAATCATGCCGGAAGAGGTTTGGGAAGCCAGTGGTCACTTGGAAAGTTTTACAGATCCTATGCTTGAATGCACAAATTGCGAGAGTGACTTTCGAGCAGATAAAGAATTGAGCGAGGGTGATGAATGCCCAAATTGTGGTGGTAGATTAGAGAGTGTTGAGGATCATAACCTTATGATGGAAACCACGGTAGGTATGGATAAGCGTGCTTTTAACAGGCCTGAAACCGCGACCACAACTTATCTTCCCTTCAAGCGATATGATCATTTCTTCCGTGGCAAGTATCCGTTCGGTGTTTTCCAAATTGGCAAGGCTTATCGTAATGAGATTAGTCCGAGGCAGCATCTTTTGAGGACGAGAGAATTCACGCAGGCTGAGGCGCAAATGTTTATCTTACCGCATCAAAAAAGTGACTTCGATCGTTATGAAA
>CAYNLP010000034.1:0-6362 GCA_964398115.1 uncultured Methanosarcinales archaeon | reverse complement strand
CGGGATTTGAACCCACGACCACTCGGTTAAAAGCCGAGTGCTCTATTGCCCAACAATAGTATTGTTTCCAGGCTGAGCTACCGGCCCATCTAATTTTTTTGTGAAAAGCGCCCCGGCCGGGATTTGAACCCGGGTCGATGCCTAACTGCACAATTTTTTTATAGCCGTTTCTTTGTTCGACAGGGCATCATGCTAGTCCACTACACCACCAGGGCATCACTTTTTGGGGCTTCGCTCAAGCCTGGTTTTTCAGCAATACCTCTCTGTGCGCGGAATTAATCACAGAACGGTATTGTTTGTAGTATTTGTTATCTCCCTCATACATTTTCTGGTGGGTATTCAGGACGGAATAGTAACCCCTTTAAAAAAGTTTTGGTTATTTGTATTATTTTTGTCTTTTTGGGTTTTTCATGTGGTAGGTTATATCGACGTCGGGTACTACCCAGTCTACGTGTACGGGTACGTCGTTTTCTCCTCCCATGGCTGCGCTGTTTCCGTTTGCGAAGTGTGCGCTTCCGAATACTTTTTCGGCGACTAGCAGGTTCCAACTGTGTTTTTCAATATATTTTTCTGTTATGGCAGGGTTGGTTCCTATTCCTAGTTCTGCTAGTATATCGTGATCTTCTCCACTCCATATTATTTCCTTCGCTTGTTTCTTTGCTTCTTCAGAGCCTTCCACTTTTACGAATCTGCCGTCTTCTACGTGGAGGGTTATTTCTCCTTTTAGAGGTTCTTGACCACCCCATCCTTTTGGTATTGTTATATAGCCGTGGCTGTCTCCTTCGTGTATGGGTGTTACGAAGCTTTCTGCGCCGGGGAGGTTTCCATGCGTTCCGGGTTCGGTGATTAAACCGTCGCTGTAGTGTACGTTTTCATGATTTATTTCTACTACTATGTCTGTCTTTTTTCCTTGTACGTGTACGTAATTGTTTTCTCTTAATCTTTGCTCGGCGTGAGCTGTCATTAACTTTATATTTTCATAATCGACATCCATCGGACCTCCTTTTTCGAAAAGTTCCATACTAAATCCGGGCATGCTCGCTACTCTAGCATCGTTATCTGTTAATTTTTTCCGGAATTCCGTATGAGTTAAGGAGTAGGCAGTGGGCATAAATACTATGTCAGGAGTTCCAACTTCTTCATACAAACTTTGTGGAGCGTCTACTCCGTTCATAGCTTCATCAGGGACGTAGCTATGCAGTGAAACGTTGACGTCTTTTTTCTTATAAGCTTGGTACATTTTTTCCGCTACTTTTTTTGTCTTTTCAAATATTTGTTTATCTCCTAATCCTTGTTCCCATTCTTGTGTTATTATCGCTACTTTTTCTCCTGGCTTGTAGGCCATGTTTTGTTTCAAAGTTTTCAAGATTGGGTTCATCTTCATTTCCTTTGTGAAAAAAGTTTGTCTTTTTAATTTTGCGCAAAGCATTAAAAGATGTAAGAATTTTCGTGTTTGTGAGGTGATAGGAGATGGATATTGGATTAAGTGAAGATTATTGTGAGTCTATGGCAGATAGTTTGGGTGGAGTCTTGGCTGATACTTATGCTTTGATGTTGAAAACTCAAAATTATCATTGGAATTTGAAAGGTAAGCATTTCAGGGATTTGCATTTGATGTTTGAAGAACAATATGGTGATTTGTGGGAAGCCGTTGACATGATTGCTGAAAGAATTCAAATGTTGGATGGAACCGCTCCCGGTAGTTTTAGTGAGTTTAATGAATTATCTAACATTTCTAGTGCGGATTCGAAATTGAATGCGGATGACATGACAAGAGACTTGTTAGAAGATCATGAGAGAATGCTTCGTGAAATCCGAAACGTTTTAGAAGATGCGGATGAAGGTGGAGATGACGGCACTGTTGACATGCTTACTGAAAGAATTCGAGAGCATGAACAAACTTCTTGGATGTTGAGGAGTAGGTTGGAATAAAAAAATTTTTTGAAATCCCTAACTCTTTTATACATTGAAATCTTATGTTTGAGCTAGGTGAGTGGGGGTTATGAGTGATTTAGAGGATTTGGTTGTAGCTTTGTATCTAACACCTCTTATTAAAAAGGAGGGTTTGAGGAATTCTCAACATGATGTTTTGAGGTTGAAAAAGGCTTATCAAAGTGCTGAAGAATATTTTGAAGGTGTTAAAGGTGTTTCTGAAGACGGTTATTTGGTAGATGAAGTATCTTCAGGGATTCCTTTGTTAAGAGGTGATGTCGTGGTTGATGATAACATGGAGGGATTGCTAAGCATTGCTGGTTTGTCCGATTCGAGTTATGGTTCTGAAGAGAGTGTTGAAGTTTCTCTTGGCTCATCTAGTATTTCTGTTACACGGAACGATGAGGGTTTGTTAATACCTGATTTTCATGATCGAGAACAAGGTTATAGGAACATGTTGTATCATATTAGGCAAAGTCCTAGTGTTGGAGTTGCGCGTGCTTAACTTTTTCGTACACTTTTTAACAATTCAACGTATTTATCACTTGGTATATGAAGGTTTTCTCTATTTATTGGATTATCGTTCAAGTATGGTTTAGCAATAGCTTCTCCCTCTCTGGCTGGGAGGTATATCCCGTTTTTGTCTGGTATGTGTAATCCTCGTCCAATATCTAATCTGAACTTGTCATCATACATTTTTGCAACGTCGTGATAGATAGCCCTCTGAATTTTGTCAGCATCGCCTTCTAGCTCTCCCTTATTGTATCCTAAGCCTTCAAACTTTGGATGTAAAGTTTTAGAATCAGCTACGTGTTCTATAAGGTTTTTGCTGAATTTTTCAATGTCTGTTATGGGTATGACGTCAAAGTTAGTGTTTTGAACTTTTAAGGTTTCAAAGATTTTATCGGTTAAGTTTGTAGTTCTCATAAACCCCCAACGTATATATTTAAGGTTGAGTGTTTGTATAAAAATTTTTTGTAAAAACTTTTTATTTCCATGGTATGAACTTGTTTGTTTCTTCTTTGTATTCTTCCCATTCTGGGTTTCCTTCGTATCTTTCTTCAACTAATGGAACTCCTGAAACTTTCAATAGGAAATAGGTTAAGAGGATAGGGCTTATTATCGTCATCCACCCGTTTGGCGCGGTTGCGGCTATTATCCAAATACCCCACCACATCGTTGATTCTCCAAAGTAGTTGGGATGCCTGGTGAGGCTCCAAAGTCCATCTGTCATTAAGCCTTCGTTTTCTTGTTTAAACTGGTATTTTTGATAGTCGCCGACGCTTTCGAAATAAAATCCTACAAGCCAGATGAGTGTTCCTACTAGTGCGAACCAGTGGAAACTTTGTGAATATAGGTTTATGAAGATTACAGGAAGGCTGAATATTAACATTAAGAATCCTTGAAAGAGAAAGACTTGAAAGTAACTCCTTATGTAGAAGTAATTCCATTCTTCTCTCCATTTTTTGTATCTGAAGTCTTCTTCTTTCCCTCTGTTTCTTATAATTATATAGGTGGATAGTCTTAAACCCCATAATGTTACAAGAGCGGTTACTAAATATTCGGTAAAAGTTGCTTGATTCCAGAATAGGGTTATGAATGCGATGAATATGAATCCTATCCCCCATGCAACGTCTGCTATACTGCTGTCTTTTAATAATAGGGATCCGAGGTACCAGAGAGTCATGTAAAGAAATATGCTTATAGTTACGACTTTTAAGGGTTCGATTAACGACTCTAACACCATACGCTTTTTTTACTTGGCTTGGAATTATAAACTTTGGGAAAAAACTTATTTATTTATAGTATGAAATCATTTCTTTGATATGAAAAGAGAAGAATTAGTTGAGGCTTTGCAAGAAGCAGGTGTTAAACATCACGAGTATGAACAGCAGTTCTTAGGAGAATTTGATAAAGGATGGATTGGCTTCTACACTGCTTACATTCTAGGTAAATTCCCTGATTTAGGCAGGCCGAGTGAAATAGCTACTTGTTTGAAAAAGGCGCAGGAAAGTCATGATGATGAAAGTGTTGAATGGCCTGAGTTCTACGCAGATTATCTCTTAGAGAATGTTTAGAACTCCGCTTGATAAGTTTGCGGCGTATCGGGTGTTCTGAAAGTTTCTACTCCGAATGTGAAGACTAAGCTGTATATGAAGTTTTTAATCATTCCAAAAGCGTCTATAGAGCCTGGTAAGATGAATTTCAGGGTTTCAATCACTGCTACTAATCTTTTATTTTGTAAATTTAGGGTTTCAAACAAGCTTGTTAGGAGTAATCCGATTGAGGTGAATACAAGAAAACCTACTATCAAGTTAACGACGGCGTGTCCTTTCTTACCTTGCATAAAGTCTTTTTAGTTAGTTTAAAGGTTATAAAATTTTTCATAAGAACTTTCTTTTAACCTAGTCTTTTTTCAACTTTAGTTAAATCAGGTTAGATAGATAAAAAAGAAAAAATAGAGAAAATTGGGCCTTTTCAAGACTTAATCACTACCAATCATTCTTGAATGGCAGAGCCGATGATAACAGCAGCCGTCACGATCCCTGCTGTCAACACGACAGTGCTTCCTTGAACTGAAGCGTAACCCGCCCAACTCGCTCCCAGTTTAATCATCCAAGTGGTGAGCATGAAGTAAATAATACCGAGCAGTATTAGCATTGCGGAAGCCACGATGGTTACCATGAAGTTTCCCATGTCTCTCAAAGCACTCATTTCAAAAAACACCTCCGTCGAGTTGAATAAAGTTATTCGCAGTAAAATCCGAAGAGCATCTTATTCTTCGGAGTGTTCACGAATATCGTGTTGTAACCGTTCATCTGATTACCCGACCTCAAAGGCACGTTGGTCAAAGAACAAGTCGTTCTCTGTCTTGGTCGAAGCCGTGCACGATTGCAGTTATCGCTGAATTTCTCGGTTGGTCCAAACATCCTTTCGCTGTTCATGTAATAATTGTGGATGGGACTGTTCGCAAAGTAGCCGTTAATAAAGAACTGAACACCTACAGTGTTTTGAGGTGCTGAGTTCGGAACGGGTAGGTCAAGAGACCAAAGCCTGCCTTCACTGAGCGCCTCAACATTCTTTATTCTGAAACTCAAAGTTTTGTCATCTAAATCGCATTCTATCTTTTTCGTGTTGATGACTTCAGCCTTGGCTTGCACATTCCTATCTCCCAATGCTTGGGTTAATCCATCTTGTTTAATAATGGCTTTTTTCTTAGGAACTGGTGCTACCACTTCTCTTGGTTTACGAGTTACAGGTGTGTCACTAACTTCTCCTGATGGAACCACTTCAACTTCTTGCTGTGTTTGCTCTTGCTGGTTTGGAGCTTGTTCCTGCTCGCTTGGAGCTTGATTATTAGGAGAACAAGCTGCAAGTAGGAAAACTAGAACTGTCACTGATATTAACATTAATCCTTTTCTAATCATTAGCAACCCCTCCATCCCTCGAATGGGTTACATATATTATAGAAGCTATTAAATCTATGCTAGATAATATCAACCAATACGGTCTAATAAGTTGATAATTTAAACAATCATGCAATAAGACATCTTTCAGGATGTCTTACCCCTTTATTTCTTTTCAATATGAACAATAATTCTGCGACTTTTAGTCGCCTATCTTTCCGAAAGAAACATCTATCGCCAAAGGCGATAGCTTCTAAGAACCATTTCTCCCTTAAAAACCCTTCTCCTGTAAAATTTCCGAGGTTTGAGAGCAAAACTTTTTAAAACTTGCTTGTTCAAACTCTCAAGTAACTTTAAATATTTGGAAAGACGTTATAAAGAGGTGTTATGACCATGAGCGAAGCTGTCAAGGAAGCCGTGAAAAAAGAGAAAGAACTCGGAGACTACGTTATGAAGAGATACGAGTCCAAGCTCTCCAAGTTAGAGAAAGAATACGGTATGGATACTGAAAAATTCCTGCAAAAGTTTGAAGAAGGAAAGCTAGGAGACGACGAAGACTTCTTCGAATGGTTCGCACTCGCAGAGGCGAAAAAGCACTGGCAGGAAAAACTCGAAGACCTGGAAAGCGCCGTATGAACGTAAAGGACCACTTCGAAAAGATAGAGAAACAACTCAATTCTTTCCCACTAACAATTTCAGTGAAATTCCAAACCGAAGTCGTGGACATCGACAGAGGATATTACAAAGCAAAAGCAAAATTTGTGGACGGTTCTGAACTACACCTCTTCGAATACTTAAAAATCAAAGAAGACGAAGTCGCAGTAGAGAAATACCGATATCACTACCAAGGAAGCGACGAAGAATTAATCAAGCGCTGGGACAACTCCAAACACTATCCCAACCTGGACAACTTTCCCGAACACATCCACACACGAGAGGGAGTGAAAGCAAGGAAAAAACCTTCCGTGAAAGACATCCTGACAAGCGTTATGAAAGAGATAGAATAAAACAATCCCCCCACCA
>CAYNLP010000033.1:0-6656 GCA_964398115.1 uncultured Methanosarcinales archaeon | reverse complement strand
GAAGCAGGATTCACCGCATATCCAAGAGAGGTGAAGTGGAAAAGATTTAAGGAAATTTGCGATGAAGTTGGAGCTTACTTCTTCGTTGACATGAGCCACATCGGTGGTTTAGTAGCGGGTGGCGTTCACGAAAGCCCAATCCCGTACGCGGATGTCGTGACTACCACCACTCACAAAACATTGCGAGGTCCTAGAGGCGCAGTTATAATGTGTAAAGATAAATACGCTAAAGAGATTGACAAAGCTGTCTTTCCAGGATTGCAGGGAGGACCTCACGATCATATCAACGCTGCAAAAGCGGTGTGTTTCAAAGAAGCAAGTCAACCTAGTTTTGAAAACTATGCAAAGCAAGTCGTGGATAACGCTAAAGAACTTGGTAGAGAGCTCAGTCGGAATGGTTTGAGACTTGTAACTGGCGGTACTGACACTCACCTCTTACTTGTGGATTTAACCCCTACTGGCGTCACGGGTAAAGAAGCTGAAGAGGCTTTGGAAAAAGCCGGTTTGTACGTGAATAAGAACACGATACCTTTTGATGAAAGAAGTCCATTCGATCCCAGTGGGATCAGGTTAGGAACTCCGGTCATGACTACGAGAGGTATGGTGGAAAGTGATATGAAAGAAGTAGGGAGTGCAATTGCGAAAGTGATTGAAAACGTTAACAATAAAACAGCGATAAAGGAAGTAAGGAAAGATGTAGAAGAGTTGTGTGAAAGATATCCTATTTATGAAGAATTTTGAATTTCATTAACTACTTTGTCTACCTTTTCTTTTAAATCTTCCAAGCCTTTATCATTCTCTATAGTGTAATCGCTCATCTCCATAACTTTTTTCAAATTTTGTTTTGAACTATCTTCATTATTCCATTCTCGTTCGTCAACTTTTTTGAACTCTTCCCAACTCTCTATAGAGTCATTTCTGTTTTTATCGCTTTCTTTCATTAGTTGCCATCTTTTCTTTGCAGGCGTCTTTAGCCATAATAGATAGAAGTTATCATCTTCTGCTAACTCGTTTACTTCTCCAGGATTTCTGATAGAAGTAATAGCGTAGTCTTCCTCTTCTCGCATGACTTGTTTTACTCTTTTGGCTAGTACTCCTTCGCCATGTTTTTCTCTTAAATCGTTGCCTTTCTCTACTAGGTTATCTCTAGTGATCATTCTGCCTTCGTGCATTAACACTCTGCGTATCTCGTCGCTTAAGCTAATTGTTTTAAATCCTTTTTCTTGTAAGAACGTTGCAACTGTGTCTTTTCCGGAAGCGTTTCTTCCTGCAACTCCGATTATCATTTCTTGATATCGCGGTCTTTGTACATTTTGGGTAGCATGTCGTAAGGGCTCCAATTAGCTTTTAGTTCTTCCACGTCTTTGCTGGTTTGGTATTTGCTGTCTTCTCCGTCGCTGTAACTACCTTGATCAGTTTCTCCTGTGTTTAAGAATATTATTTGTGCGCATCTCCTTCCGACTATGAGTGGTATTATGTGGTGGTTGTGGCTTGCGTTTGTTATTTCCATCGTCCACCTGTTTACGTATCCGACGTCTCCCCAACCTGCGCATCTACAGACTGAAATAAAGTTTCTTCCGAAGCTACTTCTGGCTTTCATCATTGTGGTGTCTACCGTCCTTCCGCCGATGAATTCGTTCGTGTGTGCTAGGATTGTTTCACCTGGGAATAGAAAGATTATTTTTTCATCCGCGTGTATATTCTTCAGTTCTTCTTCTACGTTTCCTATGCTGAGTTGTTTTGGTAAGAATCCTCTTTCTACTGCCATGTCAGTGAGGTATTCTTGCAACGCGTTTGGGTCATCCATTAATTCTTTTTTCGGAATTGCTTTTTCTGGCTCGTCTCCCCAAACTCTCTTCACGTGATCTTCATCATACATGTTATAAATGTTGACGCCGACATCTGGTGCTTTTTCTCTGAAGAAGTATTCGCCGAGAGTGACATCGTAACTAGAAGTATTTAGGTTTTCTTCTTGAAAAGGCTCTATCATGATGTAGCCTTTTTTCATATGCCTCTTTATATCTTTGTCAGAAAGGCAACCTTTCCCTTGTAAGTCTAGGTCATCCATTGAGTTCTTTAGTGTAAGTTCTGCTTTTTGCTCCCTCATACGGAAATGGTTAGTAGAAGTTAGTATAAAAAGTTTACTCTTCAACGACTAAGGTTTTGTACTTGCTATTATATCCGGATTTCAACCACACCGTCTTGTCTAGCTCGTTCGATATGAAATTGACGAGTTCTTTATTCGCTTTGTTATTTTCCGCAAGTTCTTTTATTCTCACTACTACCGCGTCGCGTCCTTCTTTGTAGCCAAGGATTTCATTATTTTCAGAATTTGGTTTGACATAAACTTTTAACTTACTATTTTGGATGTGGTCAGAAATCATCCTTCTCTCCAAGTGTGTTTACACTCGGTACATTTGTAGAATTGCGTTGCAGGCTCATCACCGCTTCTCATTTGTTTAGTCCAATACCTTGCTTCGTCGTTTCCACATTCTGGACATTCTTCTTCCACTATTGGTAGGCTTTCATCACTTTGGTCTTCGTCAACGACTTCAATTTCTTTCTCTTCTTTGGCCTTTTCAGTGATTTGAGTGTCGCTGCTTTCTTCGCTGTAGCCGCAGTCACAACTCATGACTTTCTCGCCGTCTACTTCTTCTGGTTTTAGTATAGAACCGCATTCTGGACAAAACATTGTAATTCTCAAGCACGACTACATTGTTTAAAAAGGTTTTCATCTGTTGGCTAAGAATTGGAGTAATTCTACAAAACCTATCTTTACGTATCCAAGGTATGGTATCCTCACTACTGCTTTTCCATAAATTTTGTCTTCATGCACGTTTGTTTCGTCAAGTTCAAAATCTACAATTTGATTTTCGTTATTATCACCTTTTGTTTCGAAATACCAATTACCTGCTTTCTTTTCTTTATCTACAACCCTATGTATTATTGGGTAGGGTTTCTTAGCTTGATAAACAACTACATCCCCCACTTTTATATCGCTGGGCTGGTCTCCTATCAAGACCATGATGTCTCCTTTGTTGAAACCGTTGGTGAATGGGAAGTATTCAAATTGGTTTTTTGTAACGTTGTTTTTCAAATACCAATTTTTATTATCCTCCCACCAGTTGTTGAAGTCTTGGTTGTGTTCCATACTTTCTGACACTACAGCTACTATTGGAAAACTCGTTCCGAACAAAGCCCCAAGTGCAGGGTATACCAAGAATTTTATCAATACAAAGGCGAGGACTACGTTTGCAACCCAGCTTGCTAGGCTGTCCTCATGCCATATGAAATGCCAGAATTTCTTCCACTTTTTCTTCCAATCCATAATCTTTTGGAATCAGGTAAGGTTATAAAGGTTTTCGCCAAGCATTTAAATGACACTTGTTTTCACAGCGTGGTATGACACATCAAGACTATTTCGAAGCCGTTTTGCAGTTGAGGAATCCTACTTTACAGGCTGAAGAGTATTTGCTAAAGTCCTTGGCTGAGGAGATAAGCCGTGCTGAAAAAGTGAACAACGGCGTTGACTACTACATTTCTGATAAGAAAAAGGCGAAGAAGGTTGGCAGGCAGATGCGAGACCGATTCGGTGGCGAGTTTAAAGTGAGTCCAAGCCTTTACACAAGGGATAGTCAAACGAGTAAAGAAGTTTACCGACTTTCCGTATTGGTGAGAATTCCCGAGTTTCAAAAAGGAGATGTTGTGAAGGTAAACGATAAAATTGTTCGCATCACAGGTTTGGGGAAGAAAGTCACCGGTGATAATCTAGATACGGGCAAGAAAGAAGTTTTTGACTACGATGAAAGCTTTGAAATGTTAGAGGTTAAGGAAAGCCGAGTTGTACAAGTCAATCCTAAGTTGAAAGTTTTACATCCTGAGAATTACCAAGCCACGAATTTGCAGAACGAACCAGACCGAGATTTTGAAGTTGATGAAGAGATCAAAGTTGTAGCTCCAAACGGGGTTTACATTGTTTAACGCTTTCTTTTCTTCTTATATTCCACGGCTACTTTTTCCAAAATGTTTTTTTGAGAAAGTGCTTCTTCAATTTCATCCTGAGTTGTTAAGGCGAAGTCATCGAGTTCTTCCAATTCTATATCTTTCGATTGTATAAAGCTGAACTCTGAATGTTTAACACTCAATTTCTTATCGTGAACTATCACACTGACTTTATCTTTCAACTCATCTATCACGTCATCGTGAGCCACGTTCGGATCTTTTACGTATAAAATGTCGTTGTTGTAAATCCTCCAGTTTTTCTCTTCGAACTCTCTTTTTCCTAAATTTTCTAATTTTTTTAACAATACTTTGTTTGAACTCTTTTCCAAGAAGTTTTTAAGATTTCCAATCTTCTCATTCAAGACTTCCACTGTTTCCTCCTTTTTTTCCAACTTGTCACCAAGTTTTTGAATCGTGTTTTCTTTTTCTTTCACCACTTGATCAACGGGCATGCCTTTAATCCTGTCTTTCAACTTTTGGTTTTCCTCTCTCAAACCTTCAACTTTGGATTTCAACGATTGATTTTTTTGCTCCAGTAAAGTTATTTCTTTCTCTAATTCTTCAATTTCATTTTCGGGCCTTACAACTTTCACCTTCACCGGGTTTTCTTCTTCACTTGATTCTTCCTCGTCTCTTTCCAAATATTCAATACCTTCTTTTATACTCATATCTTCTTTCACCACTAAATACTTCAATTCATCAGTAAGTTCTTCTTTCCCTTCATCTTCAAGCACTTCTTCAACCCTTCTCAACAAGTTTTGATATTGTTTGAAAGCGTATTTCGCGCTGGCGTAAGCGTCGAATTCGTGGTCGTTTCTCGTTTCGACATCTACCAAGTTTCGTTTTTCATCTACTTGTAAGTCTTGCTCCGGCCATACAAGTTCAGCACCAACTTTAGTAGCGAGTTTTTCAACAAAGCTAGGAGCAGGGTTTTTATCACAGCCGACAACGACAGGATTGCCGTGTTGTATTATTTCTGAAATCATAGTGCTCAAGTCAAAGTTTCTACTACTCTGTACTGTTATCAAATCACCACTAGCGTCTAGAACTGAGTATGCGCTGGTCGTTCCAGGATCCACCCCCACTATTACTGGATTCATCTACTTATTATAGAAGTGAAGAGTGCTTAAAAAGGTTAGCTGAAATTATCTAAACCGACTTGTCCTTGAGGTTTTTTCTTCGCCACTTCGTCTTCAGTGAAGTCCTGCCCCACTTGTTTTTTAACTTTTATAGCGGTTTTCTTACCAAGTATTTGGCTGAGTTCGTTCACATCCACTTTTTTCACATCTCCCAAGTCTTCAATCCCGTTTTTGTACATTTTTCTTCCTCTGACTCGTCCGATGTGTTTCAGCTTTAGCAGAGGTAGTAGTTCTTCTTTCGCACCATGGTTTACCCTGCTTCTTAACTTGGCCAAATCGTTCAATACAGGTTTAAAGTCTAACAGGTTTGCTAGTTCTTGCGTCGCGTACAAGAGCCAGTCAGCGATGTCTAGCTTGGCGTGTACCTCGCCCGGCCTAACACTATACTTCTCCATAAGATAGTCTTCGCCTTTTTCGTTAATCCACTCGTGCATGAACAACGCAGTCTTTATACTTTTCAAGAACTTGTCATACTCGTAGCCGAATTCTTCTGGTTCTTCTTCAAAAACGTATTCCAAATACTTCAAACTTTCCTCTCTGATGTCTTCGTACTCCGATTTCTTAACGTTCAGCAAAGGCCTCATCTCCAACGTGTCGCTAATCATTTGCAACCAGCTGAACTCTTCATACTCCATCGACATAGCTTTTCGCAAACACTCAATCAAGATATAGTTCCGAAACTCTCTGACCCACCCGAGTGGCTTCTAAGGCTTCATCATCCGAAACCATATCAGCGGCTGAAGTAAACCCTTCTTGTTTATCACTCTCGCCTTTGATGAACTCCCAATCTTGCAACAAGTTAACCATCTTGTCAATAATAGCTCTCAACTTTGCATCGTCAGCATATTGATGAGCGTAGAACGTGCCGTCAAAAAAGTCATATAGTTCTTCCTTGCTGGTGCAGAACTTACTGGCTATCAAGCTCAAAACGTAAATTCGAAGCACCGGCTCCACCGCGAGTTTTGAAACTATTTCTTCAGGGTCGCCGTTCACGTATTTCTCCCAAATTTCTTCCTTCCGGCTTTCGTTCTTTGCAACGGCTATGCTTTCACCGTGGTCGTCATAACCTGGCCTGCCAGCACGTCCACTCATCTGCTGATATTCCAACACAGGGATGTCTTGCATTCCTCTCTGCCCGCCGTATCTTTTCAAATCTCGGATGATGGTTCGGTAAGCGGGGATGTCGACACCCATTGAATTGTGAACTATGAAACCATCTGCCACAAACATATGATCGTTTTTCGGTTGTTCCGGTAGAACAACATCGTAAACCGAAGTATTTTCTCTTACTTCCTTGACTTCTCTAACTGCATCCCAGAATATGTCTCCTTCAAAATCAGAATGTCGCCATCCTTTATTTAGTACGTGATTTAATGTTTCACCACAGAGAGGACAGGTTAGTCTTTTAATTATTGCTTCAAACTCAACTCGTTGCTTAAAGATTTTCTCATATATCCATTTACCTATTTCATTTAAGCTCCAAAACCATTCAGTGTTACTTCTAGCTCCAATTTT
>CAYNLP010000032.1:0-8277 GCA_964398115.1 uncultured Methanosarcinales archaeon | reverse complement strand
ATCAAATCAGAATACAGCAACTTGCTTTCCTCCCTCATTATCTTGATGAAGACATCCGCAGCATAACCTCCCAAAGGCCTCCCGCCCGGACCGTACCTGTCCTCATAGTAATCCCTCCACGTGCTCGTATCCAGATAATACCTCTCCGCCATACCAAAAATAGAACAAAGAAAGAGTATAAAACCCTAATCTCCTAAAACCGTAAAATTTCCAAATTAAAAGCCCTATATCAAAAGACTTGCGAAAAGCTTGTTTTCACCTAACCTCGCGAAGCGAAACAACTATCGCGAAGTGATAGCTACTAAGAAACTTTTTTCCCTTTCCAATATAAACAATAAATACTTTCCGAAAATCTTTAGATTAACTTTATTAACAATCAAAGCCTAACCTCAAACATGGAAATCGACATACCCGAAGACACTCAAAAAAAGATCAGTGAAGCGTCAAGAAAGCTAGGAATAGACGAAGAAGAACTAGTCGACAAAGCAATCCTCCACTTCTTAAACGACGTTAACGAATACGTAGAAATCAAAAAAGAATTCGACCAATGGGAGAAACTAAGCGACGAAGCACTCGTCAAGTTTGAGAAAAGCCTATGAAAAAAGGACAAGTATGGTACGTCACGCTACCGTCTACCAACACACATGAACAAGCCGGGAAAAGGCCCGTAACCCTAATGTCCAAACCACACGTCAACATAGTAATGGCAACACCATTCACAACAAAACAACAAGCAAACAACTTCCCACACACCTTCAAAGTCAAACCCTCAAAACAAAACGGCCTGTCCAAACCCAGCATAGTCCTCGCATTCCAAACAAGAGCAATCGACAAAGAAAGACTGGAAAAACAAGTCGGAAAACTAGGAAAAACTCAAATGGACAAGTTAGACAAACAAATGAAAAACCTTCTCCAATTATGAATTAAAAACAGTAAATCCCTGATTTACGGCAAACGAGCGAAGCTCGCAACAACTATCGCCAAAGACGATAGCTACCAAGAAACTCTTTTCCCTCTCAAATATAAACCAAATATTATTTCCGAAATCTTCTAGGTTAATTTTAAATACTTCTAAAACATATTTTACAAGTATGAAACCGGAAGACGTTATCAAAAAGATAGAGGATAACAAGGAAGAAATTAAAAGTTACGGCGTGGAAAAAATCAGCTTGTTCGGAAGCCACGCCAACGGACACGCAGAAAAAGACAGCGACCTAGACTTCCTAGTAGAATTCAAAAAAGGAAGAGGACTGTTCGACGACTACACCGGCCTAAAAAACTATTTAGAAAACCTGTTCAACAAAGAAATAGACCTTGTCAAAAAAAGACTAGTAAGAGAAGAACTAAAACCCAGCATCCTCGGAGGCAGACAAGTTGAAGCGGAGATCTGACCTCTACCTGAAAGACATAAAACAAGCGATAGAAAAAGCCAAAGACTACACTTCTGACACGACTTTTGAAGAATTCAAACAAGACGATAAAACAATAGACGCAGTCGTATAGAACCTAGGACTCATAGGAGAAGCCGTCAGCCAATTACAAGAAAACGTGAAAGAAAAACACGAAGAAGTACCATGGCAAAAAATCAAAGACTTCCGAAACATAGCCTACCACAAATACCACTCACTAGACCTGGAAATAATCTGGGACATAATACAAAACATATTAGAACAATTAAATGAGAAAAAAGAACAAAATAAACAATAAAACTAAATAAACAACCGCCTGGAAAGGAAGAGGTGGAAAGAAAAATGAAAAAATACCACTACGACAAAGAAAACAACCTCATATACATCAACGTAAAAGAAGGAAAAGAAGACAAATTCGAAGAAATAATCCCAGGAATAAACTTAGAACTAGACGAAAACGACGACATAATAGGAGTGGAAATACAAAAAGCATCAAAGTTCTTCAAACAAAAAAAGATAAAAACAATCTCAAAATAACTCCTCAATCAACTCAAAAAACTGAAAATCATCTAGTTCTAAAATGAAAACAGCGAGCGAAGCTCACAAAACTCAAATCGCTCTGTGATTTGTTGCTAAACACTATTTCTTTTTTCTTTCTATTTTTCAATATTTTTTTAGAAGTTTTTCTGTTCTAAATTCTTTTTTCTATCTTCGTCAGTAGGGTGAGTGATTTTGCCATAAAGCTTGTACCAGACTGGCCGATCTTCTTCCCCTAGTTTTTTCAAGGCGGTCATGAGACCGTCTGTAGATCCGCCTTTTTTTATACTGTGTTCATCGGCTAGATATTCTTCTCTCCTAGCAAAGGGTATGAGTATGGACAAATCTGCTAGTATGATAAGAAAGATATGATACCAAGTAAGGACAAATTTGAAAGCGATGATCGCGTTCACAAACAGAAGAGATAAAGAACCTAAACGATAAAATGTTCCTCTACTTTTGTGCCAAGCTTCATGCAGTAAAACTGCTTCAGCTTCTTCATCAGTTAAATCTCGAGGGAAATCATTCCCCACAAATATCTTATCTTTGAGAACATTATAGTTAGGTGTATAAACACCTTCCTTCACATATACTTCTTCGCCATACAACTTTTTCTTCTCCATACCATTTAAAGTAAGAGACTTTCTTTCATAACTTTTATTATTTCAACTATTTCATCATACCAATCATTTGCGAAAAACTCTGTTTTCGAATACTAATTCTTGCGAAACTATATTTGGCAACCATCAGCCTTTGGCTGACATCTACCACTTTTCTCTCACGTTTTCTAAAGCTTCTTCCGCATCTCTTTCATCAAGGTTTAACTTCACGTCGTGTTCTTCTAACAAGTCTAGAAACTCGGTTATGGTCACGCCTGCCAATTTAGCGCCAAAGCCCAGACTGACCTTGTCTTCTTTAAACAGATTAACTGCTTTCCTTTTCCTGCCTTCTTCAACTAGTTCTCTGACTACCTCTGACCTGTTCTCTCTCAAAACCTTTGAAAACTCGTCAAGTCCTTCAGGATTCATCCGAATCGACATCGTCTTCATCATCTTTCACCTCTTCCTTCATTCTTTCGTAAAAATTTTCTGAATACCAGCCTTGTTCATTTAATCTTTCCAGCTTTGACAGCGTTTCTGCCTTGCCGAGCAAGTCTTTTTCATACATTCTCACCAGCAGCGGCATGGAGGATGCGAAAGGTATCTCTTCTAACCTGCATAGTTTGATCAGTTGCTTGTCATCAGTGGCTATCAAAGCGTGGTCGTCATATAATTCATAAGTGGATGCTTCGCCTTCATCCAGCCTGAATTCCTCAATTAAGTCTTGATCTGTGTGAACTTCTTCCACTTCTATCAATTCTTCCCTTATGAGCTTTTGTATGAGCTTGGCGTCGAAGGTATCGCTTTCAACAACTTCTTCCCTTACTTTTTCCGTTATAACTAATTCTTTTTCCTCGGCTAGTTTGCGCAAAGCGGTGGCTTTGGCCAAAAGTATCAGTGTGGATGCATCAACAACAAACATATTACGAATGTAAACATTTGTAATTTATAAGTTTTTGCAAAAACAAAACCACACACTAGCCAAAACACTACAATACCGAGAAAAAGCAAGAATGCCACACGACCTCATAGCAGAAAAAGAAAACGTAAGCCAAGACACAATCAACAAAAGAATGACAAAAGCCAGAACCCAACTCACACAAATCCTAACACAAGAATACGAACAAGAAATGTACAAACACCTAATGGAAGGCAAACCAGACGACTTCGAAGACAGAAACAAATACGAACAACAATTCATAGAGTCAATCATAAACGACGAACTACCTGAATTCGAAATAACCGCAAAAGCATTCAGAAACAAACTAAAAAAGAAAGCAAGAGAAGAACTCAAAACCCAAGAGAAAGCTGAAGACGTCACACAAAAAGCATTATTCCGAATATTCAAAAGATACCACACACTAGACCCGACAAAAAGTTGGAGACAGCTAGGAAGTTACATACTAAAAGCAGCAGAAAACCTGTCAAAAAACGAGAAAAGAAACGAAGCCAGAAACCCAGTAGACTCAGTCAACTACCTTATAGAAGAAGAATTCGAACAAGGACACATAAGAGAAATAGATTTCATCGCCGGACCGGAAAGATCAACCCAACCACTAGCTAACCACATAGTAGAAGACGACCGACTCAAGCAAGCAGTAGAAGAATCTCTCCAAGAATTAAAACCACACCACCGAACAGTTTTAGAACTACGAGAACTTGAAGGAAAAAGTTACAAAGAAATCTCTGAAATCACTGGCGTTAAATCAGGAACTATAAAATCCAGACTAAACAGAGCCAGAACAAACATGCAAGAAAACCTTTTAGAATACCCAATAGTTAGAGAAACACTAGCAGAAAAAACCAACGGATCTAACTAACAATTCTCTTCAATTCTTGCATGATTTCAATCAAACTATAAGTGTCTTGCTCACAATACTTAAGCAATTGCTCCCTAACCCTTTCTTCATCACTCGCATCGTTGTAATTCACCCGGACAAATTCTCTCTGAGCCAAGTCACCATCATCAATCTCCAAACCATCATAATCACTACCAACAATACAAGGAAGGACGTTCTTCAAACTATAACTCCCATGCTGCTCCGGATCATAATACCAAAAGTTCTTGAAAGGCGTAGCCAAATCAACAAAACGACTTTTCAAACTGTCAAAACTATACCGTGAAGCCTGACTTAACTGATCTAACATCCGCTTTTCAAAACGCGTGTTAAACGCTACAATACTACCCCTCTCACCAATGACTTGCAACTCTTCCGCCAACTCCGGCCTAGGATCACCCTCTCCTTTGTATAAGTACTCATAATGTTCAACCTCACCATCCTCAAGTTTATGTAGAGAAAACTGGAAAGGAATCGTCTGATAAGGCCTAACCCCATCAAACAAAGGAATAGCAGTCATGAAAGCCTCAAAATCCAAGAAATAAATAGGTTCCTCAAAACCTTCTAAAAATTCTTTGATTTTATCCTGATCTATTTGTGGTTCTTCATTCACCACCGCCTCGTACTGAGTCTGTTGATTAGGACTCAACCTATAATCTTCAGGAATATCCTTAATTTTGAAAATCCCGTCATCCGCCAAGTCCCAAGCGTCATCTCCAATATAAAACAGTTCGGTAACGTCATGCTCCGGCATGGAACTACAACACTTCTCCTCCAATGGACAATCGTAAGGAGTGGTACGATGCGGACCAACAGGAACGTTAGGAGCATCCGGAATTTTAATCACACGCCTCATATTATCCAAATTATTCTCAACCTCCTCCTGCTTATTCTCAACCTCTTCAGTAACGCTTTCCTTCTCAAACAACTTTCTTGGCTCAACCTCACCACTTCGTACATATTGATTATTGATATGCATGACGTAACAATCCTGAATGTCAACGCCGGCTTTATCCAAACAATACTTTTGAAACGCGACATCCTCAATATACTGGTCCTTAACACGAGTACTGCTTTTAACCTCGATCAAGTTCCAACCACCATCTACTTTTTCTAAAATGTCAACCCTACAATACAAGTCGTCTGCTTTGAAACTCGCCTCGAAAACCGTGACCCTGTCTTCAACCAACTCTTCAGTGTCTTCAATCGTCTTATTAAAATCTCCAAAACTAACCAACTCTCCTTCAGGAAAAAGCTCCTGCGCTACTTCTCCAATCTGCCTTCCCTGCTTAAACCTCGCCTTAGTAGCCTCATCATAATCCGGGATGGCTTCAGGATTGTTAACTTTAAACCAAAGAAGACGTGGACATTGCAAACCTTTCATGTACGTGCTTTTCGAAATCAACTTCATAAAATCTAGAAAAGGATGGGTTAGTTATAAGTTTTACACACAAATGTCCACTGCTTTTAAATCCGGCCAGTTTTGAAATCGTCAGAAATCTTCTCTAGTTGTTTAGCGACTTCCCGCCGCACTCTGTTCTCTTCTTTCTCATCTTTTACTTTTGACATAACCTCATCATATTCTTGTAAGAGTTCTTCTACTTCTTCTTTCAAGGCACGCATGCTTTCATTCTCTAAACTGCTTCCAAACATCAATCTCAACTTACCAACCACACACATTTAAGTTTTTCCACCACTCTTATAAAACAAGAAACAATAAAGAAAAAGTATGGAAATGAAAGACTTGGAAATGGAAGACGCTACGGAAGAAGTATTAGAAAATCCAGGAATCATCAATAAGATCAAACAGGAAGAGAAAAGAATCAAAGGCATGGACCCGAAAAGCATTACAGACATCAACATGATAGATCAACTCAAATAATTAACTTCTACTGCTACAAAGAAAAACAATTATAACTTTGTTCTACCAATATAAAGAGTTATGCGAATACTATACATCTGCACCGGCAACAGCTTCCGAAGCCCCACCGCAGAAGCACTCACCAGAAAATACAAACCCAACCTAGAAGTAGAAAGCAGAGGCACAAGCAAAGCTTCAAAGATAGCTGAAAACGCTAAAAAACTCTTAGAAAAAGACGACGCACTACAATACGTCAAGCCAAATCCAGAACAAGTAAATAAAGAAGCAATCAGACGCGCCGACAAAATAATAGCTATGAAACCACACCACAAAAGACACTTAGAACAAAACTATGACGAAGCATACAACATACAACTATGGAACGTGAACGATCCCATCACAACTATGATTACACCAAGAGAAGCGTACAAACAAATCAAACACAAAGTAAAACAACTACACCCCTAAAAATAAAAAGACAAAAAAGCGTATTCAAAATTACAGTGAAAAAGACAGCAACCCTAACCGCTCTGATAACAGCGCTAACCGTCGGATGCTCAGACCACTGGAGAACTATAGAAGCCACACTAATGGAAGAAAGTTCTTGTGAAGAAGGAATCCCCGTCAAGACAGAATCAAACATATACGCCATACAAAACGACCAAGACCTACCAGATGAAATAAACGGAGTCATCTACTGGGAAGGCTTCGGCAGGCCCGAACACACATACTGCAACATTAAAACAGAACAAGGCTACGACTGGAAAAGAATACCAAAAGTAAACTATCAAAGCTAACCCCCAACGATGTCACGCTCATCCTTAACTAAATAAATACCTTCATACCTATCATCCTTATCCCTAAACTTCTTACTCAAATAAAAACCATCCCTCAACTCAAAAAACGCAACTCTCGGATCCCTACATAACTCAACACGCCAACTAGGATTAGCACGCTGACCGCTAAAAGTCAAAGTAAAAACTTCACTTTCAAAACTAACATCCTTCAAAACCAAAGGATTACTCGCATGCAAAGTATAACTCTCTTCACCCACCCTCATATGAGCTTCGATTTTCTTATCACGACGATCGGCAACATCCTCAATCCTAGAACAAACCTCATCCAAAGACAAATCCTCTTCCACTCTCAACAACCGAGATTGAACAAGATCAGACAACTCTTCCACTCTCGTATCTCTATAAACCGCAAATTCCTTAGGAGGAAACCCTTCATCCAAAACTCTCTCCCTCCCCTGATCCACGTAGAAACCAGTCTTTAACTCATCCTGAAACTTCTCAACCACCGGCTTCTTATCACCGACCAAAACCGCACCCCTCTTTTCTACACCATCGTAAACACCCCGAATATAGAAATAATCCTCGCCACCTTCAAAATCATCCAATACAACATTTTCATAAACACGACCGTTAGAATCTTCCATAACCAAATCGTTATCAGAAATCCATTCTTGAAGCTTCAAAACCAGATCTGAAGTTACAACACTTTCAGAAACACCTTCACCCTCCACTGACAATGCTTCTAAATTCGACTTCGTCATCATCACTCAACTCCGCATCTTCCGTCACGACATCCCCATTCCTAACTATAAGAACAGCTTCTGGATTAACATCTAACTCATCCATTAACTCCTTCGCTGTTCCTTCAAAACTTAACTCAATACTTTCATCCGATCTTTCAACATAAACTTTCACGATAATCCTCCAATCTCTCCTTTATTTCGTCTTCAGTCAATCCAACGAGAGGCCTTAGTACAGGCATAGAAACATCGTATCGTTTAAATCTTTTAAGGGTGTCATTCACCACCAAAGCTTTAACGTCAAAACCTTCAACATCCGAAATATCATCACTCTCTCTAAAGTCAAAACTGCAACCAAACTTCTCTAAAATTTCTACACCAACATCATCTCCATAAGGAATCACATCACAACCACGCTTCATCAACAACAAAGCCGCGAGCAAACTCTTCTCATCTTCCACCCACGCACCAACTGTTCCTTCACAACCTACTGGCA
>CAYNLP010000031.1:0-8929 GCA_964398115.1 uncultured Methanosarcinales archaeon | reverse complement strand
GAAACCCCTGATTTGGTCGTCAAGAAAAATAAGCCCCCGGAGGGATTTGAACCCTCGACCTGCTCCTTACAAGGGAGCTGCTCTAGCCGGGCTGAGCTACAGAGGCTTATTATTTGTGAGGAGATATGTTGAGTTTATATAATTTACCCATTTATTTTCAATATAAACAATAATTATTTTGTTCTCGCAAACTTTAAATAACGTAAAACGTTAATAATTTAAATAATGGATGAAGACACTTTAACCAAATACTTCTTCATAGGCCTCGTCCTTGTATTATCTTATCTAACTTTCATAATAGTAAAACCCTTCCTTGCATACCTCGCCATGGGAATAATCCTCACATACTTAATGTATCCTATTTTCGAAACCGTCAATTCTAAAATAACTAACGACGCACTAGCCTCCGGAGTTATGATAGTAATAATACTCTTAGTCCTGATAATCCCAAGTTTCTTCATCACAAAAACACTGGTAAGTCAAGCCAGCGGAGCAATCGGTATGGTGCAAGGAGGAGTTGTAGACAACGTAAGCGACTTTCTTGCAGGATTTGGAATCCCTGAAGAACAAGTGAATGAAATAGCCCGTGACTTAATAAACCGGCTAAGCAATTTCGTAGTTGACAGCGCTTCTGGAATAATAAGCTCGTTACCACAACTAGTTCTAGGATTATTCATATTATTCTTCGTCATATACTACGGTTTCAAAGATGGGAAAGAATTGTACAAAACGATAGAAGACCACATACCATTGAAACCAAAACACAGAGACAAGTTAATGAAGGACATCCATAAAGTAAGTCATGCCGTACTTTATGGCCAAGTCTTAACCGCAATAGTACAAGGAGCAGTTGGAGGAATCGGCTTCCTAATATTTGGACTTCCAAACCCGGTGTTTTGGGGATTCATAATGATAATAGTTTCCTTCCTACCAGTCATTGGAACTCCACTAATATGGGTACCTGCAGGTTTGATAGAAATCGCACAAGCCAATTACGTAGCAGGGATAGGAATACTAATCTACGGCGTGGTGTTAATAATGAACATCGATAACGTTTTAAAACCGAAATTGATAAGTGAAAAAGCTCAAATACACCCTGTCGTGATAATAGTCGGAGTACTTGGAGGACTATCAGTATTCGGATTCTCCGGGATAATACTCGGACCTCTCATCCTCGGCTTATTAATAACCATGCTAAGATTCTACACAGAAGAAAAATCATTCACCCTATGAAAGTTTTTAATTCATCACCGTAAGCTTCTTTCAACTTACGTTCAGCTCTCAACCTAACTTGCCTAACCCCTTCTGTACACATATCCAAAGATTGTGCAAGATCACGCAAACTATCCTCTTCACCTTCAAAGCCATAATATCTTAAAAGAACTGTTTCCTCCTTATCCGTTAAAACACCATTCTGTATTACAGAAAGAACAAAGTCACTTGCCATGTTATCGTAAACAACATTATCCAAATATTCTTCTCCTTTAACTTCACGCAAAGTAGTAGAGCTATCAGGTAAAGTATCATCAAGACTTTCTACACTCTCATTAGCCTCCCACAATTAAAAATTTGACCGCCTTACTCTTTTCCTATTCTGCAATATTCTCCTTCTTGCCAATTCATCAGCTGTTAATTCACTATAACCCTTCTCTTGAAGTTCCTCAGACACACGTTGCACATCTCTCTTTAAACGATGGCGTAAAGACTTAAATTGAAACGTATGACCAGATCTCCTATATTCGTAAAACTTATTTTCAATCCAATTATCTAAAAAGTTAAGCACATTACCTCTTTCACTGTCATACTTGCCTTCTTCAATTTTGTTAAGACCTAGAACGAGACCGTCAATTCCATAAGTTACCAAACCTTTCAAATCCAAATTGCTTCCTCTAGTAGCCTTAAATTCTCTTGCAGAATCAATAACATAACGCATATTCGCCCATAGTAATCTTTCCCTCGCCTCCAAGTCACCCTCTTCGACTAGCTCTGCTAACCTCTTTTGCTCCTCCGGACTAGGTATCTCATCCTTTTCAGGCAAACACTCTTCATACGCTTCTGGTAAAACCCCCATACATATTTCTAGAGAAAAAATCATTGATAAAATTAACTGTTCAAAAGTTCAAGAAGTGTAGCAGCGCTCCAAGCCTGCGCCACACATCCCTTACTTTCTCTTCTCTTCGCACTACTAACTTCTGAACAATGCCCAAGAGCACCATGGAACAACATTTCTTCTTTACTCGCTTCCGTAATTTTATCGATTTTGTCTTTGTATTTTTCTTCGTTTAAACGCTTCATACACATCGCTGCAATATTATTAATCCAATACCAACTGTCTCCTCTATGATAGCTCTCGTTAGTCTCACCCGTATATTCCTCAGTAAAGAGTTCATTATCTTTGGATATGCTAGCGAGTCCTCCCCAGTCAAGCCATAAATGTTCTAAAGCGTTATCAAATATTCTTTCCCACTCCTCATCACTGAAAAGTCCAGGATACACATAGCAAGCTAGGAAAACATTAGGTCTTTGAGTCCAATCAACTTCTCCACCTACTACTCCATCAGCAAGTTTCTCACCATCGAAGAAGTTTTCACGAACTTTGTTTGCAAGCTCTTCAATCATTCCTTCATACCGTTCACCATCTTCACCCAGCATTTCAGCCAAGTACTTGGCAAACTCGTACATCCTCAGTTGCAATGCTTGAATTTCAATCCTAGCACCTTCTCTGAAGTCTTCATCGACGAAGGTGTCCATCCAAGTTTCTAACTTATCATTCACTATAAAGCCGTTGTTTTCATGATACTCTCTTGTAGCATTAATGACTTCATCTAATCGGTTCATGATTTTGTGAAGTTCTTCCTTCATGAACATATCATAAACTCCTTCTTTGTTTTCCAATCTTTTCATAAAGTCATGGAATCTCGTGAATAGCCATCCTGTGGCATCCGCACTTTCCAAATCACTTTCTACGTTTCGATTGTCAAACCAACCATCCTCTCTAATGCGGTGAAGGTGGTTCATTAAAAGTTTCTTTACTTTAACGTCTTCATGTAAGAGCATTAAACCCTTCAATGATATAAGTTCGTCTCTCCTCCAGAATTGGAAAAACCATGGATAACCAGCGAAGATTCCCGACCCTCTTTCATCATTTTCCAAATCAACTAGTAATGAATACAACGAGTTTGAAGCAGTGTTGAAAACGGCGTCGTCACTCCACACCTCCCTCTCTGATTTCCTATCCAAGTCGTCCTTGAATCTTTGACTATTGTGCCAGACCGAGTTAGTCTTTTCTACCGCTTCTTCTTCACTTTTACCTGTGGCGAAAACGAGTTTATCATCACCACTCACCTTCAATTTAAGAGTTCCATAGATGAAAAATTCACATTTCGAATTCCTTTCTTTATCATAATCATAGCATCGTGGCTGCCAGTCTCCACTCATCCAATAATCCTTCACATTCTTAATAGCCATATACCTTTCATGTTCTAATTCTTGCAAAGCTCGATCACTGTACTTTTTATAACGCACTATCAACAAACCTCCTTCGCGAGGTTTTATTTCATAAATGCGTCCATCCTTGTCGAAATCGTAAACGTGTCTAAAATCAAAATCTACGCTTACAAATCCATCGTAATTGTGAGTCTCGTACAAAAGCGCTTTTTCATCTAAGTAGAACCTTTCTGTTACAGGACCGGAATCTCGATCTACGTGAGAAAATTTATTATGAACTGTGTTAACTTCCTTATCTTCTATGTAAATGTTTTCTATCGTTTTGTATAAACTCCAGTTTTCATAATCAAATGTGTACCATCCTTGATAATTACTTCTATTAACATCTTCGTTCGGAAGCCAGAGGTAACCTCCGCTTCTATCACTTAACAGGATTGAACCCTTGCCCTCACCTTCTTTTTCTCCGCTATGAATTATTCTCATAGTCTCCGACGACTACCTCGGAGTGATCGCTTATATTAACTTGGCCGCTCACCCCTTCGACCAAAGCATGATCTCCAATAAGACTTCTTGAAAGCCTACAGTCTTTAACTTCTGCATCGCTACCAATTACAGAGTCTTCAATAACACAATTCTCTACCAAGGCGCCTTCAGCAACACTAACGTTTGGTCCTATAACAGAGTTTCTTACTTGAGCACCATCTTCTATATAAACGGGCTTGTTAATATTACTATTTTTACTATGTCCTACGCTGTGCCTTTCTTTAAGCAATTCTCGTTGACTTGAAAGAACTGTTTTTGGCTTTCCCGCATCATACCATCCTTGCACCTTAGCTATTTCAAACTTCTTCCCTCTTTGTGCCATCATCCCTAGCACTTCAGGAAAGTTGTATTCTCCTTTACTCTTCATATCTTTTTCGTACTGTTCATGAATGCAGTCATACATCATCTCGTAATCTTTCACATAATACATCCCAATATTCGCTAATCTCGTATAAGGCTTGTCTGGTTTTTCTTTCAAATCCTTCAAAAATCCTTCGTCATCTTTTATCATAATACCAAATCGTTGATAATCCTCAACTTTCTTACCCCAAATCATTCCATCAACTTCACAGTCTTCAATATCAGAAAGATCAACATCGAAAATTGTATCGGCAAATATTACGAGAACATCTTCTTCAATAAACGGCTCTGCTAGTTTCACAGCGCCAGAACTACCATCTAAAGTTTTTTGCTCAGCAAAATGCATTTCAAAATCATAATTTTCCGTCACGTGCTCCTTAAATTTATCTCCTAAATGACCTGTGATGAAAACGATTGAAGAAACAAAGTCTAATTCTTCCAAATCATCTAATATGTAATCAATAACTGGCTTACCTGCTACGTGAAGCAACGGCTTCGGAGTAGTATGCGTATGAGGTCTCATACGTGTTCCTTTACCCGCAACTGGAATTATAACTTGCAAAATACCTTCACCCCTTAACGAAAAAGAAGGGGTGATAAGTATATATAAAGGTTATTGTTTAATAACTAAAGGTTCTCAGGTTTCTCTGGGAAAAAAGATAATTGGAACTCGGGTTTATTCCTCGTAGTGTTTTGCTCTTTCAACTCTTGATATCTTTCGAGAACATCCTTGCTGTTAACAAATACTCGATCATCCAGTCTATACAAGTTATAATCAAAACTGTCTTCAACACTTCTTCTATCATCAACTTCTTTAAACCTCTTAATACTGACTATGGCTTGCCGTCCTCCTTCTCTCTTCAGTTCAGTTTTTACATCTAAACCGTACTGACCCCATTTACGTCTGAAATCTTCAAAACTTTGTCTTTGTAAAATTAACAAATCACCAGTACTTCTCGAAACTTTACCTTCTCGCTTATGCTTTTCCTTATCTTCCATTAATCCTTTGAATATACCTCCATACCTTACAGAAGTTTTCGAAGAAAATAAAAATCTTACAAAAGCTCCGTTGCTCATCTCGTACATTCTTTCCACGTTTTCATCCAACGTACCATCTGGTTTTATACCATGCAAGTCCATACCCCATCGTTCAACAGCTTTCTCAAAATCTCTTATTCTCTTACGCAAACTCCTAGCATCTTGATAAGCTTCTGCCCCTACCTTGTTTAATACACTATGCCTCTCCCGGTCTAACTCAACTTTCATTCTTTCTATGCTTTCATCCAAAGGATACCTTTCATCATCTTGATCCAAAACTGAAAGTCTACGACTATTATGTAAAGTAGTGTTGTCTTCCTTCAGGCTTTGTAAACGTTGAATTAAATAATCCACAGATGGATAAGGCATTCCCTCGATGGTACGAACTTCATCTCTTTTTATACCTTCAGCTTTCTCCCGAACTATATTAGAAAGCCAAGTGCGAAATCGAGAAGTAACCGTTTCATAAGAAACTCGTGGAGAAGGCGAAACTTCAACTTCAAACGTGAAAGGTTCCACATCTCTGACGAATGTATAATCATCTTCTACCGTGTCGTCAAATCCTAGTCCTTGACTTTGCAAAGCTTGTTGTAAAGCCTGATTCTTCAAATTATTTCGGAACGGTCTCCAAACATAATCTTCAAGAGTAGGCCTAGCAGATCTTTGAGCGTAATTATACAATCTTGAATTAGATTCAATCAAGTCTTTAACACTGGCAGATGATTCTTCTTGCGTTCGTAATACCGGTAGTTCAACCAGTCTAGTTTCAATAGTTCTTATACTCATACAGGTTAGGAAGTTTTCATACCTTATATAAATAACTCTGATAAAAGCGTAAAATATTCAAAAAGTATTAAATAGGGATAGTAATTACACTAACATACACATGTCCTCAATACTTGAATTAAACCAAACAGTTTCTGAGTTAGAAGATTCACAAAAAGAATTATTCCATCGTTTCTACAGCGTTTCAGTAAATGAGGGTAAGTTGAAAATACCTGATGAGATGAAAGATTGGGTGAAAGACACTTTTGGGCCAGTAGAAGATGTAGAAAATCAAAAGATAGTTCGGGTTAACAATAAATTAACTCAGGAAGCTTCCATGTTCAACCAATTACGAAGCATGCGTCCTAAAGTCAAGTCTGACAGTGATCTAAAAAGTGAAATTGAAGATAGTCAAGGCGGCCCCTTCTGTAATGCAAAGGAGATGACTCCGGAAGATAGTTTCGGAAGAATTGAAGGAGATCATTGCGTTACTGCCAGTAACGTAGCGAAATATGATCATCATCACGGGTTGATTATTTCCGATAATCACGACCCTCTTGATTTTGATCTGGAACATGTCCGAGATTACATCCAAACCGCTAATAAGTGGTTAGAGAAAAGTCATGAAGAAGATTCAGATGCTGTTTTTCCATATGTCTTCTGGCATTGCCTTTGGAAAAGCGCGGCAAGTATCATACACGGACACATGCAACTTACGTTAACAAGCGATTCCCATTATCCATACTTTGAAAGATTAAATCATGTCAGACAAGATTACATAACTAACTACGGGACTACTTATTTCCAAGATTTATACCAAATACATGAAAGCTTGAATTTAGGATTTGAAAAAAACGGTGTGAAAGTCATGGCTCATCTCACACCTAAAAAAGAAAAAGAAATCTTGCTAGTTTCTGAAAGTGCAAATAAGTCTTTTGCTGACAGCCTTTACAACTCTCTCGCGTGCTTGCGGGATGACTTCGGTGTTCATAGTTTTACAGTAGCCATTGGAATGCCTCCTTTAGTTCCTCAAAAGGGTTGGGAGTCTTTCCCTGTAATAGCTAGGATTATAGACAGAGGTTCTTTATCGGAAAAAACAGGTGACATCGGCGCGATGGAATTATTTGCAGATAGCAGTGTCGTAAGCAGCGACCCGTTTGAAATCATAGATAAATTAAAAGAGAGTTTCTGAAAAGCCGAAACCCTTTTATACTTGATTTAACGTAAATAAGCGTAGAAGAGGTGGTTGGTTTATGTTAGACAACTGTAATTATACCAAGATTAAACTTCTTCACAAACTAAGTCAGATAGCTTGGTATTGTGAAAAACACGCCCAGCAGGACGCGGAAGAAACAGGACATCCTGCTTGTCAAGAAATGTACGAGGAAATAAGACAAGATTGTGAAAAGCACATGGCGAAGTTGAAAGACGCTATCGCTGGAGTTGCTCAAGAAGGAAATCTCTAAAATGGATGATTGCAATTATACCAAAGTTAAGTTGTTGCGTATGTTGAACGAGATAAATTGGTATCTTGACAAGTACGCACCTGCAGACGCTCATAACAAGAATCATCCTTTATGTGAAGAAATGTATTCTGAAATGAAGAAAGACTTCGATAATCATTTAGAAAGTTTAAAAGACGCGGTTTCAGGACTTTCTCAAGAAAATAAGTTCTAAGTTTCCAAAGCTTGGTTGTGAGCTTGTATGTAGTTCTTGACGAAGTGTTTCCAGTCTGTCAGGATAGACATTTGTTTAGCGTTTATCTTATTCTGCACTCTTTCAGCATGATCGTAATGAGCGAACTTAGATAAGATGTTGAATAATCCGTCTACAGATTCTTCTTCTGATTTTCCAAACCTTTCTAACACGAAAATTCCAGGGTTTTCATCGAGCACGTTTGGTTTTATAAACCTGCCGAAACCAGCTAGGTCTGTAGTGACAGCGGGAACTCCTAAACTCATACTCTCTACGGGTGTGTAACCCCACGGCTCGTAATAACTTGGGAAAATACCTAAGTGTCCAGCTGAAAGGGCTTCATAATACGGAAGGTCTAACAATAAGTCGTTGCCATCCAAATATACCGGGTATACTATGACTTTAACCTTTTCCTCTTCTTCATTAGTCAATCCGGCATCTATCAAGTCCTGGACTAAATCATTTTCTTCATAATCAGGTATTTCATGCGTCGTAATTGGAGGGTTTCCTTCTCTCTTAAACTGACTCACGTCTTTTTTCAGTTCTTCAATGAATTCGTTGGTGAAGATACTTTCTTCCATAGAGCACTTTTGACAAATCAAGTCGTACAACAAGTTTTTAATCATTTCATCACTGTTACTTTCCAAAGTATTTTTGATATGATTGTAATAGTGCCGATTGTCTAATATTTCTTCTCTTATCCCATTGTGGTCCATGGGCACCCAGAAGAACATTGTGATAGTTCGTTTTGAATCTTCTTCTTTAAGTTCTTCGTTAAGTTTAGAAAGTGCTTCTACTAATATATCCATTCCTTTATTCTTATATTCGTATCTTCCTACAAGGAAATATATGAGGTTATGTTTAAGTTCAAAATCATAGTGGGGGAAGAAGTAATAACTTAGGAATTCTCTAATTTTCTCTCTATTTTTCACATGCATCATAGTAGTGTCTTCAATTGTTGGGAACTTCTCCACCGTGATTCCGTTGTTTAACACCACGTCTACTTCTCGGTCAAGTATTTTTTCAGCTTCCATAGCTGTTATTTCAGAGACAGTGGTGAAAACGTCGCAAGCATGCGCCG
>CAYNLP010000030.1:0-9491 GCA_964398115.1 uncultured Methanosarcinales archaeon | reverse complement strand
GAATTTAATTTATAAACTTTTACAATCTGTTCTTCCTTCCCATCCACACCAACGCGATGTAGAGAGGAGCAACCACTATTATAAGGAGAAACGCGAGTACTTTGAATAGTGCTGTAAGTCCTTGTAGTTGAGCATAATAACTACCTAATGGTATCATTATTGCGAAGGGGATGACTCCTGCCAGGCTGGAAATGTTGAAGTAAACTTCTCTTTCATCGTCATGCAATAACTTCCTAGCTAGCATTCCTTGACTCACTCCAAGGATGGAAGCGCCGATCACGGACAACGCGTTTGCGATTCCTATCGCTACCAAGTTCGGATTGTAAGCAAGTGCTAATGGCATAAGAGCAGAGAGTAAAGTACCGAATACGAGGGTGGGTGCCAAGCCTGTATGTTCATTAAACCATCTGCTGAAAGTTGGTGCAACTAGGGAAGCTACTACTGCAATAGCAAATATAATTCCCACATTAAGGAAGCCACCAAAAGCTATGTTGGTGAATTCTTGATATATGAAAAGTCCGAAGTAGCTATTTCCTAAAATTTGTGTGAATCCGAGAAGTATGGAAGCTGCGATTAGAAGGAATAAGTGCTTGTTGGTTAGGAAAGTCTTCAAATAAACTTTAATTTTATTCCAGTAATCTTTTGCAAATCCTTTTACTTTTTCTTGGGTTTCAGTATTTTTCTTGATTCTAGAAATCATATAGCCGGAGAGTATGAACATTATGGCCGTTATTTCAAAAGAAATCAAGTATCCCATCATCGGATAAGTGTTCCCGAATAAAGTAACTGTTTCTCCTCCTGTCCATGGGAATTCTTCCATTAACCATCCGCTTATTACCATACACACCGCAGTTATTAGCAAACCGTAATTCCCAATTTTCGCTAAAAACTTGCTCATCTTTTCTTTCTTTAAATGTCTTTGAACGAAGTTTCTGTAGAGATCACCGTGTGTTACAACTCCAGCCCCTCCTATGAAGAGAGAGATTGCGAATAGAAGAGGTGATTGAATTAGGGTTCCCAATGCCATTCCGAAGAAGCTAAATCCGAATAGATAACCGGACCAGCTTATGAAACTCTTACCTAGTTCTTTAACTTTAGAGAGTTCCTGAAATATCGAACTTACTAGGATTGATAGTATGCTTTTTGCTCCGTTTACAACTCCTAGCCAGAAAAAGTTCGCTCCTGTTAAGTAGAATAGTATGTTTATGAATTGGTGCGGTACAAATCCGTATCCTATGCGGTCGAAGATTTCTTTAATACTGAAAGTTTTTACAAGTTTATCCGTTTCGGATTTTCTCTTATCACCGTGTTTTTTAGTTATCTCATTAATAGCACTTTCAATGTCAGCCTCGAGGTAACCTTCATCGGTGAGTTTATCTTTTATTTTCTCTGGACTGGAATTTTGCAAGACTTCTTTTTCAACAAGTTCCAGCAGGTCATCTGGCATATAACGACTTTTTGTGAAGACACTATATAAATTTATTGCCCGTTCGTATCTATATAGTTACTAAAAGAAAGATTTTTATACGCGTGGAAAGAGGTAATAAAGTGTATGGGTTTATTTAACAAGGAAAGAAAAGGCCACTTAACTGAGAAGTGGAGGGTTGACGTCCAAAGTGATCTCCTCGCAGGCCCTATGGTATACGATGTGGATCAAGATGGTCGAAGAGAAATAGTTTTAGGGACTAAAGATGGTCGTGTGTTCTTATTGGATGAAAATTCTGAAGTTAAATGGAAGTATAATGTGAATGAAGAGGTAGGAGAAGTAGAGAGTTATTTCCAAGACCCGGAAGCTGCTAACAAGATTAGTGACAGCCCGCAAATTGGCGACATCGATGACGACAAGATGAATGAAGTGGTTTTTGGAACTGAAAATGGCAATTTATACGTTTTGAACAATAAGGGGGAGATTGAATGGAAGTTTGAAACTAAAGGACCTATCAGGTCTAGTCCTTTATTGAGAGATATTGATGGAGATGGAATGCTTGAAATCATTTTCGGTTCGTTAGACGGTAACTTATACGTTGTTAGTGCTAGAGGAGAGTTGAAATGGAAACACGAAACCGACACTGATATTGAGTGCACTCCTCAACTTGTAGGTGAGAAGATAGTGTTTGGATGTCACGATGGAAGTATTAGATGTGTAGAATACAAGGGTGAAGAAGAGTGGAGGTTTGAAACTGATGATAAAGTTGTTGCCCAACCCGCAGTGGATGACTTGTTTGACAACGGCAACCGTATAATAGTTGTTGGCTCAACAGATTATAACCTTTATGCTTTGGATGAGAAAGGAAACCTCGTGTGGGAATATCCTACCAGAGGAGCCATACTTTCTAAGGCAAACATTGCCGATTTAAATGATGACGGTAAAAAAGAAATCGTTTTTGGATCTTGTGACAACAACGTTTATGCTATCACAAGCCACGGCGATACTATCTGGTCTTATGAAACCTACTTTTGGGTGGTCGCACCACCACTCGTAGAAGACATTGACGGCGATGGTAATAAAGAAGTCATTGTTGGTAGTTATGACCACAACTTGTACGTTTTAGACTCAAAAGGATTTTACAGCCTTGATTACGTGCCAGGTCTAGGTGGAGTGGTGCACCAATCAGGACACAGTTCTGAAGTCATGACAAGAAAACCAGGAGATGTTAAGGCAGAAAAGATATGGCAGTACAAGACCAACGGTTTTATAGTTGGCTGCGCGTTAGACGAAGACCTTAAAAACATAGTTGTGAATGTAAAAGAAGGACAAGTACAAGACATCGTTCATGAAGCATAAATAATATAAACCAATAACTAGATTGAACTTAGAAAAAGAGGTGAAACAAATTGGCACAATTTCCACCACCAAAGGGAAGAAGTGAAGATTTCCGCAGAGTAAAGACATATATCAAAGGATTAGATGAAAATATCCAGGGTGGAATGCCAGAAGGAGACATTGCACTCGTAGCAGGAAGCGCGGGTACAATGAAAAGCTCAGTTTCTTTCAACGTATTATATAACGAAGCAGTGCATGGACACACCGGCTTGTACGTTTCTATTGAACAAAGCCATGACAGCTTACTAAAACAAATGAGAAACCTCGGTTACGACTTAGAAAAGGTCAACCTTGTCGTCGTTGACGATCTTGCTACATTATCCAGCAAAGTTGGACAACCCAAGGAGAAAAAAGACGCCGGTAAGCTCATACTCGTTGATGTTGGAGCAATCCGAAAAGAAGTTAACGATACCAAGGTAGAGAATAACAAGAGCTGGCTGAATGTTATCAAGAATATTGTTAAAAAAGTCAAGCAACAAACTGATTTAGAACTATTCGTTCTTGACTCACTCTCTGCACTCTACGTGCTATCAAGGTTTGAAAACCCGCGAATTGAACTCTTCTACATTTTCGAATTCCTACGAGACATGGGATTAACCACTTACTTAATTTCAGAAATTCAAGGAAGCGAAGAAGACAAATTTGGGGAGTTCGGCATTGAAGACTTCTTATCAGACGCAATCATCCACTTAAGATTGACTCCATTCAGGAGAACTGTAGTTAGAGAAATCCGCGTGGTTAAGATGAGAGCTACAGATACAAATCATGACATTTTCAGCTTGGAGTTCAAGAATGGACAGTTCCAAGCGTTGTATGGCGGACAAAATCCATTGCTCTAATGACAATATTTAAATAACTATTTTCTGTTCTGAATTCCTACATGACAAGTTTACCTAAAAATTACAACGCGGATGAAGCAGAAGATAAGTGGCAAGAATGGTGGATTGAAAACGATGTTTACAAATTCGATCCGGATAGTGACAAACCTATATATAGTATTGACACACCACCACCGACTGTTTCTGGAAAGATGCATATAGGACACGCTTTCAGCTATACTCACGCAGACATCATAGCGAGGTATAAGCGAATGCAAGGATATAATGTGTTCTATCCGTTCGGTACAGACGATAACGGTTTAGCCACGGAAAGGTTGATTGAACGAAGCGAAGACGTGAAAGCTACGGATATGAGTCGCGACGACTTCAAAGAATTAACTTTGAAAACTTTGAAAGACAAGTTCCAACCAAGAGTTATAGAAGAATGGCGAGATATAGGCTTGAGTTGTGACTGGGACATCCTCTATTCTACTAGAGACGATCATTGTAAGGAGATTTCCCAACGGCAATTCTTGGATTTAGCAGATAAGGACAGGGTTTACAGGAAAGAAGCCCCTGCTATTTGGTGTCCTGAATGTCAAACAGCTATCAGCCAAGTAGAGATGGAAGATGAAGAATTTGACGCTTTCTTCAACGACCTCATATTCGAAGTAGAAGGTGAAGAATTAATAATTGCAACTACTCGGCCAGAATTGTTACCGGCTTGTGTAGCAGTATTCTACCATCCTGAAGATGAAAGATATCAAGGATTGGAAGGAAAAAAGGCAAAGGTTCCCTTGTTTGACTTCAAAGTTTCTATTTATTCTGATGAAAGGGTAGATCCAGAAAAAGGTACGGGAATTGTGATGTGCTGCACTTTTGGAGATCAAACCGATATGGAGTGGCAGAAAGCTTACGATCTTCCTATCAAAGAAGCTATAACACGAGATGGGAAGATGACGGAACTCGCCGGAAAATATGAAGGGATGGAAATTGAAGAAGCTCAGAAACAAATAGCTATCGACCTGCATGAAGAAGATTTGTTGAAAGATCAGGAGAGGATAAAGCATGAAGTTAACGTGCACGAAAGGTGTGGAACGAAAGTAGAGTATATCCATAGCAAGCAGTGGTTTATCAAATACTTGGATTTGAAAGACGACTTCTTAGAGAGAGGAGAACAACTCGACTGGTATCCGGAACATATGAAGCACCGATACGATAATTGGATTAAAGGGTTAGAATGGGATTGGTGCATCAGCAGACAAAGGTATAGTGGTGTGCCTTTCCCAGTTTGGTATGATAAAGAAACAGGAGAGCCAATATTTGCAAAGGAAGAAAATCTCCCAATTGATCCGTTAGAAGAAGCTCCGGAAGGATATAGCATGGATGAAGTAGTTCCGGAAGATGACATTATGGATACGTGGGCTACTAGTAGTTTGACGCCTAGGATAGCTGCTGAATTGTTTAAAGATGAAGAGGTTTTTGACGACTTGTTACCTATGGATTTAAGACCTCAAGCTCATGACATAATAACTTTCTGGTTGTTCAACACCGTGGTCAGAAGCCACATCCATGATGGTGAACTTCCTTGGCATGACTGCCTCATCTCTGGATTTGTCTTAGACCCTAATGGGGAGAAAATGAGCAAGTCCAAAGGGAACATTGTTGAGCCGAAAAAAGTTATGGAAGAGTACAGTACTGACGCTATGAGGTTTTGGGCTGCAGAAAGCAAACCTGGTGAAGACTTGCCGTACAAAGAGAAGGATGTTAAGACTGGTCAAAAAACTATTAGGAAATTATGGAATGCTTCAAAATTGGTTTTGATGAACTTAGATGATTTTGAAGGAGGAAAGCCTGAAGAATTGGAAATAATTGATGAGTGGATTTTGTCAAAGTTCAATCAAGTTGTTAGGAAAAGCACTGACTTATTGGATGAATATCAGTTTAGTAAGGCTAAAAACGAAATTGATGATTTCTTCTGGAATGTTTTCTGTGACTACTACTTGGAATTTGTTAAAGACCGATTGTATAATGAGGAAAGAAGTGAAAGTGCTAGGGAGAGTGCGCAGTACACTTTGAAGAAAACGTTGATAGGAGTTTTGAAATTGTTCGCTCCTTATATGCCTCACATCACTGAAGAACTTTATCAAAATGGTTTTGAAAAGGAAGGTAGTATTCACACAAGTGATTGGCCTAGTTACGAAGGTGTGGATGAAAAAGTTCTAGAAGTAGGGAATATTGCTACGGAAGTCGTTGCTAAAATTAGAAAGTACAAGACTGAAAACAATATGAGCTTGGGGACCGAACTGGAAAAAGTTTTGGTGGAAGCTCCTGTTGATTTAACACTTGCAAAGCGTGATATTGCTGGTATTTCTAACGCGGAAAGAGTTGAGCTTGAAAAGGGAGAGACAGTTTCTGTCAAAATTAACTAATTATATTACGCATTGTAGTTGTAGAAGCGAAACCTTTAAATAAAACCTTCAACTTCTTTTTTGTACCGATTAGTTGTAACAAAACATAGGGAGGGATGAATCAATGAGCAAAGATCGTGGAATTCAAGGTTTAAAAGCAAAAGAAGCTGATAGAGAAGTATCAAGAGCTCGGGAAGAAAGAGTTGAAGACATTGTCAGTGAAGAATTAGACACGCCAGGGAGAAATAGACAACCTTGGGAAGAAGAAACTATGGCCTTACACAGCCAATATGGAGTTGACGTCAAAACAGCAGCAGAATTAGTGGATAGAGTTGGATATGAAAGAGTCCGAAAATTCCGAGATCTAATGCCTGATACTCCAGTTGGAGAAGATGCTAACAGATTGCTTGCCTCTATAGATAGCGGGCAACACCCAGGACTAGTTCTTGCAGAATACTTAAACGCAATATCATCCGATGTGGATAATGTCAACGAAGGCCTTCCACCAGATTTTGCACTTCTAGCTTCTGATAGGTTTCTTAACGAGAATTACAGAGCGGATGAAGATGTAGTCTATAGCCCTCTGAAAAGAGAATCAGATGCACGACTAGGTGGTATAGGCACTTTCATACGTGAAGGACATTACGAAACCTTTCGCTAGAATTTTTTAACAAGAGGACCTTTTTCAGTGTCCTCAACTTTATATCCTTTCTTTTTTATCTTTTCTCTTAACTTGTCAGCTAGTTCCCAGTCTTCATCTTTTCTAGCTTGTTCTCTCTTTTCAACTAAACTTTGAACGGCGTCAGGGATTTGTACTTGTTCGAAGTCAAATATTTTTAGTACTTCGTCAATCTTTTTCAACGTGTCAAGTATGTTTTCTGCATCTTGCCTTCCGAGGTCAAGTTTGTTCACTTCTTTCATGAAATCGAATATTGCCGCGAATGCTCCAGGAGTGTTGAAGTCGTCATCCATTTCTTTCTCGAATTTTTCTAGGAGTTTGTCAGTTAGTCCTTCAACCTGTTCATTCTCTCCTTCTTGCTCTACTGACATGAGGTCTTGAACGAAGTTGTCCAATCTTTGTAAACTGTTCTTTGCATGTTCGATGTTTTCTTCGCTGTATTCCAAAGGGGTTCGGTAGTGGTGGCTGACGTAGTAGTATCTCATGGTTCGAGCTCCCCAGTCATCAATCGCGTCCCTTATAGTTATGAAGTTTCCGAGGCTTTTACTCATCTTCTCTTCATTTATGTTTAGGAATGCTGTGTGCAGCCAGTATTTCACTAGTGGTTTCTTTCCGCTTGCTGCTTCTTGCTGTGCGATCTCGCTCTCGTGATGCGGAAAGATTAAGTCTTCTGCTCCACCGTGTAGATCGTATTGAGGTCCGAAATAGCTTTCTGTAATGGCCGTGTCTTCAATGTGCCATCCTGGTCTTCCCTTACCCCAAGGACTGTCCCACCAAGGATCACCGGGTTTGTGCTTTTTCCACAAGCAGAAATCAGCAGGGTGTTTCTTTTCTTCGTTAACATCTACTCTTGCGCCTGCTTCTATTTCTTCCAAGTCTTGGTTTGATAGTTTCCCGTATTCTTCAAATTTGGGTATGTGGAAGTAGATACCGTCAGAGGTGTGGTATGCGTAGTCTTTTTCTAGCAAGTCTTGTACTTGTTTTATTATCCAATCGAGGTGATCGGTTGCTCTTGCGTATTCAGTTACTGCAGTGTTTCCAAGGCTTTTCATGTCTTCTAAGAATTTTTCTTCAAACTTTCGGGCGAGTTCTTCCCAATTCTTGTCTGTATCTTTTGCTTTGTCTATTATTTTATCATCGATATCAGTTATGTTCATTAGGTAGAACACGTCGTATCCTTTCCATCTTAGGTATCTTATTATCACGTCGAATTGTGTGTAGGTCTTGCCGTGGCCTATGTGTGAATAGTCGTATACGGTTGGTCCGCAAACGAATACTTTTACTTCATCGCCTAATGGTTCGAATTCTTCTTTCTCTCCAGATAAAGTGTTATATGTTTTTAACCCCATCGTGCGACTAGAAAAAGTATAAGGTTATTTATAGTTTTTTCGTTAGAAAGTTAAAATTTCGTAGTCTTTTTCCAAATACTTTGTCATACTTGGATGTCCTTCGTAACCTCCAGCGATAGGATCTTCATCAGAAGTTTCTACTTTGAAAGCTCCCGCACAGAATTCGCAGACACTTTCTACATCTTCCTTGACAGCTTCGTACATAGGGTTTAAATCGTGACTTTCTTTTTTTAGTTCCGGGACCCATTCTGTTCCGGCACCGTCGAATATTATCTCAATATTGTGGCCTTCTTCTTTGAATTCTTTTGCCATAACTAGTGCGTTGGTAACTCTACCCATAGATTCGTGGCTTTCCGTTCCGGCGTAGATTAGGAAGAGTACGTTTTTCATTAACTTGCGTGTTCTAGGAATTCTTCTCTGCTCAAACTTCCTTGGGTTGGGAGCCCTTCTTTAGCCCATTCTTCGATTCCGCCTTCGTAGTCGTAAACTTCAAATCCTTTTTCATCTAAGAATCGTGCGGCTTTGACGCTGGCTTGGCAGTCGTAGTTAAAGCAGTAAACAACGTATTTCTTGTCCTTGTCCATTTGTTTCCAAGCTTTTTCTTTCAAAACATCTAGTGGGATGTTTCTACTGCCTTTGATGTGTTGATGTTTGTATTGTTTTTCTTTCAAAACGTATACTACTTCTACATCGTCGTTGCCCATCATGTCTTGTACTTCTTCTTTAGAAACTGTTTCGTAACTCATTGTATGTCTTGTTAATGAACGTTTGCTTTTAAAAACTGTCTTTTATGGTTCAACGCTTTTTCTAATCAGAAAGGAATTTCAATCCGAGTTTTTAGTTCTCTTGAACTTTTAGGGATGTAGATTTCACCACCACTTGTTTCAAAACGTTCGAAATAATCTTCTTCTGGAATGTGTCTTTCCTTTACATAGTAATATTCTTCATGCCTAGCTTGTGATTTCGGGATGTCATCAATCCAGTTCCAAGGAAGAATTCTTGATGTTCTGCTTGTAACTAAAGGTTCTAAGTCGTCGTTTTCAACTTGTTTGGAATCATTAACTCTTAGTTCGTAATCTATTAAAGCCCAGTAAAAAACGTGGTTTGGAAGGTCTTCGGGAAACCTTTCTCTTTGGTAGGTTGGTATTGAAAAGTTATACGTGTTGTGTCTTCTCCACCAGGACTTGACTTCTATTGCTATGTCTTCATCGGACAAGTCAATTCCTGAGTCACTTCTTTCTAAACCTAGTTCTTTAGCCAGCCATGTCTCGTGACATTCAGCCACTGTGTTTTTGAAACTTTGTCCTTTCATCACATTTTCTCAGAAAGCTGTGTGTTTAAAAAATGTTCAGGTAGCAAATATTTTTAAGAAAGATTGTTTTTCCAGTCAGATATGGAGAAAGTTGAAGA
>CAYNLP010000029.1:0-9642 GCA_964398115.1 uncultured Methanosarcinales archaeon | reverse complement strand
GTTATCAGAAACCCGACAGTAGCGCTCTCCGATACAATCCAAGGAGGAATAGATGCAGCAAGCAGTGGAGACACAATTAAGGTTCAAAGCGGGACTTATGAGGAATCTATAACTTTAAGGAAAGACAACGTGACTCTCAAATCATCGGTTTCTTCCAGACCAAAAATTATAGCGCAAGGAAATGCACCCGCTGTAAAGCTGGGAGGTGACAACACTGCCATTAAAGGATTTGAACTCGTTGGAGATTCAAGCACACCCAGCGGAATCACCATATGGGCCAAAGAATCGTACTCAGGTCTAAAAATTATCGATAACAAGATTCATGGAATGTCTGCGCAAAGAGGACATGTCAACTGGCGTAGTTGGGGCATACTTACCTTTGGAAGCAATCCATTGTCCAACATGGTCGTAGCTAATAACGAAATCTACGACATCGGAGGAAACGGTTCTCAAGGAAGCGGAATGTGGATTGAAGAACTCAGCGGACAAAGTCCTGGAGCAGGAGTAGAAATAAGGAACAACTCAGTGCATGATCTCTCCGGATTACCAGGAGCAGGTAATCAAAGTATGGGGATATTGATTAATCCAGAGGCTTTGATTAGCGGTTCATCTGGTTCTAATTGGGCACTCGCAGGAGCTCTTGTTGAAAACAACAAAATTTATAACGTTGACTACGGCATTCTCGTCGGTGCACCTAACCGCACAAAAGTAACGAGAAACTCACTCACAAATATGGATGTAGGTGTCCGCAACGGAAGACTTGGAAACGAAGGAGGTTTCAAAGAGGCTCTATCAGGAGAATTGAACGCAGAATGTAACTGGTGGGGGCATACATCAGGACCAAAGGGTCCTGGATCAGACGTAATAGGAAATGTCGATTTCCGACCATGGCTACTCTCTGAGGGAGGTGGTTGCTTCGATCAAACAGTAGCGCTCACAACGCCTGGAAAATATGTGTTGGTATCCGCTCCTCAGAAAGCTGACAGTTTCGGATTGCCCAGTTCCACCTTTGACGATATGATAACTTACACGCCTACAACTGGATTCGCTAATGGTAGTGGAAGCACGGCAGCAGATGCTTTGAAGAACCCTGCTAATGCAGTATTCATTCACCTAACCAGTGCAACAGGAATAGGTTTCGACTTCGCAGATAGCAACGACGGTTCTAAACAATTAACTCAAGGTTGGAACTTAATCGGAGCTATGAACGACAACCTAGCCTACAACGAACTTGTAGGTTACAAATCCACATCCGACCAAGCTGGCATACTAAGTCTCTGGGTGCCTGGAACGTTTAACGACAGAAAGGTTCCGACAAACAGTTGGGGAAGTGACGCAGAAATGCCATTCGGTATCGACACTTCCGTTATGCCCAATAAAAACATGTTCCCTTACGACGGTTATTGGGTAAGATCGGATGGCAACATATCCTACAGTCCACCACCAACACCAACATCAACTTAAGTAATCAAGATGAAAAAAGATAACATTTTGGGGAAGCTAGCAGTATTCCTCCTAGTTTCCATTATAGCCACAGGTTTCGTTCAAGCACAATCACCTCCTAAACTACCTCACTCTTTTTATGGAACAGCTGAAGTTAAGGGAGACCCCGTCCCTAACAGGACCACTATAGTGGCGAAAGTGGACGGAGAGGAAAAAGGAAGCATAACCACGGATAACGGATCGTATGGAGGGCCAGGAGGGCTTGACAAGAAATTAAGAGTGCAAAACGTTCAAGAACCTAACGCCACAATAAAGTTTTACATTAATAACATACCCGCTAATGAAAACGCAACTTTCAAAAGCGGAGAAATAAGCAACCTAAACCTGACTTGGAACATCCCAGGACAAATCCCTGGCCAACCGGGGAGAGGGTTTCTATGTAGGCAAGGAACTACCATCACGGTAGAAAAAGATACTATAACTGTTAACTTGACTTGTTCAAGAGCTGTAAACGCGATTGTGAACAACGTTTCCCAAATAGGAAACCAAATTATCAGGAACAATCCTAACCCGAATGGGTTACAATCAGCTTCACAACCACACGAAGTGAAAGTAAGAGGGCCTGTCACCACCACCGTCACAATGAGTTATGACGATTCTGGAATTAATGAAAACACTGTAAGTCCTTTCAAATTTACAGAAGGGAGTTGGAATCCATTAAGAGGTAATCCAGTTGTAGAGAGAGATACGCAAAACAATAAAGTAACGTTTAGAATTCCTAGAGCTAGAACACCTTATGCATTATTTGCAGAAGAAAGCACTAGCGATAGTGAAACTTCTCCATCCACTGGAGGCGGAGGAGGAGGTGGTGGAGGTGCTGGTGGATTCTACCAACCACCACAAGATGAAAGCCAAACACAGGATACAGGAGAAACGGAAGATACACAAACAAGTAGTGAAGAAAGTACAGAAACGGAAGAAACTGATTCAACCGGAGATACAAGCGATTCAAAACCAACCCCGACTGCTGAAACAGTGGAAGGTGAACAAGATCAAGGGCAACAAGCAGGCTCGGAACAAAGTGCGGAAGATCAACAAGCACAGCAGGAGGAAGAACAAAACTCGCCTAGAATTACCGGTGCAGTTACGGGAGCGTTAGGAAACATAGTATCTAGCACTTACTTCTGGATAGCTATCGGGCTCGTTGTTGGATTGTTTGCACTCTTCCTATATTATAGCCAGGTCAGAAGGAAATCAAGATAGCTTTTTAACATATTCAAAAGAAAGCATTTCTTCGCCAGGCTAGTGGTTGACCTATCAACAGGTTAGACAATATCAACGCTGATTCTATAGAGGACTTTGACTTCGAACCGTGGTTCTGTGAAGAATAAAGGCGTGACTTTGAAATAATCATCCATCACATTTCTTCTTTTTTCTCTTCTATATTAGAGATAGTGCTTTTCTGCTCGTTTTTCTATGCAACTTCGTCAAGAAGTGTGAGGGTCTCGCCGTCGAACGTCATAGATCTTCCTTTCGGATCGTATATGACGGGCGGGTGTTCCTGCAATAATTCTTCGAATGAGGGTCTTAAAGCCTCCCACCTACCAGCGTCTATGAAATAAATCTCTTCCTCTTCAGGGTTGTAAAGAAGGTTTCTCTTTATAGAGCAGTCATTGATGTCTATCCCTTTATCATATAATTCGCACACTCTTTCCCTGCACTTTTCCTCCCATTCTTCACGATCCTCTACAGGCACACCCGCGTTTTCAATCCTGTCCATCACTAGGAGAGGGGTTAAGTAATCTTTTGCAAAGCTCTCTTCTAGAACACCCTCCTCATAGTCAAAAGAATCCATATCCTGTAGTAAGATGATGCCGTGAGGTTCTGGAACGGGGTATCCCATCTCTTGAACGTGGGACAGCATGACGTATTCGTGAACTGCGTCTCCAAACCTGCCAAAGTCTTCATAGCCGTAGTATTTGCACTCCTTCTCAAACCGTTTTATAGCGAGATTATCCGTTCCGAAAACTTTGCTGAACCTTGGGTTCTCGAAAGGATGTATCTCATCTCCTTCCACGGCTTTCATTACCTCCGGGATTACTTTCATGTCTAACGTCATTCCATCGTCACTATTAAGAAGTAAAAAAAAACTGAGTTAAAAAATTTTACGAAAAATAAGGGTTTGTGTAACAGAGAAAAACTCATTATATAATATTCAAATACTGCATTCGTTGAGAAACTCGATTGTTCACCTGAGGAAAAACCGCTTGTCCTTATCTTCTTCCTTTTCAGTCTTAGCAAATCCCTACTAGTCTGCACAATCCTCGGACTATCATCATGAAACCGCTCTCTTCCTCGCTTTCTTCATTGGAGTCTGTCTCATCTGCGGTCTCGTTTCCTGCATCGTCTGAATCTCCCTTCACAACGAGTGTCTTGGTAGTGTTTGCGGACTCTCCGTCGTCATCAACTGCGGTCAGCTTTACCGTGTATGTACCGTTTCCACGGTAAGAGTGGCTTGCCTGTTGTCCTTCTCCGCTCTCTCCGTCTCCGAAGCTCCAGTAGTAGGATTCTATGGATCCGTCATCGTTGGAGTTGGAGGCGTCGAAGCTCACGCTGGTTCCTGATTGCGGATTTGTATCGGATATTGCGAAGCTCGGGTTGGGCGGATTGTTTGGCTCTCTCACTGTTATCTGCTTGGTCAGGGTTTCTGATACTCCTGAGTTGTCTTCCACTTCCAGTTCCACTATGTAGTCGCCGCTGCTTGAGAAGGCGTGGCTGACCTTCTCGCCCGTGTCGGTGTTTCCGTCTCCGAAATCCCACTCGTATGAAGTGATGGTCCCGTCTGCGTCCTGGCTGAGGTCTGCGTCGAACACGACTGACGTGCCTGTTTCTATCCTCTTGCTAGATACTATGAATTGCGGTTTGGGCTTCAAGTTCTTCACGGTTATCTGCTTGGTAGCCGTCGTGGTGTTGCCTGAAGCGTCTTCAACCATCAACTCCACGGTGTAAGTGCCTGCGGAGTCATAAGAGTGGGTTGTTGTTTCTCCAGTTGCTGTCTCTCCATCTCCGAAGTCCCATTCATACGTTGTTATGTTGCCTCTCGTGTAGTAGGAGGCGGCGGCGTCAAATTCGATCTCTTCATCGACGTTTGCAGTCATTGGAGCGGCGGTGAACTTGGCGACTAGGAATCCGGCCAGACTCGGCAGCTGAGTAATCAAGTCGTTGTAATATTGGTAGTCAAGTTGGGAGGTGAGATCGGTATATGTGTCGTAGGTGTACATTCCCGGCAGGGTGCCAAGATTGTAGCTCCCTGACGTATCGTTGGTATCATTCGTTTCAGACGTGTTTTCTTCCGTGCTCTTCAAGCCTACGGTCTTCTGCCACGGCGCGCTGACGTCTTCAAAAGAAACGGTTTCGTACCCGTCCATCTCCACCCTAACGTCGAACTCTTCGTTTACCCAGTATTCTTTGGAAAGTGGTGTCTCGCCGATTTTTTGTCCGTTCACTCGGACGGTTGCTCCTTGTGGCTGGCTGTCTACGACTATGGGTTTCTTTATCTTCTTGAGTTGGAATCTCTCATCCGTGGGCGGCCTTATCTCCGCCTTTGTAGAGAGCGTTTGATATCCTTCCTTCTCGAGCTTTATCTTTGTCATGCCTTCTCTTTCATAGAGGTCTATCGGCAACTGTCCGTTCCACTCTGTCTTTCCTTTCTCTTCTCCGTTAACGTAGAGGGTGGCTCCGCCCGGGTTTGATCTTATCGTTACTGGTTTGGACTTGTCGTTGTTAGGGTGCTCTAGCCACGTCTCCCCTATTCTTAAGGGCTTTGAAGCGATTGATTCGTCCTTGAGACCTGCGTCGAGCCCTGCCATGTCGCTCTCGACATATTTCACGACTATAGTCTTCAGAGGGACTTTTCCGGAGGTTATGTCCTTCATAATCATGGTTTTCTCTTTCGCTAGCTTGAACTCATCCGGGTCGGTCTTCCTCTTCTCGAAGTCCCCCACCTCGAACCATACCTTGTGGGTCTGTTCTCCATCCTTGAATCCGATGTCTTTGTATGCTCCTGACTCTACCGGTCCTATGGGGGTGGCGAAGTCTATGGCGAACGCTGGATCTCCCTTGCTCATCCAGAACTGCTTGTCGTAGTCTTCTCCTTTCTCGTTGATTTTGGTGTTGGCGGTGATTTCTATGGAGAACTTGCTGATGTAGCCGTCGCCGTCGTTGTCCACCTTGTCTGCTAGCTTTACGTCCTTCAGCTTGCTTGCAGAAACGAGTGCCGCAGATGTTATTAGTAGCGTTGAGAAGATGACCGCCGCTATTATCTTGCGTTGCAAGTATATCTTAACCCCGTAGCTCAGAGTAGTTAAAACGAATTTTTAAATGATTCGGTCAAAATTTAATGACTCCTGAAAAGGTTTTATCATGATAACTTATTAAAAATCCTTTACCATTCAATCTTCAACATGGAGAGCTCGTACTTTAAAGAAAAGATCAGCGTGAAGTTCCTCGCAGTCGTGGTATTTCTCTTAGCCCTATTGATAGGGATAACCATATATCAGAACTCGGTGATAGACACTTGGAGAGAGAGGTATTCTAACGCGACCGAAGCCCTCAACGAGACCCGAGAAGATCTCTTGCAGCTGCAGCGTGAATACAGCAACTTGCAGGAGGATGTCAGGAGATACGACCAGATATACGGCCAGCAAAGAACGAAGTTGGAGTATTCAAAGGAGATCGCTCTCATCGAGGTCTTCCACAACTATGCTCGACAGGAATGCGTGCCGGAAATACGTCTCAACGTTTCCAAGTTTCCCGCTTTAAACATAACTGCTGAAAGCACTGGCGGAGAGACCCCTCTTCATATCTTTATGGATGGAGGCCACGTGAAAACTTTCGAGATAAAACCAAATAATGTTTCCACTTACACAACTAATTTGGAGACTTTTTCCACAAGACACAGTGTTGACATTGTGAATTATAATTTTGAATCTTCAGAACCATCAAGTATAAAGATACATAATATAACACTTGGAAGTCATTCCTTGTCTCAAGAAAGCCTCTATTACGATACTGGTTCAGGCCCTTCAGGCTTTGACTGCCAGAATGCCTTGTCAGGGAAAGACTCCTTCACCAACGGGTCCATCAGATTCTCTATCTTACGTTAAAAATAATAGGACTACCTTAAAATAACAAAAAACCCAAACATTTATAATAATCATGAACTTCTCGTACCACTAAGTAATTAATTAAAATCACTTGTGAATACCTAAAGACAAGAAAACTTTATATAGAACACGTCATTTCGCACTTAAACAAGTGATTTAAAGGTTAAGCATTACCACATGGGGGTTTGGTATTAAATGAGAAATTCAAGAAATAAATTTGTCTTCACAACTCTATTCTCCGCAATGCTATTCTTCGCCATGGCACTTCCCGCTATGGCCGCTACTCTGACCGTCGATACCGCCGATCCGAGCTGTGACAACGCGGCAGGATCTCCGTACTGTGACATACAAGCAGCTATAGATGATGCAACTTCAGGAGACACTATAAAGGTGGCGCCAGGCACCTATAATGAAAGTCTAAGCGGTTTCCCAACAGATGTAACATTAGCCTCTACAAGCGGAGCAAGTAGTACCACAATCGATGCTTCTGGAAGCAACACAGCTATAACCCTCAATACAGGAGTCACAATTGATGGCTTCACGATTCAGGGCCATCAAAACAGAGGAATTCAAGGAGCTTCAGACGCCTTAGTAAAGAACAATATAATATTATCCGAAGACGTTCAAGCTTTCTACGCACAAGCGGTGACGGTGACTATTAAGAATAATGAATTCAGAGATACTGGAACCGATCCAGGAAATCATTATGCAATCAGACTCGACCTGGTCGAGGATGGAGAAATCATAGGAAACAAGTTCATAAATCACCAGCACGGAATTCTGTTGGCAGACAGTTCCGGAGTCGAGATAAAATCAAACACTTTCACAAATGGGACAACGGACGGTATCTTGATTACAGCAAGAGATGCAGAATCTTCTTCAGACCACCTCATCTACGGAAACCACTTTGAAGGCAATAAATATGGTATTATCTTCCTGGAAAAAGGCAGCGGTGAAATTACGTCCATGAAGGTCCACCAAAACAATATAACAGACAGTGAGGAAGGCGGCATACTTACGCTCAACAACAGTAACCCAGGAGTCTTAACCGAACCAGTAAATGCAACAAAGAACTGGTGGGGAGATTCCTCAGGACCTAGCGGTGAAGGAAACGGAACAGGAGACTCAGTCACTAAGAACGTTTTGTTCGAACCATGGCTCTGTGAGCCGGCGAAGAGCGAAGATATAACAGAAGATGGTGTGTGTGAAGAGGAAAAGAAAGTTTCTGCTAGCATCACTGTCTGTAAGATGATAGTTGACGAGGAGGGAGAGTCTATCGACGGCTCCAAATTCCCCGGCGCTGAATTCACGATTCCTGGCTTCACACCAGATCCAGAGACTTCGGAAGGAGCACCTAAGGGAGAAATACCAGATTCAACCTTTGAGACGCCGTTAGAGCTCAATACTGATCTAGACAAGGATGAGAAGAAAGAAGCCGCGTGCACCACCTACGAAGGTTTGGAGCTGGGCAAAGGAGGATATTACTACGGTCAAGAAGAAGTTCCCGCCGGATGGGAAGTCGTGGGATACAACGACCAGTTCAGCACTCCTTTCAAGGGGACAGAAGACGTATTTGAATATAATGAAAACTTATTTAACAATCTCACAGACGAAGATAGGAACAAGGACGCGGACGGACACATTGTTTTGACAGAGAAAAACCCACACAGGACTCTAGTGGTTGTGAATCGAAAAGGAAAGGCTAATCTTTCCTGCGAACAAGGAGTGCGACACCTTGATATGGAAGAAGGCCCTGAAAAGCTATACGATGTTAATGAGTCTACCGGAAATGCGACTTTAGAGCAGGTATATCCCGACGGCCTCGGAAGCGTAGCAGCAGCGTCGGAGGACAGCACTCTCTACGGTATTGAATGGAAACCCAAGAGTACCAGAAGGCTGGTGACACTCAACGAAGATGGAACAGTCACGCCTATAGGTCCAACTGGGCTGACAGGCAACACGGTGGCATTAGAGTTCGGTCCGACGGGAACTCTCTATGCGATGAATCAAGATGATAACAAGCTATATACCATTGATACAAGCACCGGTGCAGCATCCGCTCTGGGTACAGTAAGCCTAGTCGGCGGAGGCCAACTTGACGTGAGCGGTGGGGACTTGACAGTTCCAGAAGCTAACCGGTTAGTTTATGTAGACGGCGAAGGAACCGTTTACGATATAGATATCGGCGCGCTCACCGGAGAAGAAGTAGGCAACATCCCTGACGTGAGTGGAACTTCTGCTAGCAGCTTTACAAGCACAGCACTTCACGATGGACAGCATTACGCGATGGCGAGGGATGGAGACGTGTTCTACACATTCGACACCGATCCGTTCAGCGCAAGCGTGGTAGATGAAGAAGTAGGACCATTCAGCTACGGAGACGGAACTGCATGTCCTGCTGAAGCAAAAGACACAATAAAAGGTATGAAGTGGGAAGACAAAGACAGGGACGGTGAGAGAGACGAGGGAGAGCCCGGAGTTCCGGGATGGAAGATACTCGTCCACCCGACCGACGAAGAGCCGGTAGAAACGTTGGAAGTCGATAGCAGCAGTACAACAGGAGTCAACAGCACAACTCTGGAGAACGGCACGAAATACTTGATAGAGGTCAGTGGCACGTTCAAACATAACAATGATGGAAGCCACGCTGACGCTGAATACGCTCAGGAAGGTGGAGACGGAGAATTCTTCGACTGGGGACAAGAATCAGAGTGGAATGAGAAAATGCTAGACCTGGTCATAGACAATCAGAACGTTGACTGGGGAACATTCAACGACGAACACCTGTACAAAACTATAGTTGAAGGAGACGGAGAACAACACAACTTCAGAGTCTGGGATCAGCCATCGGAAGGCAACTTGAACCCAGGCTGGTACGATGACAATGAAGGAACCCTAACAGTAGATATTTATGAAATCACGAGTGACGAAGTCGTCGTCACTGATGAGAACGGAACATACGAAGCAAACGTTGAACCTGGCGAGTACCAGGTCGTTGAGATGCAGAGAGAAGGTTGGATCCAGACGGCGCCTG
>CAYNLP010000028.1:0-9958 GCA_964398115.1 uncultured Methanosarcinales archaeon | reverse complement strand
TTCATAATGATTTATTTATCCACCCCAAACACCACACGAAGCTCGTCCTCTTTAGCTTTTATGAGTTGTTTGGCGGCTTCTTCTGATTTGAGAAACCCGAGGGGAAAGAATTGCACCACTACACAATTACAATCAGCAAAAAACTCATCACTTTCAATGTCATAACAGATATACCACCGCCACCAATTTGCCTTCTTTGCCTCCCGCCAATCAACGCCCAAATCGTTATCCCAGATGTAACTCTTGATTTGATTGAGGGCTGCTAAATATTGACGGTGTAGTTGTGCCTCTTCTCTTGTTTGAAAGAAATTGCCGATGACAAGACGATTGTAATCAGCATCAATACCAATCCGTCTCGTACAACAAACTGGCCCGTCGTCATTAAGAAAACAATATGTTTCACCAACCTCCGGCTCCCACTTCTTCTTTTGGGAAGCCATCGCTTCCGCACTCTCCTGTGAGATTTCTACCACTTTTCCGTTGTCGAATATGATTTTTGGCATAAATATTTAGTTATTTATTTTTAAGGCAAAGACCACACCCCGGAGAGCCACAATAAGAGAAGGGTAAATAACAACATTTAATTGTAAGAATTGTATTGAACAGCCCCCCGAGGTAGTGTCAACAATTAAGAAAAACTGGGGGCAGGCGAGCGAGCGGAGGTCGAACGTTTTTTATTCTCGCTCTCGACTTTATGGCCTGCCCCCAGTATACATAAAATGTAGGGAAAGTCAACCTGTCTACTTGTGGATAACTAATCTCCGTTCCGTTTAGATAGGTATTTATACATTTCATTAATAGTATTCCGCAAATCTTTTTGGGCTTCTGTATTTTCTTTAATATGTTCATCTACTGTGGATTTATACGCATCCCAGACCCGCTCAATCTGGCGGGCGAAATAACGAAACATATAAAGTCCAAATAAAACTAACGCAGCCAGGGACAGAACCCCGAATGTAAGTTGCGAAACTTCTATTGGTGCTATTTGAAACGGCATAATTAAGTTTCTTTTACTTTAGTATGCGACTCCTGCCAAGCCACTGCTTGCGCCAAATCTTGAATGGGCACATTGGATAACTTAGCATTCGCCTCGACCCCCAGTTGCGAAGTCAACGAATTGGTGTATACATCTACATCATTTTCCGTGGCGGGCGCAAATTTTTCTACAAAGCTACGTAGTGTGAGGTCACGCTGCCTATCCAACTCAATTTGGTCTCGTAGGGCTTCCCAACCCCAGGCAGCATTCGGAAACTTGGCAAAACCACCCTCACCTCTGGTGGCCTTCTCTTGTCCGGCAAATTTAAGATTGCCTGGATTATTATTCTCGAAAGCTAACTGAGCTTCAGCTTGACCGGGAACACTACGAGGAATGCGAACTTCCATTCCCTGAAAACTAACACTTTTTTCATTATCGGATTGCTCTTCTTCTATATTAACCTTAGGCATCTCACCTAAAGGTTCTTTTTCAAAAGCATCCCGCAAAGCCTTCTCTGTTTCTTCATCTAATTTTACCTCATCGGGAGGAGAAGACTTTTTAACTTCCGACTGGAAATCCGTAAAACCACTGGTGCGGGAAAGAATAGAATCCAATTCCTGCAAGAAAGTATTTCTACCCGGACTATCAGTGGGGAAAGCTCTCTCTGCGATAGGTCGTGTAACACCCGGCAAGGACAAGGCGGTCTGCCAATCCCTATTACTCCACTTATCACCAGTCGCAGCTTGAACCACAGAACTAACCGCCTCCCCCCAACGGGCGGAGGGGCCTATTATAAAACCGGAGACATCTCCCCAACGAGCAGACCTTATCATATCAGCGAAAATCCCCATTCCCCCTACACTTGTAAAGTTCTCCCAATAACGCTGCAAGGGGTCAGACGGACGAGAAGTACCTGTAACTGCACTTCTTAAATCAGCCACAACTTCTCCCGTCATAGGAAAAGCAGTGCCCAAAATAGCCAAATCTCTATATAGCTTACCATACTCACCGTCCGCTAACTGTCCACCAAGCCGATTCTTCAAAAACCGAGCCTGGTTAAAAGCAAAATTTCTAAACTGAAAGCCAAGTCGCCCCATTGGAGATTGGGTAAACCAGGGCATATCTAACTCCGAACTCCTAAATTGGGTTTGAAAGGCCTTATTCTGCCCTGCTGTAAGTAACTCTTCTTCAGTGAAAGGACGCTGAAGTGCCTTTTCGGGGTCTAAGCCCATCTCTTGCATTTGCCTTCTTATAAACTTGCTATCGGGGTTTTTCAATAATTGTTTTCTCAACCTTTGGGAATACTCAATACCTGCGTTAGCGGCAACAGTTCTATTAAACCTCTCAACACCGGTAAAGCCAGTTACCTTAAGAAACCTTTGAGAAAAACCGGACTCCTTCCCCAATGTAGCTGATTGGCGCAAAAGATTATCCATTAAAGCTCCTGTTTGAAACGCCCTGCGCTTCCCCTCATCAGTAAAGAATAACCTCAAACCCTTGGCAACAGAGGGTAAGTCAGTCGCCAAAAAAGTATTCAAATTTTGGGCAATATTAAGCATTTGAGCGAAAGCTAGCTGTAAGTTATTTACTTCCCGAATCGTGCGAATAGCCTCTTCCGGGCCAAAATCCTCAAATTCTCCCTTGAGAGCTTTATCCACTTTATCAAGTTGCCTTTTGGCTCTTTCCGCTCCCTTTTGTGAAAAATTAGTATCTACTTCGTCCCGAATCTGTTGTATTTTTTTAGCAAAATCTCTTCTGCCGGGTCCGAACGCCCTTGTATCCTCAATAACATCAGCAGCATCAGCTAAATACGTTTGCATCACTTTAGCCGGGTCAGGCTCCCAGAAAGGAAAATCTATTTCCCTGGCTTTCTGAACACGAGAAGGAGCCTTCCGTGGTCTTTCTATAAATTGCCTCAACATTCCCTTAGCTTCCTGCAAATCTTTTGCCTTTCCCTCTTTCACCAAGCGGTTAGCAATAACATCTCCTCTTTTCTTACCATTAGAAGAAGCAAACTGGATATAATCGTCTAAAGCCGTTTCAGCCTCCAGGCGATTAGGAAACCGCCCCCTTCTAACAGCATCATCTACTACTCGGTTAAAAACCTCTTTATTCTGTAACGCATCCAACGAAGGAACAACGTGCGGGAAAAAGTTTTTCCGCCCTCGCCATTTAGTTTTAGAGCCATCCCGCCTAACTATTTTAGCCCCCACCTTTTTCATTTGCTGGTCAATTTCTTTTCTAATCCCATCATATTCATCAAAAACTTGCCTCACCTTCGGAGTTAAATCTTTTCGTGCTATTCTCCCCTCGGCAGCATCCTGAAGAGCTAAACGTTCATTAAAGTTTAAATTCTCAAAGCCACTATCACTTAATCTGGTCATCCACTGGGAAGCCTTGCGAAAGGAAGCATTTTTTGCTGTATGGAGTTTTCTCGCTACCTCTCTACCGTAATTCCCCAAAGAGGAAAATACTCCATCAACACTTGTGAAGAATTTTTTGAAATCATCAGCAGCACCACGGACAGATTCAGGAAAAGCCTTGGGAACTTGTTTTCTGCTCACCCGCCCAACCTTCTGGGCACTCTTAGCCAAACCATCCAAGCTCTTGCGAGCCGCCTTAAAAGCTACGGGTCCCGCAACTTCTGCGCCCGCTCCCAGCGCAATTCCTTGGGCAAATCTTTTAGCAACAGTTTCATTATCAGCACCCTCGGAAAGCCCCATAGCAGCCAACTCTGTTCCACCAAAAGCACCACCTCTGCCAATTAACTTAGTCGCCCCCTTAAGTTTAGAAGTGCGAGATAAACCTTTTAATCCCAGAATAGAACCTTTACTGACACCCAACCCGGGAAGCATCCAAGTAGCAGTCCCTAAAACATCACCAACAACCTGCCTATCGCTTTTAGTTAAAATTTCTTCCGTTTTGGACTCATCAGCCAAATCCTTTTTCCCCATTATTTTCTTAATATTGTCAACCTGGTCTTCGGACACCTTCCCCTCACGGATGTCTTCAGCTAATTGAGAAGCCATCTCGCCTTGAATTTTATTAGAAGAAATAAAATCCTCGGGAGTAGGAGAGAAAAACTTGTTTCCGACTGTTACATCTTTATAGAGCCCACTTACTGACGGAAAAATTTGCTCAGACCAAACCTTCTCCCGCTGTTTGGTGGTTTCCTTTCTATTCTCCGGTGGCTCAGCCCCCAAAACATCATCTATTTTAGGATTTTCGTCCCTACCAGCAGTAAAACCCTGCTGTATCTGCGAGGCCAAAAGACCAGAGTTTCTGCTCTGCTGGTCAACTGAGGTATTTTGTTTGAGTTGAGAAGGTAAAGGAGACATAATTAAATTCCCAAGAACCCATCCCCAAAGTGTGTATTAAGGGTTTCGTTAATATCTTTATTATTTTCAGGCTGCAATCCAGCAGAACGGAAAAAATCTTTAGCAGCCTGCTTATCACTAACAATCTTCCTGTCTTCTTCAGCTACATTCCTATCACCGGATTGGACAGCAGCTACCGCATCCCAAAAACTAGCAATCGCCAAAGGTACATTTCCTACCACATCTTCAGCAGAAGGACCAAAACCAGCTTGTCTCAATAGTTCATCTTGTGTGCCCTCAGTAGCATCAGTGGCTACATCCATAAAGGCTTTAATATCAGCCCGACCAAAAAGTGGTTCACCACTAGAATCTTTAGCACTAGCTATTCGCTTGATGCCGTCAACAGTGAGCAAATCAGTAGTATCCAGCCCTGCGTTTTCAAGAGTTTGTGTAATAGCTTCACCGGAACCAGATGTAGCACTCTCGGCTTCTACCGCCTCGCCAACAGATTGATTAAACTGCCGAGCTGCTTCCGCTCTACTCATTTCTTTCATATTTTTTACAGACCACCCCATATCAACTCCACGACTAGCAGCAGACTTTGATAAATTCATTTTGAATAGCATATCAGAGCGTTGCCTTTGTAGCTCATTCCGCCGAAATTGAGTTAATTCATCTAAAAAGTTCCGCTCTCTTTGCTCCAAAGAATTAAGCCAAGAGGACTCCTGGTTAGTAACTGTTTGCAGGGCCTGAAACTTACGCCGCTGGTCGGAGACAGCAGCATCAACCGCATCCTGCACTAAAGTTTGAGAAAGTTGCAAATTCCCCTGCATAGCCTCTAAGTCGGCAGTACGCTGTCCAAGTTCAGCGGAAATATCGGCTCTCTCTTTCTGAAATTCACGTCTTATACGCCTTTTATCAGTCTCAATAGCATCATGAGAAGCCAAGCGTTGCTCGGCTTGCTCCAATCTGGCTTGCTCTCGGCGGTCTAATTCATCCAACTTACCTCTTACTTCAGCTACTTTCTTATTCTGCTTTTTAATTTTCTGAACTTGCTCTAAGATACCAACCTCTTCCCTTTTTTCCTCTAAGAGCTCCTCCTCACTGGTTCTGCCACCAAACAGAAAATTCTTCATCTGCTCCATACGGTTCTTAAAAGAACCACGAGCCTCCTCCACTTGAGAGGAAAGCTCCTTAACGGATTCCTGTAATTGTTTCTCCCGCTCCTCTAAATCTTCCGCCGCCGCTGACGAACCCTCAGCTTTATTAATGATAGAATCGGCTGTCTCTTTAGTTTTTTCATTCTCGCTGTCTTCCACATCTTCGGCAGGGGGAGCATCCTCGGGAGTAGCCTGGTCTGCTCTGGTATCCTGTTCTTGTTTTCTCATCTCCTCAGGCGGAGTAGGTTCCTCTTGTTGCTCGGCCTGCGAGGCCGCCTCAGCAGCATCCCCCGTTTCCGCCGAAGCATCAGCCCCTTGAAATTGCTGAACGCTCTGCACTGCTTTAGTAATCTCATTCTGCGCTTCTTTTTGTTCGGAGCGAATACCAACAGCTCTTTGAGCTTGTTGTTTTTGTCCTGTTGGCAAACCTTCCCCAGCAGGAAATTGTCCTCGTGGTAAAGTATCAGAAAAATCCCTTGCGAGAGCACCTCGGGGCGGTTTACCTATTTCTAACTTACCAAAAGGTCTAAATTCAGACGACCTCGATAAATCAGGGGGATGTGGTGTTTTATTTTGATTTCCATTAGCCATATATTAAGAAAGAGTTACATTTTTCCACCCAACATTGTCTTGTACATAAACCCACAATCTAATAGTACCTCCATCATTGGAAAGGCGGATTTGTTGTTCGACCCGCTTGGGTTTAACTGATTTAATAGTACTAGAATCCATCACCTTTATTCTACCAGAAAGTTTCTCCAGAGGGAAAAATTGGTCTACATCCCTTTCCCTTCTTGCCCTTTCACTTTCAGTAACCAATTCTTCTGGTTGCTCTGCTTGTGGCTGGTCTTGAACCAAGACTTCGCTACTAGTGTCGTCCAACACATCTTGCTCACTATCATTTGGTATAACTTTCGACTTGCTCATAAAAAACTTCTATCTTAAAAATTTGCGGCAACCCGCCCTCCAATTTGACAGCTAAATCTCTGTCAAATTTTTTACTATTTAACTTATACTTTTTAATACGGGAACCACTGGAAAACGAGTCACCAGAAGCAACTGTTACTTCCGAGCCATCCAGCACCAACTTAACATCTGTGCTGTTACTGCTACCCGTATAATGAATTAAGACATCATGAATACGACCATTAAAATAGTTTTTTTGAGGTTGCGAAATAGTCTTTTCTGTCGTCTGCAATGTCGCATTCGTGTCGTCTGTATCGGGGAGTCTTGCCTCCCAAAGACGAGGCTCGCTATCCAAAATATCAAACCAAAATAAACCTTCTGTAGACTGAAAAGGTACATCAAACAGAATATGGGGGGCAATGGGCTTGCTACTATTCACAGAACTATTATAACTTTGCGAGGTAAACACAGGACAAATTAAGCTCTCATCCTGGCCAGCACGAGAACCCCAGCAAAATACATAATATTCTACATTATTATTATTATTATCATCAAATTTAAGAATAAAATAAATTCCGTCAGAACCAGCAACTAAATTAGAGGCGTATCTTGCAGGAAGGGTGGATACATCTGCTACATCTAATTCCCTCAGTCGCTCATAACCACTAAAATTGCCAGACACCCTATTTATAATAATCTGCTCTGGTTGAGAGGCAGAACCTTCCTTGAATGTAGCAAAATAAATTGTTCCATCCTTGACTACTATATCCATGACATCCTCCCCAACAGGGATATCAAAATTCGCGGAGGAAGAATCAGAAAAGCCATCCCAAATATAAATATTATTATCCGTCGTCAACGCCACCAGATAATTTGGAGAATTGTCTAAAGCAACAATCTCACTAGGGAGAACTAACCTTCCTGTAGTATAAGCATCAACTAGAGCATCATATTGGTCCAACTCATTCACATCTTTTATAAATAATTTCTCACCAAAACCAGCCAAAAGAGTATCGGAACCACTAATGGATTGACCCTGGTCGCCCGAACCCGAGCCCGTCAACCAGTCATCATTCTCACTCGACAGGGAAAGCGAATCAGCTGTTGCTTTACCTATCTCCACACTGCCATTTGTCTCATATGCATAGTAAAGTTTCTTGGAACCCTTCTCCACAAGAACTTGCATGTCAAAAACACTCGTTGAGCTGGAGCCGGAAAAGCTATGAGACCTGCCACTCTGGTCAGTGGGCAAATCATCAATCTTAAAGTTATCATCGCTTTCTACCCAAAATATCCAATCACCAGCCATTACCACATCAACAACACTTGTAAGCCAATTATTATCAGCAAACTCATCAACAGAGGGACCATTCTGCAAATAACCTAATTTCCTGTGCGGATTAACGCCCCAGCCCTTATGAAAAGAGCCCTCCGAGCCAACACGCTCATTGCTGGAAAGTCCACCCAAAAAATTGTTCCAAATTATCTTACTCATTTATTTTTGTCCTTAAAAGTCCAATTAGAAGTGTTTTTTGACTTGCTCGACCAAGAAGCCGTATTTTTAGTTTTAGCTGTCCAGCTGGCTGTGTTCTTTTTAATAAATGTCCAGAACCTTCTGATGTATTCCTCCAAGAGAGAAATACTGTCTTGCAAATACTGGGTAGCTTTAAGCAAAAGCTGTTTTGCTCCTATTAAAGATATATTATCTTGAAGAGTTTTGAAAAATTGTAGAGAGGCAACCCTTTCCCCCGCAAGGGTAATCGTATCAGCAAAAGATTTCACTGATATTAAAGCAGTATTTAACAGCCCTGTTATAACTACATTATCCTGTATTCTCTTACTGAATTTCGTAACCGCCTCTCTCGCTCCACTCAAGCTCAAGGTATCTCTTATCTGTCTCGTAACCCTTAATAACTTCTGAAGGCTCTCTGAGAGAGTCACAGTATCCATTACAACCTTACTAAATTTAGACAACCGAGTAAAGTTTTCATTGAGCTGAAGCGTGTCCGACACTGCCACAAAAAACCTATCTAGCTTATCCAAAACAACATTCCCAGCAAGCGATATGGAATCTGCAATTTTCCTGCTAAAAGTAGATAGTTTAGCTAAACTTTCCCCCAAAGAAAGAGAATCCGACAACGCCACCGCAAACCTATTAAGGGCTGATATGGCTTTATTACCAACTAAAGTTATTGTCTCCGCAAATTTGATGCTAAATGCACTAAAACGATTCAATGTCTCGCCTAAATTGAGGGTCTCTCGCAAAGAAACAAAAACATTCAATAAAGTTTTCCCAGCTAAAGCTATGCTATCGGCTACAAATCTCTCCAGAGAAAGCAGTTTATTACCCGCCAAAGTCAAACCATCTTGAAACCTTTTAGCAAACGAGCTGGCTTTACTCACTTGACCCGACAAATTCAAAGTTTCAACTAAGAAAAGAGCCGAAATACCAGTAGCATCCACAAGTTTTTTGCCCACTAAGGTAAGAGTGTCTTTCACTTTTCTGGAGAGCGTAGCCACTAATCGTTTTGTCTCTACCAAATTCAATGTATCAGACAACACAACCGCAAATCTATCTACTTTATCCGTAATAACACTGCCAACCAAACTCACCGAATCACTTACCCGCTTCCCAAGTGAGCTAAGTTTGCCCAAGTTTTCATTTAGCTTCAAAGTATCAGCTATATTAAAGACAACCCGTCCTATCTTGCGTCCTGTTAGAGTTACACTATCCTGCAACACCCGTGTAAGCCCCAAAAGAATTTGCCGGAAACCACTTAAACTCAAACTGTCCTGAACAATTTTAGAAAAGCTGACAAGAACTCTCTTAAATCCACCCAACGAAAGTGTATCCTGTAATTTCCTGGAAGTATTAAACAAAGAGCTCCTGGTTTCACCGAGCTGTAAAGTATCCAAAAGAAATTGTGAAAGAGCAGCCCCAATATTAGACAACCGCACTGTGTCTTTTAAGCTCACAAAGAGCTTCTTAGAAGACCTTAAGGCACCCGCAAGAGACACGCTATCTTGTAACCTTTTAGAAAAGCTGACAAGAACTCTCTTAAATCCACCCAACGAAAGTGAGTCGGAAATATCTTTCGTAAATCGTGTAACAAGTGATGCCGAATCGGAAGGTGCAACTGAATCAGAGAAACTCTTTGCAAACGATGTAAGGACAGAAAGCGAGCCGGATAAAGATAGTGCATCAGAAACCTTCTTTGAAAGCGTCTGAAGAGTATTCAGCGAACCAGAAAGCGAAGCAGTGTCCTTCACACTCAAAAACGCACTTTTTAATTTAGCGACTGTCCCAGAAAGAGAGAGCGTATCAACAATACTCTTAAAGAAACCTTGAACCTTACTTGCTCCCCCTGAAAGCGAAATAATATTAGCAGAGTTTTTAGACAAAACAGATGACTTAAACACATCATCCGAAAACAAAACTGTATCAACCGCCGAAAAAGTAAAAGCAGTCGTACCTCCACCCAAATTAGGATAAGAAAGAACTGATGCACCTTCCACATTACTAGTATGCCCAGTAAATGACCAAACCTCTGAGCCAGATGAGTCTATCTTGCGGACGGTGTCATCCCAACTCCCCGAAT
>CAYNLP010000027.1:0-10909 GCA_964398115.1 uncultured Methanosarcinales archaeon | reverse complement strand
AACGCATACGACGTCGACTATGAAAAACTCAGCGAACAAGCACAAGAACTAAAAGAAATCTTTGACCCAGCTGAAGAAATCCACGTCAAGACAGAAAAAGGCACAGACCTAAAATACAACGTAGAAGGAATGGAAGCCGTAGTTAGCGACGGCATATACCGCGAACCTGGAACCGGTGGAAACCTTCCCGGCACGGAAACATATATCCCACCTAAGAAAGACAACGTAGAAGGCAAGATAGTGATAGACGCGAGTATGAGAACACGACACGGAACACAACTCGTAGAAGAACCAATAGAGATGACAGTGAAAAAAGGAACAGTAGTGGCGATGAACGACACCCCGCAAAGCGAAGAATTAGAAGACACCCTCAGGTGGGCGCATAAAAACGCCAAATACCCTTGGGGTGTGAGAAGAATAGGAGAATTCGGCATAGGACTAAATCCAAACGCTAACGTTATAGGATGCACAGTAGTAGATGAGAAAGTAGCTGGAACTGCCCACTTCGCCATAGGAAGCAATTACTGGTTCGGCGGAAGCATCTACGCAATCATACACTTAGACCAAGTATTCTACGACCCAATAGTAGAAGTTGACGGTGAAGAGATAAACATCTAAAAGTTTTTATAGAAAGATTCTCAAAAACAATAAGTGTTATGGATAAAAGAGGTGTATACTTTTTCGTCTTAGACGCTTTCTTAGGAGCAATCATAATAGTTGTTAGTCTAGTAGTAATACTAAACAGTTATTCAGAAGGAGACCCGGGAAGGCAACCACTCACCATAATGGAAGACTTCCTAAGCTACATCCAAAACACTCAAGTCAGAGACTTCCGAGGAAACTACACACAAACACTGATAAAACAGGGTAACATAACAGACCCAACCGTCACGTTATTCGAACAAATAGCTATATTCTACGCTCACAACCAAACCCAACTAGCTGAAAACTTCACACGGGAGATAGTAGTATCTTCCGTACCAAGCCAATTCAACTTCCAATTCAAATATGACGGAAACGTCACATACGAACAAAAAATAACCCCTCGCGAAGAAGCACCACTATCACTCGCTACAAGAAAAATCTCTATGGTAAACGTAAACCGAACACTCGTCTACGGGCCAAAACTGGTTGAGGTGTACCTATGGACCACCTGAACAAGAAAGGAGTCCTCTTCACCCTCGTAAGCCTCGTAGTAAGTTCATTCCTAATACTAACTTTCAGCGGACAAACCACCGTCCCCCTAGATTCAGAAACAGAAACCATAAGATTCCGGGTAGGGATAATAGACAGACAAGCACAAACATTCGAAAGCTTTTCCAGAGACGCTCTAAGAACAAGCCTGTACCGATCACTAATCTACATGTCTGACGAAGTAGAAGAAAACGATGCATTCTTCAACTCAGTTGATGATGTCAAATCTAATCTTAAACAATGCATGATAAATGCAACCCTTAATTTGGCTGGAGAGAAACATAATTGTTCGGCTCAAAACCAACGAGAAAACATTACCATTTCGTACTGGCTTGACGAACTACAAAACCTAAGCCACTCTAAAATGAACTTAAAACTAAACTACAGCATAGAAGAAATAAACGTTTCACAAAAATTCCCCTTCCAAATAAACGCGAAAATGACACTAAACTACTCAGTAGGAGACTTCTTCGCAAAAGTCAATAGAAACGTGACTGTATCCACAGCAGTTTCCATACAAGGAATCAACGAACCGATGACTTTATACTACCGAGACGTCGACAACGAAATCTATGAAACCCATATAGAACCGTCAGGATGGAATAAAGAAAACTTGTCAAACTTTACAAGAAGCTCCGATTACAGGTATCATGAAGACGCACCTTCACTACTTATGAGATATGCAGGACAACTTTCAAACAGCACATGCTGCGGTATAGAAACCGTATTTTCTGAAAATGTACACAGTGGTGTGAACAAGGTCGAAAACGTGTCACAAATAGATCACTACTACTATGACTATTTAGAAAACGTTGTTAGATTTAACTGTTCAACAGTTTACGACATTAGCACTTCACCACCCCCTGATCCTGTACCTGTATTAGATGGTATACGGATGGATGACAAACACTTAGTCAATTTCAACATACAAAGCGAGAACTGGACGGAACAACCAGGATGTTAAATTAACTACTACTTGGGAATAATAAACAAGTTTTAAATAAGGTCCTCGTCAATAAAGGACTCAAGGCAGCCCCCCAAGACACTCTACGGTGTAAAAATTCATGGATGAACAAATAAGAGGTGGAGAAGTTCTAGATGAAGAACGTCTCGAAGACGACGAAAAACTAACCACAGACGTAGATCAACTTCTCGAACTACTAAAAACACAAGAAAAAATCCCCATGGCAGAAGCCGCAGAAGAACTAGACGTAGACCTCGACGTCGTACAGCAATGGGTAGACTTCTTAGTCGAAGAACAAATAGTAGGAGTAGAATACAAATTCACCAAACCATACATATACTTAAACACACCAGACCAAGAGGAAGAAGAAAAAGAAGAAGAACAAATACAAAATCTAGAAGGAATAAAAGAAGACTTTATGGACAAAGCACAAGACAAAAACATCCCACAGAAAAACCTAAACAGCTTATGGACAAACCACGTAGAAAAAGCTCTAGAAAAGAAAAAAGACTTCTTCATGAAAGAAGCCTCAAAGAGAGGACTAGACAACCAGCAAGAACTATGGCAGGAATACAAAGAAAAACTACTTAGCGCATAATGAAACTCGAAAAATTCATAGAAAAAGATATGCAAGAATTCCTAGACTTAAAAGCGAACGAGAGAAAAGAAGAAAGTCCAGGAATGGTCAGAGAAGACGAAATGACCGCTTTCGACCTAAGCAGAGACTACGAAGAAAAAGCAGACCAAGCCTTAGAAAAAGGACAACTAGACGAAGCAAGGCAAATATTCGTAGACCTCAAAGAAGAATACAACACCTTCCCAGAAAACAGCACCGATCAGAAAAAAGCATACTATATCATGAAAAACGTCTGGAACAAAATTTCAGACTACCTAGAACAAAATCCCGTTGAAAAAGAACCAGACACACCAGAAGAATTAGGAATAAACCTACCGGAAAAACCAGGAAAAGAAAAGGAAGAAAAAGAGAGAAAACCACCTAAAAAACCTAAAAAGCCAGGAATAGAAGAAACACCTGACAAAGAAAGTGATTCCGAACAACAAGAAAGAGAACAACAAATAGAAAACATAAAAGAACAAAGAAAAAGAAAAGAAGAACTGGTCGAAAGCATAAGAACAAACATAGACCGTATCGAAAAACTACTTGACAAAAAAGATGTCTACGCAGCAGTCATTCTATACCGAAATATAAAAGAAGATTTCCGAAAAATCCCTGAAAGGTTTGAAAACGCCAGAAAAGAAATATACGACGAAATAATAACCTGCTATTACCAAATACGAAAAACCGCTGACCAAATGGAAGACGAAAAAGTTCCCGAACAATTACAAAAAGACACCTCTTCACAAGATAAAAAACAAGAAACGCAAGATATTTCTCAAAAAAGCCAAAAACCTGAAGAAGAAAGCAAAAAGACGACGAATTCAGAAGACCAACAAACAAGTACAAAACAAGAAGAAACTAATGAAAAATCAGAGACTCCACAAAAACCAACCCCTCCACCAGGCGTAGATGAACCAGAAAAAGACACATCCTCCCCACCAACCCCTGACGAAGAAAGTAAAAAACCACAAAAACCTCCAAAACCACCCTCTAAAAAAGATTCAGAACCAGAAACTCCAAATCAAGAACCAAAACCACCCCAGCCGGAACAACCACAACAAGAAACACCACGCAAACAGTCAAAGCCAAGTAAAGAAAGCGTATTATCAAAACTAGAAGAAATGAAAAACTACATACGAAATAAACAACCAAAAAAAGCACACAACCAATACAAAAAAGTCCAGAAAGAGTTTGAAAAACTAGACCTGCCGAATAAAGAAAAAGAAGAACTATTCAAAGACATCGTAGCAGCACACCACAGCCTGAAAGAACTAGAAGACCACATCATGGAAAAAAACCAAAGTAAACCACCAGAAAAAAGCAATTTTGAAAGAGAAAAAGAACAAAGCACCATAGAAAAAATAAGACAAGGCAAGATAAAAGCGCACAGATACCTTGACAAAGACGCGGTAGAAAGCGCAATAGCACAATACAACAAACTAACAGACTTATTTGAACAAATCCCAGATGAAAAACAAGATGAAAAAGAACGTCAGAAAAGAGACTTAATGGACTTACACGACCAAATAGTGAAAGCAAAAAAAGATAAGATGACAACAAAAGAAGATTACGAAACCGCCAAAAACAGTAGTTGCTGGGAAGACGTGCAAAAAGTGAAAGACTTAATCAGAAGAAATGAAGTAGACAAAGCACAAAACGCATTTATCGACTTGCAAAAAAGAGTGAGAAAAGTAGAAGACGATGAAGAACGAAAAGAACTATACAACACCTTAGACAATATCAAGAGTAAACTACACCTAGCCAACACCAGTAAAAACATGCAAGATAGAAAGGTGAGAGCATAATGGTTAACCAACAACTAGACGAAGATCAAAACGAGAAAGAAAAAAGACTAATTGACAACTACCAAATCACCGTCAACAAAATAGCAGTTGAGATAAGAATAGAATGGTTCGAAGAAGAAGCAGTACCCAAATACATAGTTAACATAACCAACATTTCTGACACCACCAAAGTAATACTAGAAAAGATAAGAGAAGAATTCATCAACAAAATAAACTTACAAGACATCCGAGACCTGAGCGATAACGAAGCAGAAGACATCCGAGACAAGTTCAAGAAAGAAATCAGAAACTTAATCGACAAATACTTCCCAAACACTGATGAAGACACAACTAACATGCTCATAAACTACCTCTTAGAAGAAAACCTAGGATTAGGAAAGATAGAAATCCTACTAGAAGACAAAAGACTAGAAGAAATCGTAGTTAACAACCACAAAGAACCAGTATGGGTATACCACCAAGAACACGGCTGGCTAGAAACAAACATCCGAATATTAAGCGAAGACCGCATCAGACACTACGCAACCATGATAGGAAGAAACGTAGGCAAAGAAATAACCAACCTAAACCCACTAATGGACGCACACCTAGAAAGTGGAGATCGTGTAAACGCAACCCTCGAACCAATATCAACAAAAGGAAACACGCTAACCATCAGAAAATTCGCAGAAGACCCATGGACTATCACCAAATTCATCAAAATAGGAACCATAAATGTAGAAGCAGCAGCATTACTATGGTTAGCAGCACAGAACGAACTTTCAATACTGATAGCGGGAGGAACAGGATCAGGAAAAACTTCTATGCTTAACGTCATAAGCAACTTCTTCCCGCCAAATCAAAGGATTGTAAGCATCGAGGGCACGAGAGAACTCACACTGCCGAAAAACCTTCACTGGGTGCCGTTAGAGACTAGGCTGCCTAACCCAGAAGGTAAAGGCGGTGTGAGCATGCTCGACCTCGTTGTAAACAGCTTGCGAATGCGACCCGACCGAATCCTAGTAGGAGAAGTCAGAAGGAAGAAAGAAGCAGAAGTAATGCTTGAAGCAGTACACACCGGACACTCCGTCTACAGCACGCTACACGCAAACAACGCAGAAGAAGTAATAACCAGACTTACCAATCCCCCAATTGACATACCAAAGCCGATGATTTCAAGTCTATCCCTCATCGTAGTTCAAAACAGAAATAGAAGGACAGGTAACCGACGAACTTTACAAATTGCTGAAATACTACCAAACGGCGATCCAAACGTGTTGATGAGATTAAACGCGCAAGAAGACAAGATAGAAAAAGTGAACGAGTCAGAAACCATGATTGAACAATTAAAACTCTACACAGGAATGACAGAAGATGAAATACACTTTGACTTAAAGCAGAAAGAAAAAATCCTGCAATGGATGGTTGATAACGATATCGAAAACGTTCACGAAATAGGAAAGAAAATGTCTGAGTACTACCTCGGATCTCTCAAACTTGATTAGGAGAAGAACATGACAGTTACGAGCAGAATCCTCAACGAATACTTTCCAACTTTGCCGCAAAAGCTACGTATGGCAAAGATAGATGAAGAACCAGAAAAGTGGTTGAGAAAACGATTGATAAGCGCCACCTACATGGCAGTAGGATTAACCGTCATGACAGCGATGTTTGTTCTAAAAATGGATCTCAACCTGTTAATAATACCTGCCTCGCTTATAGTTTGGTATCTAGCAGTTTTTGGAATGCTTTACAAACAAGTTGATAGTCAGATAAGCAAAAGAGCAGCAGAAATTGATAAAGACGTCTTATTTGCTGGACGATTCTTATTGGTAAAGCTGAATTCTGGGAAGGGTTTAATAGAAGCGTTGGATGACGCTAGCGAAAGTTATGGAGTGGCAAACCAGTACTTTCAGGAAATAGTGCAAGATATTGACCTAGGCACTCCCGTTGAGGAAGCGTTGGAAAAAGCCACGCGGACTTGTCCCAGCGAAAAAATGCAAAAGATATTATTCCAAATAACTAATGCTTTAAATATTGGTATTGACGTAACTCAAATATTAGAGTCAGTATTAGATGACATAGCACATTCTCAACTTTTGGAAATAGAGGATTACGGGAAGAAGCTTAGTTCGGTAGCGTTGTTCTACATGCTATTCGCTGTCGTCTTACCCAGTCTCGGCCTTGCACTCTCGATTGTCATGGCAAGCTTAGTGTCATTAAATATAGGAACCGGTGCATTCGTTGCTATGGCTTTCATACTAGTAATGATTGAAGTCTTTTTCATAACCATATTTAAACATATCAGACCGGACGTGAATATATGAATTGGCAAAAAGTTTTTTACTTGGACAAGTTTGGAAAAGCGTTCATCCCGGAGAGAGCTCGTCCTTACATTAAGGAATATTTCTTGAAAGCTGGTTATGAAGAAGTAAAATATACGTGGGTTGGGATTATGTTCTGGATTTCAGCCGCTATAACTTACTTCGTTTACTTACCTCTTGTATTCCCTCAAATAAACGATTTAAACCCCTTGTTGTTTTTTGTCTGGACTTTCATATCTTGGGCGAGTATCCACGCCGTGGTGGCTGGAATGCTAGCTTTCATCCTATACTTTCACCTCTACTTGAGAATTTACAAGAGAACACAGCAAATAGAAGATAAACTACCAGATTATCTCAACCTTGTTAGTGTCAACCTTAAAGGAGGAATGAGCTTCGAAAAATCATTATGGACAGCTATAAAACCCGAATTTAAAGTGTTAGCGAAGGAAATAACTATTGTCAGTAAAAGTGTTATGACAGGAAATGATGTAAAAAACGCTTTGAGAAAGTTCAGCAGGAAATATAACAGTCCTATATTAAGAAGGGCTATTGACTTACTCGTCGGAGAGATAGAAGGAGGAGGTCGTATTGTAGACGTTATAGATAACATTGTAGAGAATTTGAAAAAGACTGAAAAGTTGAAAAAAGAACTTCGAGTTGCAACTAGAACCTACATGATTTTCATCAGCGTAATCGTCATATTCATTGCACCAGCCTTGTTTGCTGTCAGTCAACAACTCTTAACCATGATAACCAGCTTCACCGCAAATCTTTCCGGTAGTTTACAAAGTGTGAGCACCCCCTTCCAATTCGGAGGTTCCAATGTAGAACCAGCTGATTTCAAAAACTTTTCCTACCTAGCCTTGGGCATAATATCCACTTTTTCATCCATGATAGTTTCAATAATCGACAAAGGCGATATCAAAACAGGTTTGAAATACATTCCTATCTATGTTTCAGCATCTTTAATCATGTTCACAATCTTCAGCGCGGCTATGACAGGGATATTCTCAGGATTTACCACCTTATAACAAGGGTGAAAAAAACGAAAACTTAATAAATAACTGGTTTCATAAAAAGCGAATAGAGTTAGACAATTTAGAGGTGATTATTTGTGAGTCAAGATAAAAGAGGACAAGCAGCACTTGAATTCCTGACAACCTATGGATGGGCTTTCCTAGTAATACTGATTATGATCTCCGCACTAGCATACTTCGGTGTGTTAAGCCCACAAAACTTCCTACCAGAAAGGTGTAATCTACAGCAAGAACTACAATGTCAAGATTACCAGTTAGAACTAGATCCTGCCACGGGGAATGTCAATATGAGTTTGCAATTGAGAAACCAAGTTGGAAACTCTATTAACATACAAGGTATGACGGTTGACACTAACCCTGAGGCCATTACTGGTACCACTACCTGTGTTGGAAACGCTCCAATTCAACTTGCAGGAAGTGGATCAACCACGGTTTCATGTGAAGTTACTGGAAACTTCCCAGCAGAGGGATCTAAACAAAAGATTGGCTTCACCATAACCTACCAAGAGATTGGTGGAAGATTTAACCACACAGTTTCAGGTGAAGTCTACGCAACACTTCAATAAAGCTTTGAAGTGGTTGTTACATAGCTAAATCCAAAGGATTGGGTTTAGCCCTATATTTTTTCTTTTTTCCTATCATATTTTTTGATATCAAGATGAAAACTGGACAAGCAGCATTTGAATTTTTAACCACTTACGGTTGGGCTTTCATGGCATTACTAATAATGCTAGGAGCCTTGAGCTACTTTGGAGTTTTAAACCCGGATAAATTCCTACCGGAAAGATGTACTTTCGACACAGATTTTTCCTGTGATGACTTCCAGCTGGATGGACAAAGTGATTCTGTCAAGCTAAGGTTAAATCAGAACGTGGGAGAAACGATTTACTTGCAAAACGTTACTTGCACTTTTCCCAAGGCACAAGAGGAAGTGCGTAACACGAGCCTTGGAGGAGAGTGGTTGCCGCAAAATAAGAAAAACGTAGGGTGTGACGCGTCTTCAATAGGGGATAGAGTTTTAACGTCAGGAAATAAAGAAAAAGTTTTTGTAACCCTGGTGTATAAGCTAGAAACGGATGGCTACCCGCACTATGCAGAAGGAGAAGTTTACGCTAACGTAATATGAAAAGAGGACAAGCAGCATTTGAATACTTAACCACGTACGGGTGGGTTTTACTCACAGCAGTCGTAGCAGTAGGTGCACTAATGTATTTCGGATTCCTAACCCCCTCCAAGTTCTTACCAGACCGGTGCTGGTTCGGGCCTCAAATGATTTGTGAAGACTATCGCATCCAAAAACAGGGAGGGGATACGCTGATACAATGGAAGGTAAGGAATAATTACGGAAGAGCTATACGGATACTCGATGCTGGTAGCAGAAGTCAAGAATTCGCGGTTGGTAATTGTTCAGACATGCCGAAAGAAGTCGCGATTGGTAACATTAAAGAAATAAGTTGTGAACTTGCAGGTCAAACCTTTGTAGAAGGACAAAAGTATGGAATCCCTACAGTTGTAAAGTTTGAAAGAAACGCCTCTGGAGACCCGCCTGACCACAACGTATCAGGCGAGATTTACACAACAGTCCAATAAAAAGCGAAACCTTTAAAAACAAACCCGCATTTTAGTGAATTAACAGATTCTCAGTAAAAAAAGAAATTCTGGGGGAAAACCTATGAGTGAAAAAGACGAATTAAAAACCGGAACAACCACAGTAGGAATTATTTGTGAAGATTCTGTAATACTAGGAGCTGATAAGAGAGCTACCGCTGGAAATATGGTAGTGCACAAAGAAGTAGACAAAGTCATACCAGTAGGTGACCGAATGGCTGTCACCACTGCAGGAAGCGTCAGCGACATACAAAAACTGCTAAGGATTATCAAAGCAGAGCTTAAACTCAAAAATATTAGAAGCAAGAGAGGTAGCACAGTTAAGGAAGCCGCTAGTCTTTTAAGCAATATGGTTTATAGAAACGTTAGACAATTATTCCCTAGCGTAAGCCATTTCCTCTTTGGAGGAGTAGAAGAAGAACCAGAACTCTACGACATATTCCCAGGAGGAAGCATTACAAGAATTGATGACTTCGTAGCAAGCGGTAGCGGAAGCGTATTCGCATACGGAGTTTTAGAAACCAATTACGAAGAAAATATGAGCAAAGAAGAAGGTGTCGAACTCGCAAAGAAAGCAATAATGGCAGCTTTGGAAAGAGACAGTGCAAGCGGAAACGGGATCGACATTTACAGCATTGACAAAGATGGACTCCATGAAGAGTTCAGTAAAATGTTGGAAACCAAAGTAGAATAAAGAAAAAACTTTCTTACAAAAAAAATTATTTTTTAGAGGATTGAACATACAATGTCGGAAATAGTTGAAGAGATTAAGAACCACGTCCCAGAAGGTAAAATAAGCGACGTAATGTTTGAAGGAGCAAATATCGTTCTGTACACCAAGGACAAAGACTTCTTCCTAGACGATGGAGGACTCATACGCGAAGTAGTTGATAAAATAAAGAAAAGGATAGAGTTAAGACCTGATCCTGAAATAACGATGGACCAGGAAGACGCTGAAGTCGAATTAGAAGAAATAATAGGGGAAGAAGCAGGCATTGAAAACATAATATTTGACCCGCAAAGAAGCACAGTAATTATAGAAGTTGAAAAGCCAGGAGTAGCGATAGGCAAGGGAGGAGAAACCTTGCAAGAGATTAAAGAAGCTATAACGTGGGTTCCCGTTGTTAAAAGAACACCTCCTATTAGAAGCAAGCTTATAGAAAACATTCGAGCAGTGCTATACCAAAATAGTGATTATAGAAGGAAATTCCTACACAAGACAGGAAAGAGGATATACAATGGTTGGTTGAGAGAAAAGAAAGAAGAATGGATTAGGCTAAGCGTTTTAGGGAGTGGAAGACAAGTAGGAAGGAGTTGCTTCTTACTACAGACACCAGAATCAAGAATTTTACTTGACTGTGGAATGGACATGAGTGATG
>CAYNLP010000026.1:0-11563 GCA_964398115.1 uncultured Methanosarcinales archaeon | reverse complement strand
CAAGCAATGCAACAAGGACAAGGAGCCGGTATGGGCGGCGGAGGAATAAGCCAAAGCGGAAACCTAAAAGGACAAATAAGAAGTCTAAAGAGCAAACTACAAAGCCTGAAAAGCAAGTTGAGAAGCATAAAACAAAAAATGAGAAACCTAGACAGCGGTGGAGATGACTGCAAATTCACCAACAAAAACGCGCCCAGCATGACTGGACAAAAGAAAGGAATGCTAGGCAAGATGAGCAAGTTCTTCGCAGGCAACCAAAAAGCGAACATCTACGTAAACAAAGGAAACCAAGTAGAAGACTACAGCTTCCGAACCAAAAACGGGACTTTAAGAAAAGTAGGAAAAGACACGATAAAAGACCCAACACTCAAAGTGGAGCTCAACAAATCCACATTCAACCGTATCAAAAATAGCAACAAACCCATGCAAGAATTAAGAAAAGCATACAACCAAGGCGGTGTAGAAATACAAGGCGTAGGCCTAGTCAACAAAATGAAAATGGGAGTGGCAGAACTAGGATACAAAGCCTACCAATTCACCAAAAAAATATTCAAATAAAAAAAGAAAAGAAAAAAATTTATCAAGGAGAGTAAAGATCAGGCGTGTCAACACTGGAATGATAACTCCCTGTTTCTGTACGTAACCTACCAGGAGTTTCAGGCAACGTCGCCCTCTCCGGTTCACTTTCTCTCTCCATTAACCTTAATCTCTCTATCAAATCACCCTTGAACTCTTTCCTTTTACTTTCCTGAACTTCTTCATTTCCTAAATCAAACATGAATTATCAAACCTCCAAATTTTTTTCTGAAAAGGAAAAAATAGTAAGGTATTCTCAACCACAAAGCCTCGTCACAACGCGTCAAAAGTGAAGGCGTATCACCGCCGAAAAAAGAGACGCGAAGCGCCGAAAAACCCCACACTAGCTAATAATGACAATCAGAAATAGGACTAGCAACACAAAAAACTGTCCGAAGTTGCTAGTCAAACTCATAGTAGAAAAAAGAATGGAAAAACCACGTTTATAAAACTTTCTAAAAAAAGAGAGTAGTGTTAAAAAACCTAAGAAACTTTTTTTAGAAGATAGAGTGGAACAACCAACAACGATACGTCAGGACGTACTCAACCTACACGGCTTACACGGATTGGAAGGACCGGTGGATAAAGTCTTAATTGAAGATAGCCGAGACAATTTGGAAAGAGCTGAACGACTAGTGAAGAGAAAAGCAGAAGCTATAGCTGGGCGTGAAAACTACGACTTAATCTCGCCCGGTCTAAAACTTATAGATTCAAGAGGTCATAGAGAAGGACGATACCTTGTAAGGCAACATTTCGAATTTTACAACGTTCTCTACTGAACTTCTTCACTCATAACCACTTCATACCTGGGCTCACTAACTTCTCCACGGCCGTGATACGTTCTCAAATCCTCACGTCCTTCAACATTTTGCCGTACCAAAATGAGATCGCCAGGAGTGGTAGCAATCTTATGCCTTTCATCCTCATCTTTTCCAGTCCAGTAATAAAAAGGGGCGCGATCTCTTATGTTGAAAACAGCAGACAAGTTCCGCCAAGTATCGATATCTTTATGCCGACCATGACTTTCCCCGCGAGGATGCTTTTGAACTTGAACTCTATTCACACCACCAGGGTTTTCGTTCAACACAGTTAAGGCTTGATAAGCTTCGTTAAAATCTTCATACAAACTATAAATGGTTGGAAACTCATTCTTTAAATTCTGCATTTTTCTAAAAATTTCTAGGAATCCTTCGCCGTTAGGATTAGGATAAGTCTCGTGGCCTTTCATTTCTTCTAAAATTCTTTCCCGTCTACTTTCTGTCAACGCATCTTCTATATGAAGTATGCCGTCATGACTGTCTGTCCAAAAATTTGTGACAAGACTGTCTAAATTCTTGTACTCTTTTACAATGTTCATATTGTAGTTAGAAAATAGTAGTTACTAATAAAAACTTTTTTCTTTTCCATATAAACAAAAAATCGGATAAAGTTTAAATAACAAAAAATTAGGTAAAAAGACCGGTGACAGTCTACAACACCATCCTGGAAGGATTCAGGGGAGGAGCGAGGCAACAAGAAGAACCCTTACTCAAACTAATAAACACATATATCCGGCCCGACGCCACAGTTCTAACTGATGAAAACGACACAACCCTTATAGAAACTCCTACAAAAGAAAGAGACGGGCAAACACTAGACGACCTACTATTCTCGGAAGGAGAAGTCTTCAGAGAACACCCACACCAAGGAGACCTTCACTTAATAAGAGAAAGAGGTCACTTCGGATTCACCGTCCCCGCCCTGCCAGTCGTGCAAGGACTTTACATGCAAAGCCAAGACGGCGTCAGAGTTTTCATACGAGAAGACATACTATATCACGCTGAAAACAGAGGAAGAGTATGTAAAGAAGCAAGAGAAAAAGCACAAAAACTACTAGGTGACAAAGACTTAAGACACTACATGGTCGAAGGAGAAGGACAAGACTCCATAAAAATACTAGGAGCAGGATACCAAAGACCCGACAACACCGGAAGACAACTAGTGAAATAAATTCAAGTTTTCAAACCACCAAGAACTTTCTTAACAACATCATCCAAACCATCCCCCTCCGCCTCTTGCAAACCTCCCTTCTTTTCAGAATGTCCCAAACAAGAAGCAACATGCACAGCTAAATCTTCATACAACTTTTCACGATCAGAACTAAGAATAATTCTCGCACCCCTCTTCTCATCAACCAAGTAATTCTCATCCGAAACGTTTCGAGGATGTTCATGAACAAAATTCAAATCCTGTCTGCCTAAAAAATCACTCTCTAACGGAAAAGAGTTATATATCATCACTGCCAAACTTTCAGGACTAGTTTCACTATAAAAACTACCTAGATTCCTATGAATCCAATCCGGATTTTTAGACAATCTATCCACATACTTTTCAGTTTCCAAAAAGTACAAACCTTGTTCAACGACGACGTTATACCTGTACATATCCTTAAGTAATGAAATGAAGCTTATAAATTAGATAACAAAAATAATTATTTATAATATTGAAAAGAATTAAGGTTATTAATCAAGAAAAACCAAAAAAAGAAACATGTCACAAACCTCAAAACCACTACAAAAAGTCCCAAGCGTGCTAGAACAAATACTACAAGGAGAACCCATAGAAACAAAGAAACTATACCAGCTAGGAGCACAAATAAACAGAAACGGAAACAGCTGGCAAACACTCCACGCCATCGAAGCCATCCACCACGGAATAATAGAAAACCGCTACCTACAAACAGGAAAAGCCTACAAAGAACACCAACTCAAGAGAACACGCTGCCTACAAAAAATAAAGAACTACGTGGAAAAACACACATGAAACAAAGCAAAAAATTCAAAATAATCGGCACCCTACTACTAGCCTGGCTCGCCGCCGTGACAATAAACAGATTCCAAGTAGGACTCCAACACAACCTCTGGTGGGTGAGCCACGCCACACTACTCCTAGCAGCAATCGGATTCATCCAAGAAAACAAACACCTACTAACAGCAAGCCTATGCCTCGTATTCATACCACACCTATTCTGGATCATCGACGTCATCCTACTACTAGCAGGGGCCAAAACATTCGGCGTAGGAGACTACCTCCAATACGGCGACATAAACACCTACATCTTCACAATCCACCACGTCTTCCTAATACCAATCCTACTATGGGCCTTACACAAAACAAGCGTTTCAAACAAAGGCTGGATGATAGCAACGAGTTACTTCGCCACGATAACCCTAGCCGCCCTACTCACCACCCCTCCAGAATACAACGTGAACTGCGCATGGCACGTATGCGAAGCAACAATAGCAAAACCGTTTTACTTCATAAACCAACTACCACAAATCATGTACTGGATGATAGAAAACCTCATAGCAACAACATTCATGTTCATACCAATAAACTCTATGCTCAAACACTTATACGACAAAACAGGAAGTTTAATAACTTCAAAAAATCCTAACTAAAAAAGATGAGTCGCGACCTGGTAGAGCGACTAGAAAAAAAGGATAAGAAAAGAATCTACAAGACTGACTTCTCCGTTGACAAATACCCATTAGAAACACTGCTGAAAAGAATGGGACGCATCCAAGCATGGGAAAAAGCACTCGTGTCAGGCAAGAAAAGATGGAGGGAACTCCACGGAATGATGAGATACTACAGGGCAGAAAAAGGAGATAAATACTTATACCTTTACTTCAACATCTTAACCAACGGTAAAAAATACCCTTACGGTTTAGAAATAGACTGGATGCACGGATTAGAATATGCCGAAATGCCAAGAGTCCCAGCATTATACCTATCCTATCAAAGAAACCACGTTCAAATGACGGAATACGCATTCCTTCCCTACCAATTACAACCAGAATAAACCCTTGATTAAAATTGTAACTACTATCTAGCAAAAAACTTAAATAAGAAACGTTATTTCTCCACCTACAAAGATGGAACAAATACCAACCGAAGCACTACTCAAAACCAGAGGGCCATACACAGACGAAAACGACCAAGTACAATACAGGATACAAAGAGAAGCAGCCAATCACGTACTAGGCTACTACGCTAACATGCTTAACGACCATGCCAAAGGAGAACCAATCGGACAAAGAGTACAAGAACTAGCAGACGCCTACCACCAAGCATTCCAACAACTACCACCCAGTACGAAAGAAGATGAACTAGAAAACGCTATGTGGCAAGCACTAACACTATCAACAGAAGAAAACCCTGTCCTGTCACAAGAAGAAGTAATACAAGGAATACACAAACACTTCGACCTAGAACTAGCAAGACAAATACAAAACGCTATAAAACAAGCCAGAAAAGAAACCCCATCAAATCTGCCAAAAGAAAGAGCTATACAACATATAAACCATTACCTACAAGCAACAGAAGCCAAAACAAGATGGTTAAACAAACCTACCAAAGTATACAACGAACTAGTCGAACTTAACAAAGCACTAAACCTAACTTCATCCGAAAAAACAAGAACACAACCCACCCTAGACACAATAACAAACCTAGCGATAGAAAGAAACGTAGAATACGCAACAACCACAGCCGCGATAGCAAGAGAGGTACCAGAAATATTCCCCCTCATAACAAGACACTGCACACAACTACCACAAGGTCAAGAAGGACAACAATACATGATAAAAGGCCTAAGAATCCTACAACAAATATGGGATGAAAAACCTCAAAACACAACCCCTGGTAATGATCCTTACAGAGAAGAAATATTAGAAGAACTAACCGAAAGAATATACGCAAGAAGAGACGGAACACAAATAATGCAAAACCTTCCAGACACTATAATGGACAAATTCCTAGCAGGTAAAAGATGAACCTCAGACAAATAATCAAAACCGGAACAAGTATGGGACTCGCAGCACTACTAAGTTGTATGCCAAAACAAAACATCCAACCTCGCCACGCACAACTAAGAGGAGGAATAACCAACATCGACGATCACCAAATCCTACTAAAAGAAAAACACCGAAAAGGAAAATGCCAAGAAAGAACAATAACAATACTCTACCAAACAAGTGAAAAAATAGAAGACTTAGAACAACCAACCTACGCCAAACTCGAAGATAAAAACTGCGATTGGCACAACATACAAGGACCTAACGAGTGGAAACCACTAGCCAAGCAAGCATACAACCAAATATGCAACGGCCTATGCCCACTCATAAAAAACTACGAGGAGGAAACAAAATGACCGAAAAAACTTCACTAAGAGAATTCACAAAATGGCTAGAAGAAAGCGAATTAGTAGAAATAGTCGGAGACGAAGACCCAATTGAAGGGAGACTAGACGGAGTAACCATTAACCCTAGAGGGACAGCTAGAGGAGTAGAAGCCTACTTCAGAAAACAACTCTCCCTCCTAGTACCAGAAGACGGACTCGTCCAAAAACAAAGTAGCGACGCATACAAAGTCTCCAGCGACAACCAACCAGTAATTCCAAGCCACGGATACCAACACGCCATAGTAAGAAGATTAAAATAAAAGAAAATCCGTCTAACTAAATAGATGAAAAAAAGAAAGGCACTCCTATACGCACTCATCGCAGTAGCCATACTACAACTCATCCTAGCTATCATATCTTACTTTCAAAACAGATTCATATGGACCAACCTCATCATAGCAATTCTCTTTACAACAATAGCAATAACATACAAGCACAAAGACATAACCATACCCGAAAAACACGGCTGGAAACACATGCCACTCGGCATGAAAATAATATTCGCCTGGTCACTTCTATCAATCACACTCAACGTGATAAGCCTCAACCCCGAAAAAGCAATATTCTTCGGAACTCTCATACAAAACCAATGGGTAGGCGTAATCACCGCCTTCGCCACAACCATCCCATTCATAACCGCAATCGGCATCTACTACAAAAAATTCTGGACCGCATTGCTAACACTGGTAGGAATCAACGCCGCAGACAAAATAGCAAGCTTCACCCAACTAATGCTAACACCCATAGACGAAACAGCAAGCCTATACAACATGACCATAAACGCCACCCAACAAGCACAAATAGGAACGTTCGAAAAAACACTAGTATTCTCATCACTCCTAATGACCTTATTCATACAAAGCGCGATCTTCCTCTACATCTACGCCAATAAACAATACTTCAACAACTAAAACCGGAAAGTTTAAAGCCAAAGAAAAAAACTTTGTCAAAAAAGTGATGAACCTCAAAGACTTGATAGAAAAACATGAAGACAGACACCTAGAATTCAAAGAAACCCTCTGCTACGACGCAGACAAAAAAGGGCAAAACGACGCGTTAAAAAAAGCCGTAGTAAAAGAAATCTGCGCCATGGCCAACAACGAAGGAGGCAAGATAATAATAGGAGTGACAGACGACCACGAAGTCAAAGGAATCAAAAGAGACCTGTCAACCATGAACCACGGACTAGACAGCTTCGAAAGAATGATACACCAATTAGTAACCAACCACATAAGCAAAACATTCGCAAGCAGACACGTAACCGTAAAATTCAAAGACGTAAAAGACAAACAAATCGCAATAGTCGAAGTCGAAAAAGGACACAGACCAGTATACTTAGACGGCGAATTCTACATACGAGACGGCAGTGCCTCAAGACCAACAACGACAGAAGAAGCAGTAGACTACATTAAAGAAAGATTCAACAAATCCTAATCATAAAACACTCCAAAATAAACATCATCCTCAAAATCACCAACCACCACTTCCGGCATGTTAGAAACACAAAGATGAGCAACCTGATCCAAACCAAAATCACTTTTCTCATTATCAAAATAGAAATCACCATCCCCGTCAAAATAAACTAAGGAAGTAATATAATCACTACCATTCAAGAATTCATTCAACCTAGCTTCCTCAAACCCTTCATCCACACGAAACAAGTTAAAACCATTAATCTCAGCAGGAAAACCTGCTTCGCCCCCTATCTCGCGATGATTCCTATCCAAACCATTAGCTATAACCTCCAAGTGAGGATAATCCTCAAAGTCAAAAGATTCCGCCACCTCCACTCCGTCTTCAGAAACAACCCTATAATCAAAACTTTCAGGATTTTCAATAATTTGAGAATAAAGAGGCTCCCTAATTATAATACCCCCGCTGTCATACATTTCAGAAACAACCCTCTCTAAATCCTGGCCATACTCTTGCTTATCAACAACTTTAACCATTACACAATAACAAATACGTCTTTCTTATATAAAGGTTTACAAAAAAGTGTGTCCCTAACCAATTTAAACATTTCCTACCTCTTAAAAAAACATGCAATGCGAAAAATGCAGTTTAAAAGCGGTAAATGAAAGACCAAACCTATGCAAAAAACACTTCATCAAATACGTAGAAAAAACTGTAAAAGAAACAATAAACGACTACCAACTACTTGAAGAAAACGACAACGTCGCAGTAGCGTGCAGCGGAGGCAAAGACAGCACCACTCTCCTCTACCTACTCAAAAAATATCACGGAGACGTAACCGCCGTAGCCGTCGACGAAGGAATACAAGGATACCGAGACCAAAGCCTCGACTTCCTCAAAAAATTCTGCAAAGAACATAACATAAAATTAGAAATGTACAGCTTTGAAGAAGACTTCGACAAACCACTCGACGACATGAACTGGGAAAAAGTAGGAGGCAAACCCTGCACCACCTGCGGCACGCTACGAAGATACCTACTAAACAAAAACACCAGCGACTATGACAAAATCGCAGTAGGACACAACCTAGACGACGAAGCACAAAGCGTCTTAATGAACCTGTTCAGATCCAGCATCAAACTCATGAAAAGAATGGGCCCCAAAACTAGCGATATAGAAGGATTCACACAACGCATAAAACCATTATACTTCCTCAAAGAAAAAGAAATCGGACTCTACAGCTACCTAAAAGGATTCATGGACGAATTCACAGAATGCCCAAACGCACACATGGCATACAGGATCTGGCTAAGAGATCTCTTAAACGAATACGAAAAAGAACACCCTGGCACGAAAAGAAACATTATCAAACAACACCTCAAACTCAAAAAAGACTTAGACAAAAGAGGCACGGAAGGCTTACAAGAATGCACCAAGTGTGGAGAACCAAGCAGCAACGAAATATGCAACGCATGCAGGATAAAAACAAAAATCTAAAAAACACAAACCCAGATACAAATACTTCATGTCACAAGAACAAGTCCCTAAAAACTTGGAAAGAAGAGTGATGGACAGCATAGACATCAAAAGATGGGGAGAAAACAGATACCTACCCGAGAGAATTATCCACGGAATTGTAAACATACACACCCTCCAACTAAAATCTGAAAACGGAGGAGTGAAAAAAGGAGAAAGAACTCCCTACCCTCTTGCAACAATACAATTCATGATAGATCCTGACTTCAGAAAAGAAGTATTAAAACAATATCAGAATTACAGAAAAGACTAAGCCGCTTCATCTCTAAAACCTTCTCTCATAGCTTCATCAACTAAGCCGCTGATATCACTCTCTATAGGCCCATAAACTCTCGGGGGAATGCTAATAACCCTTTCCATATAAATCCCTAAAACACTCGGATAAACCTGTGGTTCATCACCCAAACTTTTCTGCTTCAAAACCACATCGTTACTACGCAACCTCTTATAATCACCATAAAAGAAAACGGCAGGATTATACTTTTCCAAAAAAGCTTCCGCCTGGCCATTAACACCATTACTGTTAAAACCTGACTTAATCTCAACTGCAACTTTGACATCACCAAAATCACCATCAACATCCAAATCCCTACGCTTCCCTTCACCATCAATATAATTTTCAGTCACAGCCAAACTTGTCAAAACAGTGTTCTCCCTCAAATAATCACAAACATGTTCCGCTACCCTGTTATGCAATTTTCTTCTCAACTCTCCAAAACTTGAACGAATAGAATCGTCAGTACAAACTTGAGTTCTAGCTTCCAAACTTCTCTTCTCCTTCCTATCCTCATAAGCCATGTTGCGAAACCTTTCAAAACTCAACCTGAATCCTCCAACACTCTTTGTAAACGCTCTTCCTCATTAAGATAAACCTCTCTATCCAAATACTTTATACGATTCCTCGGAATGATTACCTCTTCTCGCCTCTCCAGGCCAACATCTTCCGGCCTCAAACCACCATTAGTTTCAGGAATGACATATTCAAGCTCCACCCAACTATCCCTCCTATCACTCCTACTATGGTTATACATAGCGATGTAACCAAGGCTGAAACCAGGACACAATTCATACCTCTTACGAACTTGAGACCTCGCCTGACTTCTATCACCATTAGTCTTAGTCTCAGCAAAGAAAGGAAAAGTAAGCCCTTCGTTTGGATACTTCCCATAAAGATCCGTTTCCAAAGAGCCGTCACTTTCAAAAGAAGTGTTCGTATAATTTGCTTCCAACCAACGGAAAGGTTTTTCCTCCCTCAAATAATCAGCTAACAACAAGTTTACAAGATGATGAAGCTTCTTATTATCAGGATCTCTCTTCTTACTAAAGATGCTATTCAACCTCTCTTCACTCCTGCCTCATGCCTCAAACCTTGATAAGGAATTACAGGTTTAGAATTAGGCCTGTCATTACTATTTATACGAAAAATTTCAGAACCATCCTTGACAAAATGCAACGGCTTCCGCAAGTTACAAGGCTCGGTACGACTATTCGGAATCCGGTCATGCCTCGGCTCTCCAAAGTACAATCCAGAAAGATAAACAGGAACGTTAGGACACCACCTTTGCAAACGCCTAACCGTCTTAAAACCATCATCTCCTAAATCTTCTTCACTCATTTCAAAACTTTGCTCTCCATAAAACGGCTTAACACTGGTCTTGACTTCAATGCCGAAATCAAGCTCACGATTATAAGCGCCATCGTCAAATACTAAAACATCAGCCTGTCCTTGCTTTTCATCCCCTAAGAATAGCTCTACTTCTTTCTCAACTAACCTGTCTAGTTCAGAACTAGATAGAACATGAACCCATCTATCAACTAATTCATCGTGGCTTGCTCTTACCGGCTTCTTCCCTTTTCTTAATCTATCTATTAACGTGTCCAACCTCTAGTCTTCCCTCTACCTCACTGTTTAATGAATGTGACAGAGAAAGGTTTAGAGAGTTACTCCAACCCCAATTTGTTTTGTTTTTCACTCCAACAAACCCAAAACGATTTACTGCAACCGATTATTTTTAAGCTTTTCCCAAAACCAAAATAGTGTTACCTTTTAATAACAACATATCCAAAGATTTAAATATTACAAAAAATTCCCCTCTCATACTATGACACAAATAATCGCAACATACCAACTACTAGAAGAACATAACCAACAACTAGACACGCCAGGACAAGCCCACATAGGACAAGACGAAGTACTAGACCAAGTAGTAGAAAGAGAAGCAAAACGAAGATTCAACAAAAACATAAAAGTAAGAAGAAAAGCACAACTACCACTACAACACAGCCAAAACGACACCCCCACAGAAGCACTAAAATACATAAAAAGAGAATACGACGGAAAGATGAGACACCTAGACTCCGGAGGAACAATACCCCTATACGTAGAAATCCCCGATGAAAAACAACTACAAGAGCTTAACAAAGCCATAAGAAACGTGAGAAGAGGAAAACTTTACAGAAACGCCAAAGTTTAAATACTAGAAACTTCATTTCTAAAACTCAAGTGATTACTATGAAGCGACTACTAGCGACCGCCCTGATACTTCTAACCATACCCTTAGCGGCAGCAGCAGACCTATCCAACTATCCAAACATGTTCTACAAAAACGGCGAATTCAACACAAAAATAGTCGTAGGAGAAAACGCACCCAGCCAAGACGTAACCAGCGCAATCAAACTAATACCACCACTACAAGAAAAAGCAACTGAAACCATCCGAGGAAGCATGCTAGACAGTGACGTGACAGACTACATCAAACAAAGCCACAACCTCATCAGCATAGGAACAAACTGCGACAACCAAATAACACAAGA
>CAYNLP010000025.1:0-12715 GCA_964398115.1 uncultured Methanosarcinales archaeon | reverse complement strand
GACGACAGCATTCAAAGTCCAAACCCAGGAGTTTTTGGAGCGATTCCAGGATTCACAAATCTTGAAGAACACCTCAGACTTGAAACAATAGATGAGACAGTAGCAGATTTTAGAGTAATCGCAACTTCTGAAAAATATTTAGCCACTATTTCCAGACACAACTTTGAAGTAGAAGGATTTCGAGAAGATCCTGAAGAACAAGTGTTTTTCAACGGAAACATAAACATCTATCAAGACAGACCAGTTAAAGGAACGAGTGTGGAAGGTTACCACGTTAAAAAAGAAGGAAACATCTGGGTAGCTACCGATCCAACACCAAGGTTTACCGATGAAAATGGTTTAAGAGAACTAATTCTTGGAGAAAACCCTGAAAGCAGGATAGAAAAGATAATGGAAGGCTACAAAAAGCAGGAAGAAGAAAGAAACCACAAGAGAAGAACAAATCCAAGAAGGTGGCCGAACAAAGGTTCAGAACACGGCCGTTTAGGACCATACAATTAAATAATAGTTCAATTTATTAAGCTAATAAAAATCAATCTCTAGGGAAATGTCAATTGACAAAACTGTAATGACGGAAACAGAGGAATTTCAAGAACTAACTGAAACAATACAAAAAATGGTGATGGGCGGAAGGCCCAATTTGAGAAAAATCAGACACTTAGCTAATGAATTAAGCTTATACGAATGGCCGGAAGACAAAAAAGAAGAAAGAATTATAAGAGATGCGATTGCAGCAGCGAGCGACAGAGCCAGAGATCCAGAACTAGAAGGGTATCCTCTAGAAATTAAAGCTAGTAATGATGCGAGCCTCAAAAGATTCCTCAATAAATATACTGGAAGATAGTCATTTCTCAAAAATTTAAAATTATTTCCTTTCAACACTGAAAATAATTAATAACCACTATATAGTGATAAAAAATCAAATAAAATTGCAAACATTTATAAACAAAACCCTCATCTCTAGAGAAGAAAAAATGAACTACCGAAACATGAGCAAAAAAGAAAGAGCCAAAGCTTGGGCCACAGGAGCACTACTGGCCGGGGGAATTACACTAGGATCCCTCTGGAGAATAGCAGAAGAAAACAAAGTAATACAATCACCTAAGGTGGAAGAACAAAACCTAAACGAAGAAAACGACTTAGAAGAAATACTAGGAACAGTAGCATTCCTCGGTGGCTTAGCAACATTCGGGGGCACCAGTCAAAGCCTAAAATACACAAGAGAGCATCTCCAACAAAGAAAAAGAGCAAAAGAACGGGCCAAAAAAGGACACGTAAGATACAACGGACCGAAAGTAGTCATGCCACCAGAAAAAACACTAACTGAAAAACTACAGAAAAAAGGCAAAAAGTTAAAGAGAAAATACTTCTAAACCAACCTTTCCCTCATTTCAAACAACGCATCATCCAATTCACTCCAATCTTCTAAGACAAAGAAAGGCTTATCCAAGCTATACTCGCCACCAGGAGTTTCCAAAACCTTATCCAAATCAAAACTCTGCCAATACCTAGGATCATCACTCATCAACAACTGTTCTTTACTACTGAAATGACCCGCGCCGAAAACCTTAACACTTTCACGCTCGATCAAGCCAAACTCCATCGTATGCCACCAAAGCCTGGAAACCCCTAAAATTTCTTCTCTACTACTAGCCAAACCATACAAAGTGCTGAACTTCTTAGTAAATTCCAACAAAGTATCATCCACTATCTGAGGCAAGTGACCAAAGAAGTCATGGAAAACGTCCGGAGCGTCAACACAAGCAACATCTCCTCTATTCCTAATATAATCCGTCATAGGCCAAGTGCCACTTCCCATGTGCCGACTCCACTCAAACTCATCCAAGTACTCATTCTCAGCAACTACCAAATCCCAATCCGTCAAGTTTCTCAAACGTTCCTTCAATTCAGTCAAAGTCGGAATCCGATGACTCGGCAAACCAACTTGGTCAAATCCTTTCCAAAACTCGCTACAAGCACGCCCTTCAAGCAACCTCAACTGCTGATTGAACAATAAAGACCACGTTTCGTGTTCTTCTTGAGTGAAATCGTATTTGAACTTCAACTTCATCTTTCATCCCTCATACGCTGGAGAATTATAACCAGATTGCTGGTACTCACTGTATCCTGTCGTTGACCTCTCTCTTGACCTCAAGGCAGCTTCAAGAGCACCAGGGTTGTCTCGAAGTGATTGGTAGAATAATTCCTTCTCCAACCTGCTAGGTCCTTTGAAGCTGCCATCTTCATCCTTTAAATCAACATTATTCTGTTTCATACTTTTTCCAAATTCTAACAACACCTTTAAATAAGTAATTGGAAAAAATATGAATAATAAACAAAAAATACTTAAAAAATTAAATAATATACAAAAAAGTGTTATGAAAGATATAAGAAAAAAACTCGTAAAACTCCTAAAAAACGACAACTGCACACCAAAAATTTCAAAAATAGCCAAGAAACTAAACGAACCAAGCAGCACCATCCACTACAACATAAAAAAACTCGAAGAAAAAGCAATCAAAGCATACAAAGCAGTATTCAACTACAAAGAAATAGGTGAAGGCTTCTGCGCCTACGTCCTAATAAACCTCGCACCAGACGAATACGGCAACCCCGAAAAAATCGGAAAAAGCTTAGCCAAACACAAAGAAGTAGAAAGCGTAGACATCTGCACCGGCGACTGGGAAATCATAGCCAAAGTAAGAGCCAAAGACCAAGATGAATACTACCAATTCGCCAAAAACGTGATATCCAGAAAAGGAATAACCAACATAAAAACATTGATGAGCATGAAACAACTCAAAACAGAATTCGTACCACTCTAACATTTTTCTATTAAAGAGTAAACACAAACCCAAAAAGTTTTTATAACCAAATTTCTTCCCACAAAAATAGGCAGGTGATATAAATGGATACCGTTACGGGCATAGGAAGGCCAAAACCAACCGAAGAAGAAAAAAGAAAAGCAAAAGAAAGAGAAGAAGCTAGCAAAACAGAATACTGGGAAAACCAAGAACTCAAACCAATAAACACAGCTTTAAATCACGCCTTAAGAGAAACCGAAGACATAGATAAAGACTACCTCTACCACACAGTATTCTTTCCTACAAGAGACGAAAGAAGACTAGGAAACCTTCTAGCAACTCATGTAGTAATGTTCAACCACCACGAAGATTACAAAACACTACCAATAAGGTTAGACTCAGACACAGACATGAACGAATTAATCAGAAATCCAGAAGAAGACATATACGGCCCAAAATTAGAAAGAATGCCAGAAATAAAAGGAGTAGGGCCCGGACCAAACATGAGATCACCCACTTTACTTAAACAAGCCTTTGCAGGATGGTACTCCGAAGAAACAATACAAGGCAACGAGTTAAGAACACCACAACACGAAGCATATAGAAGCAATTTACCAAGCGTGAGAGAATTCAGCGACGTAGGACACATACTAAATGCATACGCCTTAAGAAGCGACGGCAGAATAGGAAGACTCAAAATACCCGTAAATGAAGAGGCAGTATCAGACTTAGAAAGAGAATTAAGAATTGAAAAGTAAAAAAATATGAGATTAATCGAAAGAATAGTTACCCATGAAACTGGATATGAAGCAACAAGAAAAAGCCAGAAAGAAAACAACTTAACTTTGCAGGAAAACCTTGCAAGGATGGAAGCACAAACCACAGACGACGAAGACAAAAGAGGAATCTACCTAGCAGTAGCAGATAGATTGCAAGACATCAGTGAAGACCTAACACCAGAAGAAATTCATGAAACATACAAAAAACCCGAAGCTGTACACGAACTAATGAATGATTTAGAAAAAGGATACCTAACCGTTCAAGAACAAACTCAAAATCCAGAAAATTACGCAGAAGGACTAGGATTATCAGACACCATAAGAGAACCACCCATTTTTTAAATCAATTTCTTCTCTCTTAAATTCTCCAAATACCTACGAGTAACATCTTTCATATCTTGCAAAGCTGAAAAATCCACATACTCATCTCGAGCGTGACTCTTACCACCCGCGCATTTCGTAATTATCAAAGTTGGTACTTTGTTAGCGAAATACCTAGCATCACACGTGCTGTTATTCTTCCTCAAAACAGGTTTTTCATCCGTCACTTTCTGAACCGTATCCATGAAAACTTCCAAATCCTCAGTGATATCCACTTTTATCCTATCACCACCACCGATATCAGTTATTTCAACCCCAAAATCCTCTGACGTTTCCATAAATTTCTCCTTCCAATAATCAAAATTTTCATCTTTAAACCTGAAATCTAGACGTAGATAAGCGTGATCAGGGATTACATTATTAGCTTCGTTCTCCGTACCGACCTTAGCCAAGTTCAAAGTATTATTCCAACCCTTACCGTTATCAACTCTAAGCCTGACTTTTAACTCTTCAAAAAAATCATACGCTTTTTCCAAAGCATTCTCGCCAACCCAAGGCGTGCTTCCATGACCCGCCTCTCCAGAAATATTAACTGTAGCAAAGACTAATCCTTTCGCCTCTTTAGTAATGTTAAAATCACGATTTTGATCAGGCACTATCAAAACTTTTTTTGGACTAAACCGTGTGGAAAGATAAATCGCGCCTTCAGCAGAAGTTTCTTCATCCGCCGTGAAAGCCATAGCCACACTAGGATGATCACTCTGCAACATTCCTTCAAAACACGCCACGGTAGGGCCTTTCATATCAATCGCGCCTCTACCGTAAATCCTGTCACCCTCTATCCTAGGAGGAAAGTAAGGCGGGACGACATCCAAATGGCACAATATACCAACATCCGGATTTTTCAAATCATCTCTCCCAACCACGAGAAACAAAGGTTCTTCATTCCACTTAACTTCAAGACCCTTCTCTTTTGCCCGTCTAGCAAAAAGCTTCATACATTCCTTTAATTCCACCTGGTTACCGCTAACGCTTTCCTTCTTCAAAACCTGTATCAAAAACTCTTTCATACAAATAATTGAAAATTAGATAGGTTATAAAATTGTTTTGAAAAAAGAAGTTGTAAAAGAAAAAATATTGCTTTGTCGAAAAACTACTAGAAAATTATTCTAGTACTTCGACGTTTGTTGCTTTGAGTCCTCGATCGCCTTCTTCTGGATCGAAAGAAACTCTGGCATCATCATCTAAGTCTCGAACTTCAAGCTCGGACTTGTGAACGAAGTATTCTTCGTCATCTTCGTCGCTTTTGATAAAGCCGAATCCCTTTCTCGGATCGAAGAACTTTACTGTTCCTTCCATAATTTTACCTCACTAAAAATTTTGTCAGAAACAGTCCTGTACTCAAAAACACTCGTTTTGAACTTTAAAACGGAAAATGTCCTGACTATACACCTTCATGTAGGGGTTATTTATAAGGGTTTGCTTTTTTAATTATTTACAATATAAACAATAAATCATCGCTGGCTCTTAATCCCAAAAACGCTATAGATACGCGAAAACGCGTTAATATGATAAGAATCTAAAGCATAACTCTCATGACCCCTAATGTCTATACCCCTGAATTCTTTCATTATATCCTCAGGACTCTCTCTAACAAGCCTCTCAGGATCTAAACCAGTCACATCTTCATTATAAAATCCTTTCATACTTAATGAATCCCAAACCTTCGGGGATTTTCGGTATACATTTCTTATTGATTGGCCTCGGGAATCTCCTTCCATAGTTTGTACAGAAGCAAAAGAAACATCCGGTTCCAACCTAATACCAACCAACTCTTCCCTAAAATCATCGCCTTCACCACCCACTATGTAAGCTGCGTAAGACAAGCCCTGATCATCCTCAAACGCAATCCTACTTTGCTCTGACTCCTCTCCTCTCAAAATACGAGTGTAAACGCCAGGAAGCCCTTCTTCAGTCATGCTATTCAACAAATCTGCTAACTTTGTTCTCTTACCAAGCTCAACCATACCAATAAAGAAAGAAATAATAATTTAAATTTATTTACCTGAAAACCTTATTAATCTCTTTAATACGTGTTTCATAATCAATACTACCTCTATAAATTTTCCAAAATATTTGTTGCAACCAATCCACCCAGCTTTCATCAAACACTTCATAGAAAATCCTCAAATTCTTTCCTAACTCCCCCTTCCTGTAAAGCTCGATATGTTGTTCATTCTTAAAACGAGCCAATCTGTCATCAACTATAAAGCCACGCAACGGGTGATGCGCATGACGAATATCCAAACGATCAGGAAACTTCTTCAATAAACTATCAATCTCATCCAAATTCTTCAAAGTACCAACGTCAACACGACAAATTATTTTGAAATAAACTCCGCGTTCCAACGCTTTCTCCATCAACTCAGGAACTGATTTGCCGTCTTCAACTACGTTAACAAAAGACAAATTACCGCTAAAACAAAGCACACTATCCTCTGCGTTAGCAAAAACCCTGCTCAAATTTTGATGACTACTAACATTCTCTCGCTCATACTCTTCAAAAAACGCATCTTTATCACTTTCATCTACTAATTGGTAGAGTTCCATAAAGTCGAAATCGGTTTTGTCACGACCATTCATGATATCCTGCAATAATTTCTCACGCATCTCACTTTCCGTAGCGACGTCAGGATTCACAAAGTAAACAAGCTTCAAAGCACCTCTAGTGCCTTCCCTAAAAACTTTAACATCAATCAAACCAGTCCTATCCACCACTTCCTTAACATACTTGTCAGCGGTGACCCAACTACGATCTAAAAATTCAGCTACTTCCTGCATAGCACGAGGCTCTCCCTTAACAAATTCAACCAGTTCCCTTTCCTCCTCTCTACTCAAAGACATATTAAAGATTAAGAAAAACCTCAATTAAATAATTTTTGAAACACTCTATAAAGAAAATAAAACCAGAAATTATACTTTCTAAAACACTATTAAAATAATGTAATGAAACACGTAATAACCGGCGGACCAGGAACAGGAAAGTCAAGCGTATTAGAAAAACTAGCAGAAGAACACCACACAATCGACGAAGTAGCCAGAGACATCATGAAAAGCGGCCTAAGACCAGAAGACGACCTGATAGGATTTCAAAAAGCAGTCGCACAAGAACAAAAAAGAAGAGAGCAACAAACCAAAACACCAAAGTTCCTTGACCGAAGTCTCGTAGACATAATTGCATACCTAGAAGTATTCAACGGCGAACCCTGGGACGAACTATACCAAGACATCGAACAAGCCAACTACGAACGCATATTCTACATGGAAAAACTACCTGAAGACCTCTACAAAAAAGACGAAGTCAGAAGAGAAAGCCCAGAACTACAACAAAAAATACATGACAAAATCTACGAAGTATACGACAGGTTCGGATACGACATAGTAAAAGTACCACTATTCGAAATAGGAGAATCAGGAATTGAAAAAAGAGCTGAATTCATCAAAAGAGAATCAAAGAAAAGAGGAGAAAAAGAAATCGAAGGAAAATACAAACTAGAAGGAAACCTCCGAGACAGACTAAAAGGATACAAAACAGAATGGAAGACAACCAAAAACTACGAAAACAAAGTCCTTGCTATAAACGACGGACACATTCTAAGATTACGCATAGACAAAGCTAGAGACTGGAAGGTGAGACTACCAAATTACATACTAACCATGAAAGGACCAAACCAAGGAGAAGAATTTTTCGAAAGAGAAGAGATAGAAACACAACTAAGTATAGAACCAAGAAAAGTACTAAAATCAATGCCTGCAATATCCGAATATCAGACAAAGAGAGTGATATACACACCAGTGGGAGATCCAAACTGCAAACTATGCGAAGACCGCGTCGAAGATTTAGGAAAATTTGTAGAAATAGAAGCACAAACCAAAAATCAAGTTAAGCTTTGGAAAGAAAGACTAGGAATAGAACAAGATTCAATCACGGAAAGCTACGCAGAAATGTCACTCCCAAACGCCTAACAACCTTTCAAGGACAACCATCTGACCAAGGTGATAACTGTTATGTTTCAAAACTTTCAACAACTGCTCACCATAAGTATAACCTTCTTTAAACTCTCCCTCCAGATCAACCCTCTTAACTAAGTTTTTCAACTCTCGTAAATCACTCTTGAAAAGACGAACACTCTCCTTCCATTCTTCTCTACTACATTCACCATCAGGCCAATAATCATCAGGCCAATCTTTTTCTTCATACTCACCAAAAAACTCCAAAATATCTTCTTGAGACAAACGCAAATGTTCCAGTAATTCCCACAAAGTATACGGCAAACCATCAACTCCTTCATTAACTACACCAAAATCTACATCAACAATGTCATCAAAACTCGCATGCACTCCACTTTCCAAAAATTCAATAATTTCTTCTTCCACAATAAAAAAGATAAAGTCTAAAAATTTTATATAGTTAATCCTTCTACGAAAAAAATAAACATGCTAGAAAACCTACTTCAATACATCCCAATAAACACTTCAGACTATTATCTAACCAGATTCGTATTCTTAAGAATACTAGGAATTTCATACCTCTTTGCATACTTCAGCCTAGCAGACCAAGTCATCCCCCTCCTAGGAAAAAACGGATTGACACCAGCAAAAAAATACTTACAAGCAGTCGAAACCAGGTTCGAAAACAAGTGGAAAGCGTTCTGGAACAGACCCACTATATTCCTATGGAAATGTAACGATCAAATCCTCAAATACTTAGCCTGGTTAGGAGTAATCTTAAGCTTCCTACTAACCATAGGATTCGCTAACGTCTTCCTCCTCCTAACGCTTTGGATACTGTACATGAGCTACGTCCACATAGGACAAGTGTGGTACAGGTATGGATGGGAAAGCCAACTATTAGAAACAGGATTCCTAGCTATATTCCTCGTACCTCTATTCAACCCACTGCCCTTTAGTAATTTCGCCACACCCCTACCCGCCATTATAGCCTTACTTTGGCTGACGGCCAGGATTAACCTTGGAAGCGGCTTGATAAAGTTAAAAGCGGACAAGTGCTGGAAAAAACTCACCTGCCTCAACCACCACTTCGAAACTCAACCTATACCTAACCCGTTAAGTCGATACTTCCACTTCCTTCCTAAAACTCTTCTGAAATTCGGAACTTTATGGACTCATATAGTTCAAATAGGAATTCCCTTCTTCTTAGTAATACCTGGATGGCCAAGATGGGCCGCCGGAGCCTTACTCATATTGTTCCAACTACAATTATTCATCAGCGGAAACTTGTCCTTCCTAAACATTGTAACCATCGCTCCAATCGTAGCCGCTTTTAACGACGAAATATTAGCACAAATACTTCCCAAATTCTTAACCACACAAGCTAGTCAAGCAGCAACCAACAGTTTTTCCTTCCCATGGATAGCTTGGATATACCTAGCATTCGTAGCTTACCTCAGCATACCAGTAGTGAAGAACTTGTTCCGAAAAAGACAACTTATGAACTATAGTTTTAACCAATTCCACCTTGTCAACACTTACGGAGCGTTTGGAAGTGTTGGAAAGAATAGAAAGGAATGCGTAGTTAAAGGCACAAAAGATGAGCTAGGACCAGATGCTGAATGGAAAGAATACGAGTTCAAAGCTAAACCCACAGACGTTAACAGGACTCCACCTTTCATCGCTCCTTACCAGCCGAGGATTGACTGGCAGATATGGTTCGCCGCTATGCAAAGACCACGTCAAAACCCTTGGATGTTCCACCTCATCTGGAAACTCTTACACAACGACCCGTTAGCGCTAGACTTGATAAAAGAAAACCCTTTCCCTGATAATCCTCCAAAATATATCAAGGTTGATCACTACATTTACGAGTTCGCCAATTTGAAAGACGACCAGTACTGGAACCGGAAAAAGATAGGGGAGTGGGCGCCGCCAATGAACAAAGAAAGTTTAGAAAGACAAGCAAGGATGGAAGACTGGTAAAAAATTATTAAAAAATACTGTATTAAAGAAAAGGTATGGAAGAGGACGAAGCCAGAAAAGAGCTAGAAGAAGAAGGTTTCAAAACAATTTATCGAATAGACGACAGCCCGAACAAAGTTTATTCTGAACACACCCATGACAAATTAACGGCTCACATAATCTTAGATGGTCAAATGCAATTGAAATCTGAAGACGGAAGCACCGGTGTTTACACAGAAGGTGACAGAGTAGACGTGGAGGCAGGAGCCGTTCACAAAGCAAGGATGGGAGCTGAAGGATGCAGCTACTTGGTAGGAGAAAAATAAAAAAATGATTTCCTTAGTCAGCTATCAGGAAACTATACTCTTCGCAATACGAGTCTTGATAGCAACGACGATGTTTTACTACGGCTGGCCCAAGTTGAAAGATTTACAAAGCAATGCAGAAGACTTTGAAAACAAAGGATTCAAACCAGGTATTTTCTGGGGTACCGGAATTGCCGTATTAGAGACTTTCGGAGCAACCGCTTTACTCCTAGGTGTTTTTCCACAAATAATGGCGCTCCTATTCGCCGGACATATGACAACAGGAATTATTTGGAAGATAACTAGTACAGACAAAGACTTCAGCAATTGGAGTTACGGCTTATTAATACTCGCCCTTTCGCTCGTAATCCTCGCCTTTGGCCCAGGACTTTACACGATTACATAATTTCATATATTCAAAACGGTTCTCACCAACTAACTTACCAATATAACCAGAAAGCAAAGCGGTAGATCCACCAAACATAGAATTTAGCAATTCCTCCTCACCATAACCATACAAACTCATATAGTTCTGCATGTAATCAGCAATTTCCAAACCACCAATTAAACCAGCAGTTCCTAGAACTATCCCACCCAATAATTCTCCTCTCCTATTAATACGATCTTCCAAATTCATATGACAAAGAATTAAATGTATAAGGTTTAAATTAATAACTCCTTATAACAAAGACTAAAACAATGTACAAAACCCTACTCAGACCATTACTTTTCAAAAGCGACGCTGAAAGAATACATGATTTCAGCAGAGACATCCTTTCTAAACTAGGCAAGAACAAAGCGAGTAGAAAACTTACTGAATCATTCTTCAACTACGAAAACAGTCGTTTAAACACTGAAGTCGCAGGGATAGAATTTTCTAATCCAATAGGTTTAGCAGCAGGTTTTGACAAACACTGCGAACTCTTAGAAATAACCAAAGCATTAGGATTCGGATTTTCAGAAGTAGGAACTATAACGGCTATGCCTCAAGAAGGTCATGAAAAACCTCGAATGTTCCGCTTGGAAGAAGATAAAGCACTTATCAACAGGATGGGTTTCAACAATCACGGAGCCAACACTGCATTACAACAATTGAAAAATTCACAAAAAATTACACCAATAGGATTGAATATTGGAAAGAGCAGAAGAGCAAATCGGAAAGAAGTTATGAACGACTATTTATTCACCTATACCAAGTTAAAAGATTATGTCGATTTCATCGTCGTTAATGTTTCAAGTCCAAACACTGAAGGATTAAGAAGTTTACAAGAAAAAACACGGTTGAAAAAACTATTAACAAGTTTAAACAAAGAAGATGAAAGAACTACAAAATTTGTTAAGATAAGCCCAGACCTAACCTTAGACCAAGTAGATGAAGTAATAGAAGTTGTAGAGAAATGTGCCGACGGCATCGTAGCAGTTAACACCACAAGAAAAAGAAAAAATTTGAACTCAAAAACTAAAGAAAAAGGAGGATTAAGCGGTCGTCCACTAACAATAAAAGCAAGAAACCGCGTCAAGTATTTATACGAAAGATGCGACACTCCAATAATCGGAGTCGGCGGAGTTTTCAACGCACAAGATGCGTACGAACTTATCAAAAATGGTGCCAACCTCGTAGAAGCATATACCGGATTCATATACGAAGGTCCAAGTTTTGCGAAAAAAATAAACAAAGGCCTCGTAAAAAGAATGAACGAAGAAGGATATGAAAAAATCAGCGAGATTGTAGGAGAAAAAATTTAAACCAAAATAAAATCCTCTTAGAAATAATGACAGAAAGAGAAAGCCTTACAGAGAGAGTTGCCCGGTTAAGTAAAGAAGATTTTGAAAGAAAATGCGTGAAGCACAATGTGATATATGAATGTGAAGACTTTATCCTAAAAAGATTTCTCCTATCCCAGGATGAACAACCTTTGAAGCGTTTCGGAAGATTCGGACTCGGTTGTTGGGAATACCTTGTAGGCAGATTTTTAGAAGATCAAGGGGTTCCTGTTCCAACCCATTACGGCCTAACTATAAATCCAAAAATCAGCGGTAAAGGACCATTAAAGGAAAAAGATCTTGCAGAAGACCAAACCACAACAGGTTTAGTTATGGAGAAAATACCTCACCTTTCCTATGAAGAAATTAATGATCTTCCTAGGAGGGAAAAAGATAAGATTAGAGAAGAACATGCGTGGTTAAGACAACAAGTAAGAAGACTTGATTTTAATGATTTTGATAATGAATTTGAAAATTTCAACTATTTATACAACCCTGAAGAGGAAAAAGTTTACTTAATAGATTTCGGAAAATGGAGCGGAGGGCCTAGTTTGGAATACTTACTTGACAGACATCCAATACCCATAGTGACCGGAGCTAAAGAGAGATTCGCCTACAACGGAGAACTAATTCCTAGGTAACATTTAAAAGACGCTTAATTTTCTTCCTCTATATGGTAAAGGAAGAAATTATAGAGTTGACAAGCAAACTCGTTAGTTTTCGAACAATAAAAGGAAATTATGAAGAACTAAAAAGATGCGCAGAT
>CAYNLP010000024.1:0-15370 GCA_964398115.1 uncultured Methanosarcinales archaeon | reverse complement strand
TTTCTTTTGCTTCATCATATTCTAGCCAAGCATATTTTTTATGTTCGTGAGACAATTCTACTTTGTCTTTTTTTGTTTCTGCTAGGAAGAAAATTACTTTTTTACTTCTCAGCTCTCCCTTGCGCTTGTATTTATAGTTGATAACTTCTCGGAAGCCTTCTACGAATTGTAGGTTAGAAATGCCTGTTTCTTCTCTTGTTTCTCTCCTTGCAGTCTCTTTTTCTCCTTCCCCTTCTTCCATGTGGCCTTTTGGAAAGCCCCAGTGTCCCGCGTCATATTTTAGAACTAAGAATTTGACACCATTATCTTTTTTATAAAGTACTACTCCACAACTTTTTTCCTCTTTCATCAAAAAACCCACTTTCTAAAAGGATTATGTTTGCTTGAAACTTTCTGGAGCAGAAATTTCTAGAATTCTCTCTACAATAGTTGTTTGCGTAGGTGCGTGGTGCAAAACCAGTAAAATTTTTACTTGATCTTCTGAACCCACTTCTAAAAAGTACTTTTCGATGTCTTCAGTTTGTTCAAACAATTTGGTTTTTGTCTTCATCTCCAAAGCCCTCATATCTAGTTAAGTGAGAAAAACTTATAAGTTTATTGTATAAGGAGTAAATATTCTGGGAAGTTAACTTGGTTCTGTTTCTTTGTATATCCATTCGTGGTATTCGTCTTCTACAAAGTTTACTGGTATTGAAAATAAGGCTGGTGTGTCGTAAGTGTGTAGTTCTTTTACTTTTTCGAAAACGGCGGGGACGTTTTCTTCTCTTGTTTTTATGATCATTGCGGTTTCGTTTTCTTTTTGGAGACCGTCCCAGATGAATACACTCTTTATATCGGTATAGTTGGTACATGCTGCTAGTCCTTTATCGACGAGGACTCTGCTTATCTCTTCTGCTTGTTTTTCGTCTTTACATACTGTGTAGACTAATTCCATTTATATCTCCACTTGTAGTTCGGCTTTATCCAGGTTAACACGGACGGGGTTGTCTCGATATAGTATTTCTCTTATGAGTATAAATTCATTTTGGTTTAACATCGTTGTTTCGCCTTCTTTTAATGTTTTAGTGTTTTCACCGTTTATTTTGAATAAGACTCGCGGTTTCTCGTTTTGTCCTTCTCCTATGAATTTAACACTTACGTTGTAAGTTTTGTCACCGGTCGTGTAGGTGTTGTTTTGTCTTTCTTCTAACATGTCAGGGATTGCACCGTTTTTTGTCCCGAGCCATAATCTTACTTGGCTGCCTAATTCCTTTGTTGTTTTGTCTTTCCACAGGTTTGTGACTGTTATGTTAACTCCTTCATAGTTTATTGTTTCGTAAAGCGTCACTTCATTATTTGATCCGTTCATTTTCAACACGGCTGAATTTTCTCGTATTCCTTCAAATCTTAAAACTATTTCTCTCTTTCCTATTTGTATTCCTATCCATTGGTTTTCTGTCACGTTCACTTTTTTAGATTCAGCAGCTGTGGTAGAAACTTTTGTTTCTGATTTAGTTGTTTCGTTATTTGTTATGTTAAGGACATACGTTTTGTTACTGTTTTGATTTGTTTGTTGCAATAGTTGACACGATACGAGTAGGATGAGCGCCGATACCAGTATTATTTTCTTCATCATTAGAAGATACGTGAGGCTGTTTAATAAATTCTTTATTTGCTCATTTTCTTGTAGGCAAGGAATATTACTAATAGGAGTTCAAAGAGTATTATAATCGGCCTTATCCACCTGTGTAAGTCTCCGAAGCTCATTGCTGTCCCTACAAATATGGTGATTAGGCCTCCTAGCATTAGTCCGCTTCCTACCCATTCATTCATCGTCTTCTCTTCAGGAAGTACCAGTCCGATTGTGATGGCTATTAATCCTAGTATTGCAGATATTATGAATCTCCATAGGTTGTGTTGTTCTCGGGCTTCGTTGTAGTTTTTCTGACACATGCTGCAAGTCCAGTTTATGTTGCAACTGTACTCGTTTTGTTCGTATCTTATTTCTCCTCCTCGGTCTCTGCATTCTTTCATTGCTTGTTCGTTAAATTCTACGTCTGGACATGTGTAATTGTCTGGTCTTGGCTTGTAGGGTTTGGGTTGATCAAATTTATCTTCTTCGCAGTAGTCGCTATAGTCTGGACTAGGGTAGAATGCGTCGATGCTTGTAAATACGAATATTGAGAATAAGGTTGCTATGACGAATATTACGAGTATTCTTCTAACGTCTGCCATACATTCCTTTGAAGCTATCTTCTTTTAAATAGTTATTTGTTTAAATATTTATTTTAGTGTTAAACATAGCATTTATTTTAAAGATGGTATTCTTAAAACAAAAGAGTTTAAGAGGAGGTTGGATAATTATGTTTGAAGGAAACGAAGACAAAGCTAATTTATTTTTAAGAATTGGTGTTGCTTTAACCCTCTTGTGGTCTGTAAAAACTAAATTCGGTGCGACTAATCAGGTCACAAATATGATGGATGCGCTAGGACTTGGATTCATGTCTAGCGGTCTCGTCATAGCCCTAGGTATACTTTTAGCGATAGTGTCAATTATGCTAATTGTTGGCTGGCAAGTTAGAACAGCCGGTCTTATCCTAACAGTTTTCTTTGCAGTTAGCATGTTGGCTGGTATGTTTGCAGGAGATTCTTTATTTAGTGTGGGACCAGCTATTTGGAAAGACTTTGGCCTCTTAGGAGGAGCAATTGCGCTCATGCTGGGAGGAGCTGGAGCAAAAAGCATTGATGAAGGTTAAAATCCTTCAACCTATTTTTCTTTTTTCTTTGCTTTATCTAATTTTAAACTTTTCTTCACAAGTTCAATAACGTTTTCAACATCTGTTTCTGTAACTTTATCTCTCATACTTATTCTTGCACTTGCTTTGCTCATTCTCATAATCCCTACTACTAGGCGTGGGCTGACGTCAATCAAGTATTCTTCTTCATTTTCTTTAACGCTTTCAACAAAGTCTGTTATCATCGGCTCCAAGCTTTTGTCGAAAGTCACGTCTATATCTTCCACGTAGTTTATGTAGTCTTTAACGAATCGCTTGTCTTTTTCTGGCACTTCTTTTCGTTCATCTTTCACTATTTTCTTGCTTATTTCTTTAAATTCTTCAGTGTCAGGCCTCTTAACCAAGAATACGAGGTGGAATCTTGACAACAAGGCTGGGTCAAAAGGTAGTTGTTTCTTTAAAGTTTCTATTTGGAATCCTGCAAATTGATCTCCCTTTGGATTAGCACTTGCTAAGACTCTGACATCAGCGTCTACTTGAATGTGTTTATTGCCTTTGTCATAGCTGACGAATCCTTTCTCCATCGCGTTTAGCAAACCAGCCCTATCTCTGTCTTTCATAAGGTTTAGTTCATCTACACAGCATAAACCGCCGTCTGCCATAGGCAAGAGTCCTTTAACAGTTTCTTTTCCTTTCACCGTCACGGTGAGTCCTGCACCGCTAGTACCGGATCCTAAGCCGAAACTTGCTACGGGGGCTAGTTCTTCAGCGGCTCTTAATATATCTGTCTTTCCTGTTCCTGGATCTCCTAAGAGTAAGACGTGTACTCTTTCATTTGCAAATAATTGTAGCATGACAGCTTCTTTCACGTCTCTCATGCCGATGATGTTGGGAGCTATAACATCTACAATTTTACTCCCTGCGTGTAAGCTGAATTTTTTGAAAACTTCTTCTTGAACGTCGTGTTCGATTTCTTCATTCCATTTTTGCACCAAGTTTTCAAGTTCGGGATCTGGATCTTCTGCTTCAATTTTTATCTGCGGGTATTCTTCGTTTGCTTCTAAGTTTTTACTTCCAATTTTTTTCGTCTTGGTTGAGAGTTTGTCCATTTTAAGCCAGTACTTTATTTCTTCAATGTCTTTCTCTCCTAAGAATTGGCTTAATGTTTCTAGCTGTTCTTCTTTTTCATCGGATATTGGAAGTACTAGTTTTATTATGTCTGTAAATGTTTTGTTCATACCAAGTGATTTAGGCGATTTTTCTATATAAATTTACTCATATTAACAACAGCTTTATAATGTCATATTTCTTTCAGAACATGTATGACTAAGGGGCAAGTTATAGCTGGCAGGTTTGGTGAAATAAAAGTACGGCAGAAGTCTGATGAAGAGTTGGAACTTGGCGAGCTATTAGTTGCGGAAAGCAGTGATAAAAAGATTATCATGCAGGTTTACGACTTGCTTTATGGAAGTCAGATTAGTGATCAAAATCGGGAATTAATTTCTGGAATGCAGTTGGAGGAAAATACTGACTTAGAGTTTATGGATCCTGAGCTTCGGAATTACACGATTGGACATTTGAAGAATTTAATCACTGTCAAAGGTGATGGTGAGGCTATTGCTTCTAAAAGCCTGCCTGATTTTTTCAGTACTGTTCGTAGTGTAAGAGAAGATGATTTGAAGTTTTTGACAGAACCTGACAACCCGCTTTACTTGGGTAAGTTGAGAAGTGGAACGAAGGAGATAGATGTAGACCTTTACCTTCCTGGAAATAAAGTATTTTCACATCACATCTTGGTTACTGGGACCACTGGTAAGGGGAAGAGTGTTTTAATGAGTAATTTGTTGTGGGACGCTACTAAGTGTGATTATTGTGCTACTCTCGTTCTCGATCCGCACGATGAATATTATGGTAGGAATGAAGTTGGTTTGAAAGATCATCCTAGAAAGAGTGACGTAGTTTATTATACCAGTCAGGACGTTCCGCCGGGGGAACGCACTTTAAATGTTAATATGAAAGTTTTAAGACCCTATCACTTTGGTTTCTTGAATTTTAGCAGTGCTCAGAAAGACGCGATGCAAGCTTATTATAGAGAGTACGGGAAGGATTGGCTGGAGGCGATAATTTTGCAAAAGCCACTGGAGGTTGAAGTTCATGAAGCAACTGTTAGTGTTCTCAAAAGAAAAATGTTGTCTATATTGGACTTGAACTTTAGTAATCAAAAACTTAGTTGTAATGGCATTTTCAAACTTGATCAAGGAGAAACCACTATTTCGACAATAATTCAAGAACTTGAGTCAGAAAAGTCTGTAATTATTGACACGAGTAACTTATCCGGCAAGGTTGAACTCTTGATAGGTTCTCTAATTGCAAATGAATTGTTGAACAGGTACAAGTATTTCAAGAGGACAGGTGATTTGAAAGATAAACCTGCAGTAAGTATTGTTTTGGAAGAAGCTCCTCGGGTCTTGGGTAAAGATGCTTTGGAGAGTGGAAGTAATGTTTTTAGTACGATTGCTCGAGAGGGTAGGAAGTTTAATATTGGTTTGAGCGCTATCACACAGCTTCCTAGTTTGATTCCTAGAGAGATTCTTGCTAATATGAACACTAAAATCATTTTGGGTACAGAGATGAACACAGAGAGGAAGGCTATTATTGAGAGTGCGAGTCAGGATTTAAGTTCTGATGATAGGAACATCGCGAGTTTGGATAAAGGTGAAGCGATCGTGAGTAGTAACTTCGCTAAGTTCGCCTTGCCTTTGAGTATTCCTTTCTTTGATGAATGGGTTAAGGATGAGATTGAGGAAGAGGAAGAAAGTAAGAGTTATGCGGGTATGGGGTAAGGTTTAAATATTGAGTTAACTAAAATGCTTGTATACCATGTTTGACAGTGACGCTAATAAGGTGTTGGATTCACATAATGAAATCATTGAGGGTTCTAAGAAAGAGTATAATTATCTGAAAGATATTTATCGTAAAAGATTAGAGTTTCTGAAAGAGTTAGAAAGGAGGATTAAGAAGCATGAAGACCAGTTTAAAAAGCCGAATCCAAAAACGGTTTTAAGCCCTTTAATATCTTTTATCGGGCAAGAGATAGAACACCTTAGTGACTATAAAAAGTGGGAAAAGGCTGATAGTAGACACGTTCAGGACATGGGAGAAGTGTTGTTAGAGTATAGGAAGAGGTTGATTGATTTCAGACGGTCGCTTCAAAAAGATAGGAAGCAAACCGCTGCGGAGGCTAAGAGAAAAGTTGCTAATAAAATCCGTCCTTACTTAACGAATCAGGTTCGAGATGAGATTGAGTTAGAGTTAGCAACTGATAAAGACATAGTGGATTTAGTCAGTTAAAACCCTGATTTTTCGGAAAAGTTTATATAAAAGTCTTATCAAAAAAGTGGGTAAGATGTTTACTAGAAGTCACGCAGAAAAAATGGCTGCCGCCATTAAAAAATCAGATAAGCAAATTAATCGAAGGCTTAGAGAAAAAATTGAAAGTCTGCATGAGCTTTTGAATGAAAGGGTTGAATTTTTCGATAAACTCAAATCATTGATACACACTCATAGCGATGAGCTTGGAACTGACAATATGAAGTCTAGAGCTCCTAAAGTATTTTCTTTGATTAATGAAGAGATTGAAGTTGCTGAAAATTTGGAAAAGCAATTGAAAAATAGTGCGAATACATTCGATCGGGACATTGCATCTTCCGCGAGAGAATACGCTGAGGCGTTGGAAAAGTTTAAGCGTTTGTTAGTTCTGAAGGAGATAAAGAGTAAGAAAGAGGCTGAACTAAAATTGAAAGACCTGGCTAAGCCTTTGAATAAGTTGGAAGAAAGGATTGCAAAAGAATTAAAGATTGATGAGGAATGGAAGGACGCGGCTGGTTACTAGATAAGTTTTTTATACATCTTCTTATTCTTTAACGTTTATGAAATTTGCTCACATGGCTGACGTTCACTTGGGTGCTTGGCGTGATCCTAAGATGAGTAGCTTGGTGCAGGAAGCTTTCAGTGAGGCTGTTTCTACTTGTTTGGATGAAGGCGTTGATTTTGTTGTTATCGCTGGTGATTTCTTGAATACGAGCCTTCCTAGTATTGACGTTGTGCGTGATGGCGTTAAAGAGTTGGTGCGTTTGAAGAACTCAGGAATTCCGACTTATGTCATTCCTGGTAGTCATGATTATAGTACGAGTGGTAAGACCATGCTTAACGTTTTAGAAGAGGCAGGGGTGGTTACGAAAGTGAATAAGATGGATAGAGATTATGAGGATGGTCTTCGTTTAAAGTTCACAGAAGATCCACAGACTGGTGCTAAGCTCACTGGCATTTTAGGGAGGCGTGGCGCGTTGGAGAAGGGTTATTATGAGGATTTGGATAGGGAGCATTTAGAAAGCGAGGATGGTTTTAAGATTTTCTTGTTCCATAGTGCGATTGAGGAGTTGAAGCCGAAGCGTTTTGAAAAAGTTCCTGGCGCGCCTGTTAGTTTGTTGCCTAAGGGTTTTGATTATTACGCTGGTGGTCATGTGCACATGGTTGAAGCGACGGATATGGATGGTTATGAAAATATTGTTTATCCTGGTCCTTTATTCCCCGCTAGTTTTGACGAGTTAGAAGAGTTAGAACATGGCGGTTTTTACATTTATGATGATGGTGATATTGAGAGGAAGGATGTCATGCTGAAATCTGTTTATAAATTACGGGTGGATGCGGAGAATAAGAGCGCGGAAGAGGTTGAGTTAGAGTTAGAGGATGAGGTTGAAAAGCAGGAGTTTGTTGACACCATCGTCTTGGTCCGGGTTGAGGGTCAGTTGAGTAGTGGTCGTGTTAGTGATATTGATTTTAGTAAAGTTTTTGAAGAGATGTATGAGAAAGGTGCTTATTTTGTTATGAAAAATACTAGTAAGTTGACGACGGAGGAGTTTGAAGAGGTTAAGGTTGAGCAGGGAACGCCTGAAGAGATTGAAAGAAGAGCTATTGAAGAACACACTGGTCAGGTTGAGACGAGTTTTAGTGATGAGGAAAAGGATATGACTAGGAAGGTTATGAAAGCATTGGGTCAGGAGAAAGATGAGGGTGAGAAGAAGTACGAGTATGAAGAAAGAGTTCAGGAAGAAGCTAAAGAAGTTTTAGGGTTATAATGGGTAAAATAGTTGCTATTGGGGGTGGAGAGATTGGAGATGGTGAAACTTTAGATATAGATAAACGTGTAGTTGAATTGGCGGGGAATGACGAGCCTAGTGTTTTGTTTGTCCCGACGGCGAGTGGTGACGATCGTGGTTATGTTAAGAAATTTAAAGGTGTGTATGAAGACGAGCTTGGTTGTAACGTTAAGCCTTTATATCTTTTAGATCAGAAACCTACGAAGGAGAGTTTGGTTCAACAAGCAGTTGATGCTGATATCATTTATGTTGGTGGTGGTAATACTTTGAAGATGATGAGGCGTTGGCGTTTCTTGGGCTTTGATGACGCTTTACGAGAGGCGCATTATAGCGGTACGGTCTTAACTGGTTTGAGCGCGGGGAGCATTTGCTGGTTTGACTTTGGTCATAGTGATAGTTATCGTTTTTATGATTATGATGATTGGGATTACATCCGCGTTACTGGTTTAGGATTATTGCCTGGGATTCATTGCCCGCACTTTGACAGTGAAGGAAGAAGAGAAGGTTTCAAAAGAATGGTGGACAAGTTTAATCAGACAGGTATTGCAGTTGATAACAAGGCTGCTTTGGAAGTTATAGATGATGAGTACAAGATTTTAAGAAGTGATGAAAATGCGAGTGCTTACAAGGTTTACAAGGATGAAGAAGTAGTTGTTGAGGAATTGGATGAAGAAGGCGTTCTTGACAATTTTGGTTAGGCTTCCTCTTGATAAGCATCTCTAAAGGTAGTGCCGTTTTTTACTTTCTCGTTTATTCTTTCAACTGATTTCATCTCTTCGGTGATAGCACTTTCACATTCTGCTCCTTTAAATTCTATTCCTTCAATTATTTTAGTCATCATATAGAGGCACTCCTTCACGGTTTTGATCGATTCAAATAAAGGTTGTTTAATCAGTTGCATGTCTCTATGATATCCTGACATTAAGTTTGCGCATAGGTTGGAGATTTGGGCTTGCGCTCCCTTTATTTTTGAATATTTAGCTCTTATTATTTCTAGCACGTCTGGATTTTGTTTATGAGGCATTATTGAACTTCCGGTACAAAATTTTTCTGGTATTTTGATTAGATTGTATTCTTCTGTACTGTAGGTTATCAGGTCTGTTGCGAGTTTATTTAGGTTGAGCATGATTTGTCCTAGGCAGTTGAGTATTTGTAGTTCTATTTTCCCTCTTGTATTTTGAACATATAAGGGGTGTTTTGTTGTTTGGCTAAAATTGAGTTCTTGTGCCACCATTTGTTTGTCAAGTGATAGTTTCACTCCGAAACCTGCAGCGGTTCCTAAGGGCGACTTGTCTATTATTTTCTTGGTTAATTCTAGCAATTCTTTGTTATCTTGTCCGGATTCTTTAAATGATCCAAGCCAGTTTTTTACTGTTGTAGGCATGGCTTTGCGTGTGTGCGTGTAGCCTGGAATTTTTGTAGAACCTTTTGTCTTTATTTTTTCTTCTATTTTATCTAAGTAGATATCTAGGTATTCTTTTATTTGTTCTAGGTTTTCTTTTTCATAGAGACGTAGTGCAGCCATTACTTGATCGTTACGGCTTCTTCCTGTATGTATTTTCTTTCCTGTATCTCCTAATTTTTTTGTTAAGTGTTTTTCTATTGCCGTATGGCAGTCTTCATCTTCTTTTTCAATTTTCAACCCTTCGTCTTGAATTTTTTCTAGTTCTTTCTTTATCTGTTCGTATTCTTTTCTATCAAGTATCTCTATTTCTTTGAGCATTTTGGCGTGTGCCTTGCTGGCTTCACAATCGTAATGGAGTAGTTGTTGATCTAGTTTGTGATCATTTCCCACAGTGAATTCTATTATTTCTTCATCTGTTTCTTTGTTTTTCCAGAGTTTCATTTTTGGTACCTCAAAGCTTTCGTGTTGATGTATCCTTTACTATCGGTTGGATCGATGACTAGTTTATCCATACTGGATTTTCCCTGGTTATACATCTTGTCTTTTGACTTTCTCTTCACTACTTTCATATTACCTTTGTATAGCTCTAAAGTGATTGTTCCGTTTACTTTTTCTTGTGTTTGTAATATAGATTTTTGCATGATTTCCATTTCGGGCGTGAACCATTCGCCTGCGTATATTTTTTCCGTTATTTTTTGTTCTAATTGGTTTTTTATCCGTAATTGTTCTTTGTCTAGGGTCAGCTGTTCTAGTTCTTGATGTGCTTTTAGGAGGATTGTAGCTGCTGGTGCTTCGTATATTCCACGTGATTTTATTCCTATTATTCTGTCTTCTATGAGATCTGTTCTTCCTATGGCGTTTTCTCCACCTATTTGGTTGAGTTTTTCAATTATTTCTACAGGGTCTTTTACTGTTTCTTTTTCTGTTTTTATTTGAACGGGTTTTCCATGGGAGAATTTTATTTCTATATTTACTGTTTTATCTGGGGCGTTTTGAGGTTTTGTGGTCTTTTTGAATACTTGTTCGTTTGGATAGTGGTTGATGTTTTCTATTTTGTCTCCTTCGTAGCTTGTGTGGAGTAGGTTTTCATCTATGCTGTATGTGACTTTCTCATCATACTCTATTTCGTGTTTTTCTGCGTACTTTATGAGGTCTTTTCTTCCTTTGAATTTTTTTAGGAATTTTTCGTTTTTCCAGGGTGCGATTATGTTTGCTTCTGGCATTAGTTTTTTGAATGCTAGTTCGAATCTTATTTGGTCATTTCCTTTTCCTGTTGCTCCGTGGGCTAGGTTTTTGATGTGTTCTTTTTTTGCTGTCTTAATCATTTCTTTGGCTATTAGTGGGCGTGCAATGGCGGTTCCTAGTAGGTATTTGTTTTGGTAGAGTGCGTTGGCTTGTAGTGCTGGGTGGTAGAATTTTTTGATTAGTTTTTCTTTTAAATCTTGTATTATTACTTTTTCTGCACCTAATTTTTTTGCTTTGTCTTTGATTTCTTGATGTTCTTCTTTCTGTCCTATATCTGCTACGTAACAAGTGACGTGGTGGTCGTGTTGTGTGAGCCAGTGTAGGATGATGGAAGTGTCCAGTCCTCCGCTGTAGGCAAGTATGGTTTTCATGGTATTTTTTGGTTATGACGTTGGAGGTTTTATATTTCGTGAACGAAGTCAAACACTTATTTACAAAAGAGTTTTATTTAAAACAAATTAATAAGATTTATATATAGACATGGTTCAATATTGGATATGGATAAAAGCACTTCAGATGTAACCAAGCAGTACGTTAAAGAGCACCCACATATTGCAAATTGCTTGAAAAAAGGCCTAATTAACTACTCAGCTCTCGCCAGACACATCGCTACAGAACTAAATATTCAAAATAAAACTTCTAAAGATGCCATTCTAATTGCAGCTCGCAGATACAAAGAGAAAATAAGTGGAACTGATAATGAAATTAAAAAATTAATCGAAGAAAGCGAGATAGAAATTAAGAATAAAATTACTGTATACATCCTAGATAAGAGTTATGATAATGATGAGATTAGTGATTTGCGAGAATCTATAAAAGAGGATAAGGGAACATGGTATCTAATTGAAGGAAGTGATAAAGACACTTTAATAACACAAGAAAAATATGAAAGTGTTAGAAATCATTTACAGGAATTTATTGAGAAAGTAAAATCTGATCTGGCTTTGATTATTTACAAATCACCAGAAAGTATTGAAGAAACACCTGGAGTTGTTTCTTATCTCACAGGTAGGTTCGCTGAAAATGGTGTTAATATTGTTGAGATGATGTCCTGCTGGAAGGATACTCTGTTCATAATAGAATCTGAAGAAGTACCTAAAGCGATGGAATTCTTAGGATTCTAACAGTTTCTCCCATGCTTGGCACATTTCTTCATCGATATCTATCAAGGTTATTTTTTCGAATTTGTCGTTGAATTCTTTTAAGACTTTTATCATAACTTCGGCACTTTCTTCCGGCTTTACTCCACCGACACCGGTTCCTATCCCGGGTATGGCTAGTTTTTTCATTTCCATTTCTTCTGCTAGTTCTAACGCGGCCCTTATGGCTTGTTCTATCTTGTGAGTGTCAGTAGTTTCGCTAGGGTTCCTCATGACTGGTGCGTGGATTATCGCATCACATCTTAAGTCTCCACTTGTGGTGGCGAGTGCTTTTCCTATTTCTACAGGCGCGTTTTGGATTGCTTCTTCTTCTATGTCTTCTCCGCCCACGCCTTTGATTACTTTTGCTACGCCTCCCCCCATGTATCCGAAGCTATTAGCTGGGTTTATGATTCCGTCGACTTCTATTCTTGTTATGCTTTCGTTCCTAACATTTATTTCCATGTTTGGAGAAAAAGGTGGTTTTGTTTTTAAGGTTTTAGTCTTCTGGCAAGTCTAGTTGTATGTGTAGTTCGCTTAGTTGTTCTTCGCTTATAGGGCTGGGGCTGCCGTCCATCGGGTTTTGTGCTTGTTTATTTTTGGGGAAGGGTATGACTTCTCTTATGTCGTTGAATCCGCACATGAGTGCGACTATTCTGTCGAATCCTAGTCCTACGCCTCCGTGTGGTGGCGCTCCGAATTTGAAGCTTTCTAGTAAGAAGCCGAATTTTTCTTTGACTTCTTCTTTGCTGTAATCTATTACTTCTAATATTTTTTCTTGTAGTTGTGGGTCGGTTACTCTTAGGCTTCCGCTTCCTAGTTCGACTCCGTTTAGGACGAGGTCGTATTGTGTGCATTCTACTTCGCCTGGGTTTTCATCTAAGTGTTTTATGTCTTCTTCTTTTGGTTGGCAGAACATGTGGTGTGCTGGCACCCATTTGTCTTCGTCTGGGTCCCATTCGAATAGTGGGAAGTCTGTTATGTAGCAGAATGCGTATTCATCTTCGTCGATTAGGTCTAGGTCTCGGGCTAGTTTGTTTCTTAGTCTTGATATGACGTGGTTGGTGGTTTTGTATGTGTCTGCGATGAACATTAACGTGCTCTCCGGCTTTGCGTTTGTTGCTTCTACAAGTTTTTCTTGCACATCTTCTGGGAAGTATTTGACTATGTTTCCTTCCAAGCCGTCTTCGGTTACTTTCATATAGGCCATTCCTTTTGCACCTTGTTCTTGACAGTACTGGATGTAGTCGTCTAATTCATTCCTTGAAAAGTGTTCGTCGGGGTTGATGCATTTTACGATGCCTCCTTTTTCTACTACGTTTTTGAAGACTGCAAAGTCGCTTTCTTTTACTATGTCTGTCACGTCGGTTAGTTCGAGATCGAATCGGATGTCTGGTTTGTCTGTTCCGTATTTTTCCATTGCTTCGTCGTATGGTATTCTGGGGAAGGGTGTTTTGATATCTATGTCTGCGGCTTGTTTGAACATGTGTTTCATTAGGTCTTCCCACATTTCTAGGAGGTCGTCTAGTTCGCAGAAGCTCATTTCTATATCTATTTGTGTGTGTTCTGGTTGTCTGTCCTGCCTCAAGTCTTCATCTCTTAGGCATCTGGGGAATTGGAAGTATCTGTCCATGCCTGCTACCATTAGGATTTGTTTGTATAGTTGTGGGCTTTGTGGTAAGGCGTAGAATTCTCCAGGGTTTACTCTGCTTGGTACGACGTAGTCTCTTGCTCCTTCCGGCGTGCTTTTCATAAGCATTGGTGTTTCCATTTCTACAAAATCATGTTTTGTTAGGTATTCTCTTGCAGCTTGTCTGGCTTTGTGCTTCATAACGAGGTTCTCTTGCATGCTTGGTCTGCGTAGGTCAAGGTATCTCCATCTTAATCTAGTGTCTTCTCCAGGTACTTTAGTATCGTCGACTTCTATTGGTGGTGTTTCGCTTTCTTTTAAAACATTTAGTTCAGAAACGAATACTTCTATGTCGCCTGTGTTGAGGTCTGGGTTTTTCATACCTTCTTTCCTTTCTCTCACTTCTCCTTTTACTTGGATGCAGTCTTCTCTTCGTAGGTCGTCTGCTACTTCGTGTGTGGTTTCTTCGTAGCTGGGGTCGAATACTACTTGTGTGAGTCCGTAGCGGTCTCTTAGGTCGATGAATATGACTCCGCCGTGGTCTCTTCGGCTGTGTACCCATCCTGTTAGGGTTACTTCTTCTTCCTCGTCTTTTTTCCGTAGTTCTCCGCAAGTGTGTGTTCTTAGCATGTATTTTGAGAAAACCTCTCTGTTTTTTATAAAGTTACCTTTCTAGTCTTTTCATTACGGCGAGCATCATTTCTTCTTTAAATTCGGGTGCCATTACTTGTATGCCGTATGGCAGATCGTCTATTTTTCCGGCTGGTACTGTCCCGGCGCAGTTCCCGGCTAGGTTTGCTGGTATGGTGAAGGCGTCGTATGCGTATTCTTCTTCCGGCGTTATTTCTTCGCCGATTTTGTGAGGTAGTCTTGGCGTGACGGGTGTTATTAACACGTCGACTTGTTCGAATGCTTGTTCTAGGTCTTGTTGTATGAGTTTTTTGGCGGCGAGTGCTTTCCTGTAGTATTTCCCTTCGAATTCTGCTCTGCTGATTTCTTTTCCTCCTAATATCCTTCTCCTAACTTCGTCGCCTGCCGCTTCTTCTATTTTCTTTCCGTATTTTCTTCCGTCGAATTTTCTTGTGCTACTGTAGAATTCGGTGTAGACTATGGGATAGTAGGTGGCTACTGCTAAATCGATGTTATCTAATGAGACTTCTTTTATTTCCATATCGTGTTTTTTCGCTAGGCTTTTCGCTTTTTCAGTTACTTTCTCGTATAGTTTTTCGTTGGTGCAGAGTTTTTTGAAGTCTGGACTTATGCCGATGGTGAAGTCTTCTATGGCGGGGAATTGTGTGTAGTTATTTACTGGTTTGTCTACTGTGGTGGCGTCGTATTTTGTTGGCCCGGCTATTATTTTTAGGGTGTGTGCTGCTAGTTCTACGTTTCTCGTGAGGGGTCCGATTTGGTCGAGGCTCATGCTTAAGTCGATCAAGCCAAATCTTGATACTCTTCCGTAGCTTGGTTTTATTCCGACGACTCCGCAGTGGCTGGCAGGATTTCTTATGCTTCCGCCGGTGTCGCTTCCTAGTGCTATGTCGCAGTAGTTGGCGGCGACGGCGGCTGCGCTTCCGCTGCTTGAACCTCCTGTTATGTAGTCTGGGTTTTCAGGATTTTTTGTAGGAGCATAGGCGCTGTGTTCACCTGAAGCGCCTGCGGCGAATTCGTCCATGTTTGTCATTCCTATTATTATGCCGTCTTCTTGTTTGATTTTTTTGATAACGTCTGCGTCGAAGCTTCCTTCGTAGTCTTCGAGTGTTTTAGATGCACAGGTTACTTTTTGGTCTTTTACGCTAATGTTTGATTTTACTGCGATTGCTAGGCCGGCTAGTTCGCCTGCTTCGTTGTTTTCTATTTTTTCGTCGATTTTTTTTGCTTCTTCAATCGCGTTTTCATTCACGCTGATGAAGGCGTTGTATTTGTCGTCTTCAATTTTGTCTAGATAGTTTTGAATGTTTTCTCGTGCGGTTAGTTCTCCCTTCCTGATTTTTTCTAGTTTATCTACCAATCTTTCTTCTCCCCCACGATTGAGTTGTCTCTCTTTTTGGGTGCGTTATTTAATAGTTTGATTTGGAAGT
>CAYNLP010000023.1:0-15570 GCA_964398115.1 uncultured Methanosarcinales archaeon | reverse complement strand
GTGAAGAATGCAACAACACTTACAAAGTAGAAGAAGACATAATTAAAATGATTTAATATTCTTCAGCGAAGATTTCAACCATTTCTGCAAAAGCAGGTCTCGTAATAAATACTCCCACGCTAACACCCAAAATGGTAGTGATAGCAAAGCCTCTAAGCATTCCAGCACCGGCAAACCACAACGGGATCATAGCCACTACCAACGTGAAGTAAGCAGCGAAGATGATGAAGAAAGCTCTCTTCAAACGTTCCTTCCAACCCTTACCCCTACTTCTACCTCTCTTTGTAAGAGTCTCATCAGTGATGACAATCTGATCGTCAACACCAGTACCAATAGCAATTATTATACCCGCGATAGCAGCTAAGTCCAGATTCCAACCAATAATTGCTGCTACGCCTAATATTAGCAAAGCTTCGCTAAGCATTGCAATAATCATAGGGATGCTAACAGCAAATCTCCTATATCTGATGAACACTGTTAAGACAACTGAAAGAATGGCGAATAATCCAATATTAATAGCGTTCTGCAAGAATTGTTCTCCCAAAACCGGGCTTAACTCATCCACCCTTGCAATGTCAAGCTGTACAGGCAGACTCCCCGTGATCAAGATAGTTTGCAACCTCTTCATCTCCTGCAAAGCGTCATCAGTAGCTTCTCTCCTCGTCGTTCCATTACCTGAACCAGTTATAGAAATATCAGTTACAGCACTTCCTTGCAAGCTAGCGGCGATTTGCAAACTGTCAACTTTTTCCCCATCAAGATACAAGTCAAGAGGTTTACTCAAGTAACCTCCACCTTGGCCTTCAACCACGCTCAAGTTCCTCGTAATGTCTGCTTGTCTTTCTGCAGCGTCAGGACTCAAACTAATTTGGAATCTAAATCCACAAATCCAACGCCCGTTTTGCTGCTGGTTACAACCTCTTTGAGAGTCTATCCCGGAGCACTCGGCGCTTCTACAAACGTAAGTTACGTCATCCCCACCAGTAAACACTGATTTATTTCCAATCTTAGCTTCAAACACTCCTTGCTCAGAAATTAATTCAGTAACTCTCTCCTGAGTTACACCAGCGATTTCCACAATGACGAACTGGTTTCCTCTCAAGTCACTTGCAGATCTGACCGTCACGTCACTTAATCCAAAAACGTTAAGCCTTTGCTGTATGTTTTCCAACAACAACTCCATATCGTCTTCACTAACCTCACTTTGAGGTTGTAATATAACTCTCGTACCACCTGTCAAGTCTAAACCTTTACGAATATTAGTAGTGGGTGCTTCAATAACATTAATTCCCAAATCAGCAACTTCACCAGTAGGAGTCCTAACCACTTCGGGCTCAGTCACTCTTCTCGTTACATTAACAGTTTTGTTCAAAGTTTCGTTGAAAACTTCTTCTGTAACATTCCTAGTTATATTCCTCCCAGTCTTAGTAATGTTAATCTTTTCTTCAGTTTCCAAAATATAAGTGTCCCTATTGGTTTTAACGGAAATGGATTGATTGACAGGAAGATTTGAAGTGAGGTTATGATACTCTTCAACACTATTGATCGGGATGTTATTTATGGATTTGATAACTTCTAAGCTTCTAGGAGCTACGTTAGATTCAGGACTCGATATACCAGCTCTTGCCGCCGTGCTATTCTTCTCCACACTTTGTATAGCCACCCCTTGTTGTCCAAAAGTTGGATTTATAGAAACAACAGCGAGAATTATAGCAGCTATCAAGACTAAAATCCTCCAGTTCGTAAATAATTCTTTAACCTTGCTCATGATATCCCTTCTCTTTCAGCATACCATCTGAGTATGCCAGCGTTTTGAATCCAAGTATTGACAACGTCAATTGCTAAACCAATCAATAATATAGTCATGATTTGACTGATAGTCTGAGACTGAGAAATTATGAGAGCAACTGTCAAAGCCACCATAGTAGTAATGTTCATAGTAAGGCCTGTAGAGATTGCACTATACATTCTCTCCATAAGACTATCTTGTTTTCTCTTCAAAATCCTTGTACTTAACAAAATGTCTGTGTCAACTGAATAACCGATAAGCATTAACAACGCTGCAATCCCAGCTGTGGACAACCTTATACCCAATACATTCATTACCCCCACGGTAACGACAATATCTGAAAATGCTGCGAGGACTACCGCCGCACTTGGAGCCAACGTTCTAAAGTAATAGAACACAACTAGTGACATGAATAAGAAAGCTACACCAATTGATATCATTGTTTGCCGGAAAAAGCTTTCTCCTAACGCAGGCCCGATTTGCTCAACTGAATGATTCTGCTCAAAATTATCGATTTTTCCAGATAAGAAATTTGACAAGTCATCTTGATTGATGTCAGAAGCTTCTATTATCACTCCCACTTGAGTTCCTAATTCAGTTAAAGATCTGACTCGAACACTTGCTTCAGGAAATTCACTCTGTAATTGTGTTTCAAGTTGAGAAGTATCTATATCTTGCTCTGTAAGTACATTAACGGTCAAACCTCCAGATAAAGAAACATCTTTCGCGATGAACTCTCCAGTCGTAGCTATTTGAATCCCGATAACTATAAATCCTGCTAACAAGATGGCGAAAGGAATTATCAATAGCTTCTTGTAATTATCTTCGTAAAAAGCTTTGATAGGGCCTCTATCTCTAGATTCATCTTTTTCTTCCTTCTCTGGTTCCGAATTGTCCTCATCGTCAGAAGGGCTTTTACCCCTCCTTCTCATCTTCTTCCTTTCTCTACGACTGGGCATATTTTCGGGGTTGAGTGATAGATTAATAAAGATTTTGGTAAGTTTTCATAAAGCTTTTATACTCTCGCTTATGAAAATAGTCTTATGAAAAGAGGTGGACAAGTTTCAGTAGAGTACATGATGATTCTTGGCTTGGCTTTCTTCTTATTGCTTCCAGGTGCATATCTATTTTATAATTACAGTCAAGGATCTCAAACTGAAATGCAAGGATCTCAACTACACCGGGCGGGAACACAAATAATAGATCAAGTACGTGCAATGTACGCTGCTGGAGAGAACTCTTGGACAACAGTGGGTGTAAACTTACCTGAACAAGTAACAGGTTTTTACATTTTAAATGAAAAAGAGTTAGTAATTGAATACGAAACCCCGTTTGGAAAGAGTGAAACAGTGTTTTTCAGCCGAGTAAACATGACCACAAACCAACCAGAGGTTGATAATCGTCGTAACGTCACAGGAAATTTCCACACCGGCTTGATGAAGATAAGAGTAACATCTCAAGGAAGAAAAGTAATGCTTAAAGAAGTCTCATGAAAAAAGGACAAGTAACGATAGAATTTGTACTTATCGCAACTTTCATGCTATTCGTATTCGGAGGAGTGTTCCTCGTTCTTCAAACCAGGATGGGAGATATAAGAGATGCTAAAAACATGCAAGTATTAAACCAATTAGGTAACGTAGTTTCTACTGAGGTAGAAATGGCAGCACAAGTCGGTGAAGGATATGAAAGGAATTTCAGCATCCCCCAAACTTTGCAAGGAGAACCATACACCATAAGCATACAAGGCAATAGGGATTTGGTAATATCCTATGGAGATCTAGACTATATAAGGTTCTTACCAGCAGGGGTACAAGGGGGTATAAGTAATCAAGTGAGAAAGCACTCTATCCAGTGTTGTTCTGATGGAAATGTGACAATATCACCAGTTTTCAACTATGAAGAAGAACCCTCGGATGACTCCGAAACCGGGGAATAAATATTTAAAACACCAATTTCTATTAATTAACCATAGTTAAGAAAGGTTGGTATTAATGGAATACATGCCTCAAGAGATACAAGTATGGTACATACTACCAGCACTACGTAGAGAATTCGCCACACACTTAGTAGAAGAACATGGTTTCAGTCAGAAAAAAACCGCCGAAAAACTAGGAGTAACAGAAGCCGCAGTTTCACAATATTTCGGTTCAAAAAGAGGTAAAAAAGTAAAATTTGATAAAGAAGCTAAAAAGAAAATAAAAGAATCTTGCAAAAAAGTAGTGAACCAACAAGCTGACCTACAAGAAGAAATGTATAAATTGACAAAAAGCAAACCCGTAAAAGAATCAATGTGTAAAGTCCACAGAGAAAAAGACAGCGAAGTAGATGAAACATGTAAGATATGCTTTAGGTGAAAAATATGACGACAGATATATACTTGGATAACGCAGCTACAACACAAGTAGCTCCTGAAGTAATCAATACTATAAATAAATGCATGAAAGAAAATTACGGAAATCCAAACTCCCTACATAAACAAGGAAGAAAATCCAAGGATTTAATGGAAAAATCAAGAAAAACCATAGCATCACAGATAGGAAGTGAACCTTCAGAAATAATCTTTACAAGCGGAGGAACTGAATCAGACAACCTTGCAATTAAAGGAAGTATGAAAGGAAATGAAGGAAACCATATCATAACAACTGAAATTGAACACCCTGCCGTTTTAAACACTTGTAAACAATTAGAAAAAGAAGGTTATGAAGTTACCTACCTACCAGTAGATAGAAAAGGTTTCATAGACTTAAAAGAATTAGAAAATAGTATCACAGAAGATACTGTAGTAGTAAGTGTAATGGCAGTGAATAACGAAATAGGAACTATCCAAAAACTTGACAAGATTGGAGAGATTTGTGAGAAAAAAGAAGTTTTGTTCCATACTGACGCCGTTCAAGCTTTTACCAAGATAGAATTAGACGTGAATGATTTAAATATTGATTTAATGTCGTTGTCCTCACATAAAATACACGGTCCTAACGGTGTAGGGGCGCTTTATGTAGATAAAAACGCTTCAATACAGAAAATAATGAATGGTGGACATCAAGAAAGTGATTTGAGACCTGGAACTCAAAACGTTCCGGGAATAGCAGGATTCGCCAAAGCAGTAAAACTTGCAACGGATCAACAAAATAAGAGAATGAGAAGATTAAGAGATATGTTAGCTGAGAGATTGTTAAAAATTCCTGAAACCAAGCTTAATGGGGCTAAAAACCAGAGAGTATGCAATAATTTAAATATCACATTCCAAAATGTGGACGCTCAAGATTTAATGAAACACTTAAATCACAAAGGAATAGCTGTTTCCGCCGGCAGCGCATGTACTTCACAAACTCTTGAACCAAGTCACGTGTTAAAAGCGATAGGATTGACAGAAAAAGAAGGAAGATCAACTATAAGATTGACGCTTAGCAGATATAATACTGAAGAAGAGATGAAAACAGCTGCTAAACAAATCGAAGGTATCGTTACAAGTTTACGAAAATTAGAAGAAATGGAGGTAAAGCAATGGGAGTAGAAAGCTTCATGGATTTCGATAGGAGTAGATTCGACCATCGTAATGAAGATAGCCATACGTACAAGGCAGCGCCGGGTTTAACTGAAGAAACCGTACGGAAGATATCCGCTGACAAAGACGAACCAGAATGGATGTTGAAAAAAAGGCTTGAAGCTTTAGAATTATTTAAAGAAACACCCGTGCCTACATGGGGTGTAGACTTGAGCGATATCGACTTTGACTCTTTAACTTACTATATAAAACCAGATGCTAAGAAAAATAGTAGAGATTGGGATGAAGTACCAGATGATATAAAGAATACTTTTGAAAAATTAGGGATTCCAGAAGCGGAGCGGAAAGCTCTTGGAGGAGCTGGAGCACAATATGAGAGTGAAGTCGTATATCACAAGCTCAAGGAAGAATGGGAAGACAAAGGAGTTATCTTCTTAGATATGGATGAAGCACTTAAGAAATATCCAGACTTAGTTAAAGAGTACTTTATGGATGATTGCATTCCAATAAACGATCACAAATTCATAATGCTACACGCAGCCGTGTGGAGTGGGGGAACATTCATATACGTTCCAGAAGGAGTTAAAGTAGACATCCCATTACAAGCTTATTTCCGAATGAACAGTCAAAAAATGGGACAATTCGAACACACCTTAATAGTTGCAGATAAAAATTCAGAAGTCCACTACATCGAAGGATGCAGCGCACCGCAATACAGCGAGACAAGCGTACACGCAGGATGCGTAGAAATATTCGTTAAAGAAGGAGCAAGAGTTAGATACAGCTCGGTGGAAAACTGGTCAAGAAATACGTACAATTTAAACACTAAAAGAGCGATAGTAGAAGAAAACGGAACTATAGAATGGGTTAGCGGAAACCTGGGAAGTGGAGTGACAATGCTCTACCCCTGCAGCATGCTAATGGGAGAAGGAGCCAAAGCAGATCACATAACTATCGCTTTTGGAGGGCCAGGACAAAATCAGGATACGGGAGCGAAAGTATACCATATGGCTCCTCATACTTCAAGCACGATAGAAAGTAAAAGTATAAGCAAAGGCGGAGGAACTGCCAGTTACAGAGGAATACTAAAAATTGTAAACGGAGCACATCATAGCAAGGCAAATGTTGAATGTGACGCGCTCCTCTTAGATGATGAAAGCAACACTAACACTTGGCCAAATATTGAAATAAACGAGAGCAAGGTTGACGTTGGACACGAAGCGACCGTAGGTAAGATTAGTGATGAACAAGTATTCTACTTGCAAAGTAGAGGCATTGAAGAGGAAGAAGCTAAGAAATTGATAGTGTCAGGATTTATAGAACCAATAACGAAAAAATTACCTCTGGAATACGCAGTGGAGTTAAACCGATTGATAGAGTTAGAGATGGAAGGAAGCGTAGGGTGAATTTGGAAATGCAGAAAGACAAAAAGGTCTTACAAATTTCTGAGAGACTGGATGAGCCTGAATGGTTGAAAAAATTAAGAAAGGAATCCTTTGATTACTTTGAAAAACTAGATAAACCTTTATTCAAATATGGGCTTTCTCTTTATATGCCGATAAGAGGAGCGAAGCTGGAAGAAGTAAATCCGCGACACGCCTTACAAGAAAAGATTGAAGTTAAAAATTCAACCGACGCTGTGGTTATGAATGTGCAAGACGCGCTGAAAAAAGATGAGTACAAAGAATTAATCGAGCAATACTGGATGCAAAAAGCGTATTATCTAGGTGAGAATAAAATAACAGCGATGCATGGAGCTTTTTGGGCTAAAGGATTATTCATTTACGTTCCGGAAGGAGTGGAATGTGAAGAGACGATAAAGATAGAGATGAATATGAAAGAGCAACACAGTCTTTCCCATATACTAGTAATAGCGGAAGAAAATAGCAAAGCTCACATTACCGAAGTTTCAAAAAGTGAAGGATTAAGTTATGGTTTGAAAAGCCACGGTGTAGAGGCGTTCTTGAAAGAAGGTTCGGAAATCACGTATGAAAGCCTACAAGACTTGAACACTAATGTTTGGCATTTTAGCACTAAACGAGCGGTTTTAGATAACAACGCTTGCATCAACTGGTTTACTGGTACTATGGGTGCCAAACATAGTAAAGTGGAAGTGAGTGCAGATCTTGCCGGTAGTGGAAGTCAATCAAACAATTATGGAGTTTTCATGGGAACAGGCAAACAAGAATTCGACACTTACAATACAGTAGTGCATAGTGAACCACATACAGACAGCGACATGGATAATAAGGGGATAGTTAAGGACAGAGCGAAAAGCGTTTATAGAGGCTTAGTAAAAGTAAAGGAAAAAGCGCATGATAGCAACGGGTATCAAAAAGAGGACACTTTAATACTAAGTGACTATGCAGAGGCGGATGCAGTTCCCAATCTAGAAATTGAAAATAACGATGTACGGTGTAGTCATGGAGCTACTATTGGACAAGTCGATAAGGAAAAATTGTTTTACATGCAAACTAGAGGGCTTTCCAGAAAAGAAGCAGAGAGAGAAATAGTCAAAGGATTTCTAGGAAGCATGATAAATCGAGTAAAATCTGAACAGCTCAGAGAAGAAATGGAAGGCTTAGTTGTTCGGAGGCTGTCATGAATTCTGACTTCCCTGCTTTATCTAAAGAAGTGAATGGTAACAAGTTGATTTATCTAGATAATGCAGCAACTAGCCTCACACCACAGATAGTAATAGATGAGATTAAGAAATATTATGAAGATTACAATGCAAATATCCATCGTGGAATGCACGAAATGAGTGAAGAAGCAACGGTGAAATATGAAAAAGTACATGAAAAAGTGGCTGAGTTCATAAACGCTGAATCTGAAGAAATCATATTTACCAAGAACACAACGGAATCGTTAAACCTGCTAGCTTACACCCTAACCAAGGACATAACTGGTGATGTCGTCTTATCAGAAATGGAACATCATAGCAATTTAGTTCCTTGGCAACAACTAAGTCAAGAAAGAGATTTCGATGTAAAGTATATACCTGTTAGGGATGGCAAACTAGACATGGAAAAAGCGGAGAAGTTAATTGATGACAATACAGAAATCGTTTCCGTAACTCATGTTAGCAACTTTCTCGGAACCATTAACCCCATTAAAAAATTAGAGGAGTTGGCTCATGAACAAAACGCGTATTTTGTTTTAGACGCTGCTCAATCCGTGCCCCATATGAATGTTGACGTTGAAGAGTTAAACGCTGACTTTTTAGCTTTTTCCGGACATAAAATGTTAGGACCTACAGGTATAGGAGTTCTGTATGGAAAAAAGGAGTTATTGGAAGAAATGAAACCCTTCTTGTACGGTGGTGACATGATAAGAGAAGTGAGTTTTGAAAATACCACTTTCAATAATTTACCGTGGAAGTTTGAAGCCGGAACTCCCAACATAGCTGACGCGATAGCCCTTGGAAAAGCAATTGAATACTTACAAAATCACGGCTTGGATGAAGTGGAAAAACATAGCAGAAGATTAGCAGAAAAAGCAGCAAAGGAATTAGAACAAATGGGGGCTGAAGTTTATGGACCGGAGGAAAGAATTGGCGTTGTTTCCTTTAACTTTGAAAACATACACCCTCATGATTTGAGCACCATACTAAACGATTATGGAATTGCCGTAAGAGGAGGAGATCATTGTGTCATGCCGTTACATAAAAAAATGGATATTTCAGCATCGTGCCGAGCTAGTTTCTACCTATATAATAATGAAGAAGATATACAAAAGTTGAAGGAAGGATTGTTGAAAGCACGAGAGGTGTTTTCATGAAAGGCAGGCAAATGTACCGTGAGAACATCATAGATCATTACAAAAATCCTAGGAATAAAGGCTGTATAGAAAATGCAGACATAAGTATTGAAGAAAACAATCCTAGCTGTGGAGACGTGATTGAATGGTTTGTAAAAATTGAAGATGGTGAAATTACAGAAGTTAAATTTGAAGGCAGAGGATGCGCTATCAGTCAGGCAAGCACTAGCATGCTCACAGACAAGGTCAAGGGTAAAACAATTGAAGAAGTAGAAGATATTGAAAAAGAACAAATATTTGACATGTTAGGAGTAGACTTAACACCACTTCGGATAAAGTGTGCGTTACTAGGATTAAAAGCACTTAAAAAAGCGTTATTCATTCACAAAAACGGAGGAGGAAAAACATGAGTGACTTAGTAATTAAAGATTTACATGCCAGCGTGGAAGACACTAAAATATTGAAAGGGATAGATTTAGAAATAAACCTTGGAGAAGTCAGTGTGATTATGGGTCCGAACGGTAGTGGAAAAAGCACACTAGCATATGTAATAATGGGACATCCAAAGTTTGAAGTTGAAAAAGGAGAGATTTATTTCAGAGGAGAAGACGTGTTAGAAATGGAACCCGATGAGAGAGCACAGCTAGGATTATTCCTAAGCTTCCAATATCCCAGTGAAGTGCCAGGAGTTACTATGTCAAACTTTCTCAGAACAGCATTAAACAGTAGGAGAGAAGAAGATGTTTCCGTTGGAGAATTCAGAAAATTATTGCAGGAAAAACTTGACTTGTTAGAAATGGATGACAAATTCGCGAACAGGTATTTGAATGAAGGATTCAGCGGAGGCGAAAAGAAAAGAGCTGAAATACTACAAATGGCGGTATTACAACCCAAACTTGCTATTCTTGACGAAACAGATAGTGGTTTAGATATTGACGCTTTGAAAATAGTAGCGAATGGAGTAAATAATGAGATGGAAAAAAATGAAGATATGGGAGTCATGTTGATAACTCACTATCAAAGAATCCTCAACTATATAGAGCCAGATAACGTTTATGTAATGATTGATGGAAAGATTGCAGAACGTGGCGGTCCGGAACTTGCACAAAAGTTAGAAGAGGAAGGTTACGAGTGGATAGAATCGTAACCTATTTAAAGAGAGCTCGAGATACTGATAACTATGTTTGGAATTTTTAAGAATTTCCTCCAAAAGTTCTTAGGGAACTTGTTTGAGGACAAGGGAGAGGTTAAGCTTGGTCTTTACGGACCACCTAATGGTGGAAAAACCACATTAGCAAATCGGGTTTGTAAAGACTGGACAGGTGAAGAACTAGGAAGTGTTTCTAACATCGCTCACGAAACTAGAGAGATTCAGATGAAAGAGAAGATAACTCTTGAAAACGAAGATGGTCAGGAGCTAACTTTCAACTTGGTTGACACTCCTGGTATTGCGACAAAAATTGATTATGAAGAATTCTTAGAAGAAGGAATGGAAGAAGATGAAGCTAAAGAAGCTACTAAAGGAGTTGTTGACGCTATCAACTGGTTGGACGATATGGATATAGTTGTTGTAGTTCTTGACAGCACTAGAGATCCTTACAGCCAAGTAAACATTACTATCATTGGTAACTTGGAAGCTAGGGAAGTACCTGTTCTTGTTGTGGGTAATAAGACTGATTTGAAAGATAGTGATTTGAAGAAAGTGAAAGCAGCGTTTCCACAATACGAAGTTGTGGGTATCAGCGCGAAGTATGGAGATAACATGGATGAATTTTATGAAATGCTTTTCAAAATGACGGAATAAAAAAATGCTGACGTTACAATTCGTGCCACATGCGGAAGTTGCAAACTTGACTTCAGATGAGCGTATTGAAAAACTTCTAGATTTGGTTAAAGAAGAAAACATTGTGGTTATGGAAGGAAAGTTGAGGAGTGAAGAAGAGGCGGAGTTAATTCAAAGAACTATGGAGGAGATAAGTGACAAGTTCAAAGGTGTTGAAATCGCCGTTATTTATCCTAATGAGGAAGAGGAAGATATTTTTGAGCGTGTGAAGAATAAGTTTTACAATTTCTTGCTTGGAGACAGGCAAGGTCTTACTGTGATAGGACCGGCAAAGATAGTGAAGGAGATAAAGCAAGATCCTGAAAAGATTCAGCTTTTTACTGAGGGAGATTAGAAAAGATGCCACACCAGTGTGTGAAGTGTAACACTATTTATGATGATGGAGCTCAGGAGATAATTCAAGGTTGTGAATGTGGAGCTAGTGTTTTCTTTTACATCCGAGATGATCAGATGGAGGAAGCTAAAGAGCAAGTTGAAGATTTATCTGATGAGGATAAAGAACAGATTGAAGAAGACGTTTACGACATCATTGGGGAAGAGAAAGAGCCTGACAAGCCTGTAGTGCTTGACTTTGAAGCTGTAAATATTTCTCAACCTGGAACTTATGAAATTGATCTTGTGAAGTTGTTTAAAGAGGGTGAGCCTTTGATATATCGTATGGGTGATGGTAAGTACGTGGTTGATTTAAAGAAGAGTTTTGAGAAGATGAAGAAGAAACCACAAGACTAATAAGCAATTTCTTTCTATCTGGAAGTGTTATGGAACTGGTAGATGTGCACTGTCATTTGGATTTTGAAAACTTCGACGATGATAGAGATGAGGTTGTAAAAAATGCTTCAGAGGAGGGGGTTAGGAAAATAATTTGTAATGGTACTAATCCTGAAAGTAATCGGCGAGTATTGGAGATTTCTGAAAATTATGAAATGGTAGAGCCTGCGTTGGGAATATACCCTAATGATGGTTTGGAACTGGGTGAGGAGGAGATAAGTGAAGAGTTGAGTTTTATAGAGGAGCAAGATCCGGTGGCGATTGGAGAGTGTGGTCTTGACTTTAAGGAAGAAGTGGATGAGGAAAAGATGAAGAGTGTTTTTGAAAAACAAGTTCAACTTGCGAAGGAATTAGACGTGCCGGTAATAGTTCACAGTAGGAGTGCAGAGGAGGAAGTTATAGAATTGTTAGAAAGTTTCACTTATGACAAAGTGGTCATGCATTGTTTCAGCGGTAATAAGAATGAGATAAATAGGGTTATCGATAATGATTGGTATTTTTCAATTCCTACTATAGTTACTAGGTTGGAGCATTTTCAAATGGTAGCAGACATGGTATCAGCTGATAGGATTTTAACAGAAACGGATGCTCCTTTCTTAAGTCCTTATCCGAATGTGGATAGGAACGAACCAGGTTTTGTGAAAGAATCTTTGCAGAAAATAGCTGAGGTTAAAGGATTGGCGGTGATGGAAATGGCAGATCGAGTTTTAAGGAATTATAAGAATTTGTTTTCGTAATTTTTTAGTTTGGATTTATCGTTGCTTCTCTAAAAACTTCTGCCAGTTCACTTTGGTTTTTGATTGGAGAGTGGTCTTTAATATTGTTGGAAGGTGGTAAATAGTTTTTTGGGTGTATTTAAACTTGGTTGAAGCTTTGCTTTCTTCAAATAACTTGTTAATTCTGGATTCTAATTCTTCTAATATTTCTCTTTGATCAGGCCAAAGAACAGCAAGAGATGGAGTCATGCCTCTACTTCAGAGATACCTCCTCAGAAATTTTTTCCCTCAAACTTTCTTGAACTTCTCTTCCATCAAGTCTTTTAGTTATACTGAACAAATCACTCTGATATATGGACAATTGTAAAATTAAAAACTTTTCCGAACCTCGTAATATTAGTGCAAGACTAAAATTTTTTATTAAATCTTTTACTGTATTTAAATAAGCAAGTTTTATAAGCAATTACATAGACCTAAAGTCTACTTGGGCCCGTGGTCTAGTGGCTATGACGTCGCCTTCACATGGCGAAGGTCGCCGGTTCGACTCCGGTCGGGCCCACTTTATTCTTCAGGCATTATAACGCAGGCCAGTAAGTAAAGAAGTAAACCTATAGGGAATGTGAAGATGACGATTACTGCTCCTAATAAGCGTACTAAGGTAACGTCTGAGTCCATATACTCGGCTATGCCGGCACAAACCCCACATAGCATCTTATCTTCAGACTTGTGAAGTTCTTTCTTTGCCATATTCCTTAGAAAAAAGGACGTTTTTAAAAATTTATCTGATTTCTTGAATGAAATCTCAACTAAAGTAAGGAGGCCCTTGTTGGTAATTCCTAATTTTAGGATAAATAAAGATATTTTGGAGGAAATCAATCTTGTTTTTCCTTCTTGAGCACTTACTTAGTCTTTTGTTTATCTATACTAGGAGTCAATGTTGCGCAATCTTTATAAATTAACTTATTGTCTTTTGTCCACGTAAGCCCCGGTGGTGTAGTCCGGCCAATCATTTCGGCCTTTCGATATCCCGAAAAAACCGAGGCGAAAGCCGATGAGGATAGAAGACAGCCGAACACCCGGGTTCAAATCCCGGCCGGGGCATTTAGTCTTTTTTCTGGAAAAGGACGTTGTGGTAGAAAATTATAGTAAATGTGAAGTAACTCTGCGAAAAAGTCTGGAAAATTTTGGAGTATCTTGCTGATTTTTAGTAGATAAGTGTAACGTTTATACCAAAAAATAGTTAGTTTTAGTCTCTTCTTCTGGTTGAATAAAAAAGTAAAATCTAATTTTTAGCTATAAGAAAGAATATAAAGTCAAAAGATTTCTACACCAAAATGGGTGATGAAAAAATGGCAGAGAATAATTCAAATTTATACTCACTAGTAGCTATCGCTCTAGCGATAGTAGCTATCGTGATAGGAGTGACAAGCGGAAACCAAGAATTCGTCTTACAACAGCAAGAACAAAACACCTTAAGTACTTCTGGAGAAAGCGAAGTTAAAGCAGATCCAAACAAAGCGGACATTTTTTTAAGAATTGAAACCAGAAATGAAGATGCACAACAAGTACAAAATGAGAACAGAGAAAAATCAGACTCTGTAATTCAAGCACTAAAAGATCAGGGCGTAAGTGAAAGCCAGATTGAAACCGTGGATTACAGACTTGAAAGAGAAGAAGATTACAATCCTAAAACACGCGAAGAAGAATTCAAAGGATACAAACTGGTTAACGTGGTAAAAGTTTCAACTGAAAACTTAGATGAAGTTGGAAGTTTGATCGACACAGCAGTCGAATCTGGAGCCAACGGAGTAGATAGGATAGAATTTAGTCTGTCTGATAGTGAAAAAGAAAAAATCAAAGAACAAGCTTTGAAACGAGCAAGTCAACAAGCAAAGGGTAAAGCAGAAGCAATAGCAAATCAGATGGGAGTCAGCCTTGGATTACCTGTGAAAATTTCAGAATCCAGCTTTGACTACGTTCCTTACAAAACTGACTTTGCTAGGGCGGAAAGCGATGCAGGTGCAGGTGGAACACCTCAAACACAAATCCAACCCCAAAAAGTTGAAGTTAGAGCTAATGTCAACGTAGAGTACAAAATCTCGTAACCTTTTTAATATTCTTTATTTCTTTATTTTTATGATGTTAAAAGCAGAACTACACACTCATTGTTGGGACGACCCAATTGACTATTGCTTAAATCATTCTGCAAAAGACCTGATAAAAGAAGCAGCCAATCAAGATTTCGACATACTCTCTATCACGTTACATGACAAATTTTACTATCCAGAAAAATATCAAGAATGGGCGGAGAAACACGGCATCCTACTAATACCCGGCGTGGAACTACAACTAGAAGGATGCGACGTTTTAGTATATAATATAACCAAAGAAGAAGCTGAAAACTTAGAAACCTTACAAGATTTGAAAAAGGTAAAAAGAGATGACACCCTCATAGTCGCACCACACCCATTCCTTCCATTCACCTGCTCCGTAGATGAAGAAATACACAACTACCACCACTTGTTCGACGCCATCGAACACGTACACTTCTACACGAATTGGTGGAAAAGTTGGAACGAAAAAGCAGAACAAGTAGCAGAAAAATACGATTTAAGCATAGTAGGAAATTCAGACGTTCATAACCTATGGCAACTAGGAACGACCTACACCAAGATTAAAGCAAATAAGAAAATCGAAGACATCTTCTCCGCCGTGAAAAACGGCGATGTTGAAATAGTTTCACAACCACTAAACTTCTTCGACGTTTCCAAGTTTTTACTAAACTACATCTGGCGAGACTTGAAAAAAACCTTCACCTAAAAAACCAAAATACCTTCTTCTAAAATAAAGCATTAATCTAATACGCGCATACCATAAAGTTTATAAAGAGGATGATTTTCTCACATAAACACACACGATAGAAAAATTATTGTGTGTTTTTACAATCACCACCTATTCTAGTCCACCATTATTGGTGGGCGACTGGCGAAAGCCAACCTAAAACGCTAGCGCAAGCTAGCTTCCAAGGTGTATTAATTATACATCTTGCAAAGGTAGGAGTGCCATAGTACGGAGTACTTTGTGTATTCCTTAGCCAATTTTTTTCAAGGAATGCCTTGCGTACCCGTAATCGCAAATTCCCGTTGATCCTGCGGGAGATCGCTGCTATGAGAATCCGACTAAGCCATGC
>CAYNLP010000022.1:0-15815 GCA_964398115.1 uncultured Methanosarcinales archaeon | reverse complement strand
ATAGTGAGTGGACGCCTAGGACTGATGTGAGAGAGGTGTGGGTTGAGTTCCAATTGAGGATCCCGGATAATTATGATCATGGAGACGCTTCAGGCAATGACCTTAGAAAGTTCACTCGAGTTTATAACAAGGGACGGAGTAATGTGAATGATAGTGAGATGGTAGCGGCGCAATTCAATTTGTATCCTTCTAGTTCTGGTATTTCAGAGTTGATTGTGCAAGTGCATGAAGACGGTAGTTTTACTGGGGCGCAAACTATTCAGGATCCTTTTATTACAGAGTCGGATAGGGGAAGGTGGATGCATTTACAATTCCATCTTAGGGCTGCGAGTGGTCCTAACGCTAACGATTCTTTGATAGAGGTTTGGAAGGATGGAGAGCAAATTTATTCTGGCAAAGGGAAAGGTGGTGCAGAGCTTCGTGCTTCGGAAGGTGACAACTACTTCAGTATGCATAGGATAATGGGTTGGTGTAACGCTGGTTATAGAAATGACACAACTTTCTATATAGATAATTATAGGATTTATGATAAAGATCCTGGTTGGTAGCCTATATCTATAAATTTCTTAGAGATTAAGTCATATTTATTATCAATATCGAAAATAATTATACAGAAACTTTTTTATAGTAAGAGGAAGAGTAGTTGACTTATGAAGAAGTTATTTTTATCGCTTTTGTTGGTTTTTCTTCTTTCTTTATCTGCTGTTCAAGCTCAGTCTGCGACTCCTTTCTTTGCGGATGATTTCGAAACAGGGGATTTATCACACAGCACCAACGGGTTTTTATGGGAAAATTCAAGCAAAGGAGGAAGTGTCAATGCTGGCATAACGAATGAAAACTCGAGATCGGGTAACTACTCCCTCAAATTCAAATGGCATGACAATAACGGTGACCCGTGTGATGATGCCTGGGCTCAGATGGGTTTTTCCATGGGTCAAAAAACAAAAGAATTGTGGCTAGAGTACTACGTCTATTATCCCAACGGCACGGAAGGATTTCCAAACGTTAGCCAATACGAAATTAATTATAGAGGTTCCAATTCTTCAGATGGGGAGTGTCCTTCAGCCCCGCAAAGCGGTGTAAAGCTTAATAGGATTTGGGGAGACCATTATGACAATAGCTTCAAGTGGGGAGCCAACTCAAACTCTCCAAGCGACTCTTATGACGGCGGCTCTGTCTACACAACCATAATCCGAAACCCTGACGGTGCTCTACTGACTCAAGCTCCTAATGTAGATCCAGCTCTATCCGGCACTGACGGCACGCCGGACGGTTACGTCGATCGAGGTCAATGGCATAAATTCCAATTTTATATGAAACTCTCTGACCCGGCAGGAGCTTCAAACGGTATCTACAGGTGGTGGATTGATAACAAACTTGTTTCGGAAGCAACGGATGTGGTAACCGGCGCGCCCGACGGCAACCACTACATGGCCCAAGGATATCTCATGGGATGGTCCAATGCAGGCTATAACAAGGAAACCGCGAATTACATCGACGATATTAAGTTTTACAGTGAAAATCCTGGCTGGATTAACAACACTTATAGCAAGACAGACGCGGATGACGACAATGCCACTTGGAGCAATGACTGTGACGATAACGACCCAAGCGTTCAAGATACCATAACCTGCAACTACGACGGCAACACCTGTGGCACTCACCAAGTTTGTGCAAACAGTTGCCCCACCCCGCCCGAAGAAACATGTGATGAAGCTGATAACGATTGCGACCGTATAGTTGATGAAGGCTGTGCATCCACTGCACTGAACGGTACAGTCAGCGAACCGAACCTGGTAGCCTACTACCCATTGGATGAGAACGGTGGGGAAACAGCGACAGACGTTTCTGGAAATGAAAATTACGGAACTATAGAAGGGAATCCAAAGTGGGTTCAGGGCAGATATGGATCTGCACTATTAATGGATGGTGTGGATGATGAGATTAGAATCCCGCATAGTCCCACTATAGATTTACAAGATGAATATACTTTCAACGCTTGGGTGCGTCTAGATAATCTTTCTGTCGGCGGAGTAGTAGACGGTATAATATCAAAAGGTGGAAGGTCTTGGGGGATAATGCAGAACGGGGGCGACAGCATCATTGGTGGCAAAACTCGTCTGACCGCTACCCACATGGGGGATGATCACTGGACTGGCTACGTCTTCCCCTATCAAGAACTTGCAATGCTTACAGTGGTTTGGAACAGGTCGGAAGTGCGTTTCTACATAAATGGTTCGAGAGTTTCCACACTAGAAGCTAATGAGACTTTGAATACGAGCAAAAATCCTCTACGTATTGGATGGGCACAGAGAGAAGCATACCAAACGGGCTATATAAAAGGCTTGATAGATGAAGTCAGACTATACAACACCACCCTCTCAGAAGAAAAAATACAATCCTTATTGAATGAGAAATTCGATAATCAAAATAGAAATGGAACATCTCAAACCCCATCTTTTGTCAAGGAAGACATAAATCAAGACGGCAGCGTGAATATCTTTGATTTGGTTACGGTTGCTCAGAATATTGGTAGTTCAGACAGTGGTTTTGATTTGAATGGTGATGGCAGTGTTAATGTCTTTGACCTTGTAAGGATAGTACAACGAATTGTCGGAGCTGGTTCTCAAGGCTCTGATGGTGATTCGTGTACTCCTTCGGAAGAAGTGTGTGATGGAGAGGATAATGACTGCGACGGAGAGGTAGATGAAGGTGGAGTATGCGATACTGGAACTTCCAATACCACCGGACTGGTATTCCAAGACAGCTTTGAAAGTGGAGATCTCTCACACTCGGAAAATGGTTTTAGCTGGGGTGGAAATTGGGGTGCTGGTGGGAACACTACCGTGACAGGGGAACATGCGTGGTCAGGTAGTAATAGTATGAGCATCGCATTTGCTCCTCGGCCTGGCTTGGGTGATTCTAGTTCAGCATTGCAGCTAGATTTTTCTAGTACTTCCCCTAATGAGATGTGGATTGAGTATTACATCAGGGTTCCCGAAAACTTCCGTTATGAGAATGATCCCGACGGTCCTGACAATAATAAATGGTTCCAAGTTTGGGCAGGTAGTCGTAGTGGTGAAGATGTAGCTATTACTGGAACGATGTGGCCGGGTGATGATTCAACCTTTAATAATGCAGATGTTACGTGGGCGCGAGGCCACGACTACGTCCCCCATACTAGCAAGGGTCATATAAATATTCAGGACAATCATTTAACAAGTGCTGATCGTGGAAACTGGCATAGGATGCGTTGGCATGTGAAGACTAGCGATGACGGTGTGCCTAACGGAGTTGTCGAAGTTTGGAAGGACGATGAACTTATATATTCCAATACTTCTTTATATGACTTAAACGCCGAAGATCCGGCTAACACGCATTGGGATCATATCAGATGGTTTGGATGGGCTAACGTTGGATATCGTAACCTTACCAAGTTCCATCTCGATGATGTCAAGATTTACACCCAAAATCCTGGATGGGGATCTTCCGAAAGCTCTAGTAGTAACTTTTCTGACAGTTTGCATCCTAACGAGCCATCCAATATGAACGTGGTTTTTAATATGACAGGTGAGCGTAAGCATTTTGATGGTTGGGGTGAGACTTCGAAGTGGGCTAATGATGAGGAACCGAGGAATGTTGAGATTTTGTCGGATGGTGAGAGTCCGGCTCCTCCTAATCCTGTGGGTAGTGGTTCTGTTTTGGCGTATAGGACTTTTGCGGGAGAGAGAGGTGGTGGCTTGACCACTCTTGATAGTTTTTCTGATATTGGTTCTCAATCTTATCAGGAGTTGTATATTTCTTATTGGGTTTATCATGATCCGAATTATGATTTGTCGCATGGTCATAAGCATTGGTATGGTGGTGGCGTGTTTGGTGATGATGCTACGGGGCCGACAGAGTATTATCTGTCGCATTCTTCTAATGGGGCCATGATACCTACTAAGCAGACTGGGCCAACGGGGAGTCAGTGGTTGGCAGGTAATGATGCTACTTGGAAATTGGGTGAGTGGCAGCAAGTTGAGTTGTACTTGAAAGGCGAATCTAGCGTAGGGGCTGGCGATGGTGTGGCTAGGCTTTGGGTGGATGGAGAACTTATGGGTGGGAGAGATGATATACAATGGACGGATGATACAGATACTTCTACTAAGTTTGATGGTATCCAGTGGTATCCTATAGCAGGAGGAACTAACGAGCATGATGATTATCATCTGGTCGGAGAATTTTATATCAGCGGTAGATAAAGAAATTTTTATGGTATAAAGGTTGAAAAAGAGTTTTTATAGATTAGGAAAAGTTGTGTTGACAGTTAGGATAGTTTTTCGTGCTAATTAAGTTAGTCTTTAGTTGAGGAATATTAAAGAAGAATCGTAAGTTTTTAATACTAAGACTTTTGTAAAGAGGGGTATGGCAGAGTCAAAGGCTGGTAACAAGTTGCAATTTGTCGCTATCGCTATAGTTATAGTGGGCGTTATTGGTTTGTTCTTAATGCAAGGCAGTGGTGATAACGTTTCTGGTCAAACAGTTAAGGTTGATTTGAAAGCTAATAATGTAGATGATGTAGCGGGAGCTCAAATCACTTTGAAATATGACGATCAACTGCTGGATTATCAAAGGGTTGAAGAAGGTTCATTCTTGAAACAAGACGGTGCTGAGACTTTCTTCCGTGTGAATGAAAATCCTGACACGCCGGGAGTTATTGAAGACATAATCGTTGTTAGAGTTTCAGATAGTGGAGTCAGTGGTAGTGGAACTATCGCTACGGCTTACTTTTCTAAAACGGGTAGTGGAGAAGCGAGTCCTGAAATCACCGCGGCGATTGTTAGCGATAGCCAAGGTAACCCGTTAGATAGTAATAGTGTTGAAGCAGAAGTTTCCTTGATAAAATAAATTTCTTTACAGAGTTTATTCCATTTCACTTTATAACCTATCATTTTCTTGTTCATTACTGAAAAGGATTAGATGATAAATTCTTTAAATCAAAACATTTTGTAACGAAATCTATGGATAGAGACACGTGGATAATAGTAGTTTCTCTCGTACTTGGTGTAGGGTTATTCGCCTACGTCTTGGGAGACATTCCTCTTGGTGAAACAATAAGCTTGTTAGACAATGTCAAGCTTCACTATGTTCTCATCTATCTGGCGGTTAGCGTTGGCAGACAAATGGCATTCACACAAGTTTGGAACATAATATTGAAAAGTCAGGGTGAAAACCTCCCTTATCTTACCTTATTGAACTATCGCATTGTGGATTACACTATAAGTTTCTTAACACCCGGGCCGAAAGTAGGGGGTGAATTTACGCGCAGTGGTTTGATGGAAAAACACGACATTGACTACAGCAAAGGTCTTTCAAGTACTGTGATTGATAAGACGATGGAGATTTTTAGCAACGCGATGTTTTTAATGGTAGGAATGATAGTTATCACGCCTTTTGTTGACGTTCCTCAATTTTGGGAGATAGTTTTTTGGACGATTTCTATAGTGTTCATAGGATTTATCGGAACGTTTTTCTATGGGATGAGTAAGGACAAAAGCGTTTTTCAATACTTGTTCCGAAAGTTACGCCTTCACCAGTTTCAAAGTTTAGGAAAGTTGGAGAAAGGAATTGTAAAGTTTGAAAACCACTTGCACGACTTCTACAGTAAGAGTAAGAAAGCGTTTATTCTTAGTTTTTTAACTGCTATGCCGACGTGGATTATGAGTTTGATAGAATTCAAGTACTTAACTTTAATGCTTGGATTTGACTTTAACTGGGCGCAGCTCTTCCTGATAAGCCAGTTTGTCGGCGCCGTTTACTTAATACCTGTCCCTCTTGGCCTTGGAACTTTAGAAGTGAGTCAAATCACAGTTTTTGCACTGTTCAACAAAGACACAAAAGGAGGGGTTATGGTTGCGCTCCTCACCAGAGTTCGAGGACTCTTATTAAGCGCTTGGGGATTAACCAGTTTAGGTTATTACGGATTTGAAGTAAGGCAGGTGTTTGAAAAATATGCGAGTAAAGGAAAGAATTTTTGGGATAAAATCAGAGAGAATGGTTTATTCTAACTCTTCCTGCAATACTTGTTTAACTCGATTTCCTTCAACTTGTCCTTTAAACTTTGACATGAGTTGACCCATCAAGGCACCCATGGGAGCGTCCGGATCATCCTCAATCGCTTCTTTCACCGCTTCTCTAATCTCATCTTCACTAATTTTTTCATAATCGGAGTAATCAACTCTTTCACCTTGTGATTTTTTCAAGAGTATTTCGGGAATGGCGCTTTTCGGAATCATGCCTTCGTCTAATTTTTCAAGAACGTCCAAATGTTTTCTTGGGTCGACTTCCACACTTTCTCGACTCTTCAAATCTTTCGGGATTTTGATAAAGAATTCTGCCAAGAAAGTGTTGTCTACACCTTTGTACTTGTCAGCGTATTTTCTAAAGCTTACTTGTTCATCTACTAATTGCTTTCCATAACCTTCAGGCAAGTCATACTTTTCTTCGTATTCACTTGCTTTTTCTGAAAGTAGTTTTGGAGTTTTAACCTCTTCCAGGCTTGGTGTTTCTATCTTGGGTATGTCTGTTTCAGGATACATCCTGTCTGCGCCGGGCATCGGCCTTAAATACTTTGTGCTATAGTCGTCTTCTGCTCTCCTCACGTGAGGTTCGATTTCTTCACCATCTTCCATTAGTTCTAGTTGTCTTTCAATCTCGTTATCTATAACTTTCGGAATGCTTTTCAGGTCTTGGAATCCTTTCACTTCAATTCGGCCGGCGCCTTCAATGCTTAAATTGACGTCTTGCCTTATACTGCCAAGTCCTCTTTTCACTTCTCCTGTACTTCGAAGTATCATGCCGATCTTGCCAGCTACTTTTTTAGCTTGTTCTGCTGTTTCAATGTCTGGCGCGGTAGCTATTTCTAAGAGTGGTATTCCTTGACGGCTTAGGTTGTAAACGTCTTTGTCTTCCGTTCTTTCAATAACTTGACATGCTTCTTCTTCCAAGCACAAGCTTTCTATCTTGATCTTTTCGCCATTTACTTCTATGTGGCCGTTTCTTCCTATCAACGCGGTTCTTTGAAAACCGCTTGGGTTGCTGCCGTCTACTACGATTTTTCTCATGACTTGTATTTGATCGACTACGTTCATGTTTAACATTTTCGCGACTTGCAACGCTGTTTTCAAGCTTTCTTTGTTTATTGGGTTGGGTGGTTCTTCGTCTATTTCTACTAGGCACGTGCTGTCTTCATAGCCTTGGTAGATGTATTCTTTTGCTTTTTCCATTTCGTAAACTGCGGCTTGGTCTGCTTGTCCCGTTTCTCCTTTGCTTGCTCTTAGTCTGCGCATGACTTTGAAGTTGGCGTCGTCTTTTCTAATCTCGGTGGGGCAATTGCAGAATAGTTTGGTTCCTTGTAGTTGTTGATGGATTTCTAGGCCTGATTTGAATCCTAGTTCTTGGTAGTTGTGTGACATCAAGTTATGGGTAGGTAGAGTGAGTTTAAAAATTTTTGTCAGTTTAGGTATGAGCTGATTATTTCTTCTAACTGGGTGTGTAGTGCGTTGGGTACGACGTTTTTCAAGTCTGATATTAATTCTTCGCGATCTGGTTCTTCACTTTTTATCAATCCTGGATTTACTCCTATGAATCTTCTTCCTGTGTCTAAGCTGGTATTGATTTCTAGTCCTACGGTTGAGTGTCTTACAAGTCTTCCGAGTGGGAAGTCTTTGTTCCGATCATCATTGTATTGTATGCTTATCTGGTTGTCTCTTTTTTTCTTGTAAACTTCAAGGTAATGTCTTCCTCTTTTTTCTCCTAGTAGAGGTGTGATCCAAGCGTTTTCCATTGCTTGTGCTACACTCATTTTCTTATTTGGCTTATGATTGTAGAGTTCTTCTGTGTCTCTCACGTAAACTACTTGCTCATCGTGTCTTTTCATCCCTTCTCGGTTGAGTAATTGTTCAAACTCATCAGGGTTGATAATGGCTGCACCACCTTTTCTTAAACCGTCTCTCCATGCTTCTCTTAATCTTTCTGGATTTGTTAATGGGTTTTGTCCGTGGATTATTACGGTTTTGTATTGTGGTGATCCTCTAGAATTAGCGTTTCCTGTAACTACTAGTGTGTTTGCATCTTGATATCTTTTCCAGAAACTTGATTTTCCGAACCTTCTCATGTCTGTGATTTGTATGGAGTCGAGAGGTTCTTTGCCGGATTTTATTAGTTGTTCCAGAGCTTCTTCTGTGTTTTGACCGAAGTATTCTCTTCCTTCCCCTTTTTTGAGGATTTGTAGTCCGAAGTGTCGGCCGTTGTTATCGGTCAACCAGGTGTCACCGTTTGTTGTGGAAATTTTGTAAATATATAAAGATTTTGGTTTCTGACTACTTGTAAATGGTTAATTAAAGAAGTGGGGTAGTGCTTGTTCAATGTTTGAAACTTCTTCTACAGTGAGGTTCCATTCTTCGCCTTCTTCTCGTAAGTCAATAGTTCTGGGACGATACGTCGTGTCTCTAATTGTGAAGCCGAAGCGTGAAGGTCTTTCTTCTACCACTCTCTCGTAATATGTGACTTGGGCTTGTCCTTCTGGCACTAAGAAAGTGTTGTAGCCGGCGTTGGCTGCGGCTCTTGCTTTTTCTAAAATCCCGCCGACTCTTCCTATAGTCCCGTCTGAGTTTATTGTTCCGGTTATGGCTACATTCTTGTTTAATTTTTTGTCTTGTAATGCTGCTATGACGCCTATAGTGGCTGCGGCGCCAGCGCTTCCTCCTCCGACGAGTTGAGCTTGGCCTGCTTGGAAGTTGAAAATGTAGTCTTTATCAAAACCAGACTGGGAGTGTTGTTTTGCTACCGCTACGGCTTTGTTCATGCTGTATTGCAGATCGGCTCGTAAGAACGGGTTGGTGTTTATCAAAACGTTATTGTTGCCTGGGATTAACTTGATAGTGACATTGCCCACTATGCCTTCGCCTTCTCTGCTCACCGCTACTATAGGCATGGAACGTGTCGTGCTGGGAGAAACGTTAGTGTCTACATCTTTTTGTAGGGTGGAGGAGACAGTTCCGAGTTGTCCGCTTACTTCTGCAACGCTTTTCCTTAACTCATTTACTTGTTGGCTGTTTTGTTCTATGTTGTAGGCGTTGTATCCAGCTACGAGGATTAACGCGGTTACTAACACCCATAATACTTTGTTCTCCATATTTTAGAGAAAAGTGAGAAAATTTTTTATAAGTTCAGGTTTAGGAATATCCTAGAAGCCATAGGAGGTATCCGCTTGCGATTCCTAGTAAGAAGCTTAATGCTAGGCTTGAAATGAAAGATATCCAGAATTTTCTTCGGTTATAGTTTTCTATTTGCGATTTTTCGTAAAGTTTTTCGTCTTCTCTCTTGATCAGTTCATCGGCGTGATATAGTTCTGTCAAGGTTAATTTTTCGTTTCTCAGTATAGCGAGGTAATCTTGGATTTTCTGTCTATGAGATGAATAAGCAAATTGGGTGCCTTCTAAGTCTTTTATTTCTTGTATAATTGAAATACAGTAGTCTATAAGCACTTGTTGGAAAAATTCTGTTAAGAAATTGTCACATTCCTTCATTGTTAGGTTTGACTTGGTTAACAAATTTCTATATTTTTTGTCGAATGAGGGATAATCTCTTACTAATTCAGCCACGTTAGAAATGTAGGAATAGTGTTCAATAAGGTATTGTAACGCTGACTCTGAGTTATGCTCTGGCATGTGCCCACTTGTTCCTTCTTTTTCGGAAATTGGATTTCTTTATATTATAGAATTTTTCTTCTCTTTCGTCGTAAACTGTTATTTCATCGCTTTTTCGATTCTCTACTGCATTCCTATAACTATCGTAGGGTTTTCCTGATGGTTTGTTTTTAAACTTTTGTGTTTTCTTCATTCTATCTATTTTTTAATCTATTGAGACTTAATAGTTTTTCCCTAAAAATTTCGTAAAGTTTTTACAATTTCTCTTTTTTGTTAGGAAAACATTTAAAAACGAAATATGTTCTCTTGATAATGTTATGACTAGAGTTGGTTGTTTTCATTAACACCCGAGGTTTTGCTAGTCAATTCTCTACAATTTCTATATGGTGGCTGTGGTGCAATGGTAACACAGGAGCCTGTGGAGCTCCAGAAGCGGGTTCAATTCCCGCCAGCCGCCCTCAAAACTTAAATACTCAAACATTTAGAGGGGTATTGTGAGATTAGAAACAGCGAAAGGAATGGAAGACTATGAACCTCGGGAGAAGATTCTTAGGAATAGCGTAGTTAACACGTTACAAAACATTTTCGAAAATTATGGTTTTAACCCGTTAGAAACGCCTGTGATGGAGAAGTGGGGTGTTCTTTCTAGTAAATACGCTGGTGGAGATGAAATTTTGAAAGAAACGTATAAGTTAACTGATCAGGGAGGGAGAGAACTCGGACTTAGATACGACCTTACCGTCCCGTTGGCAAGATATATTGGTATGAACCCGACGTTGAAAATGCCTTTCAAAAGATATCAAATCGGTCCTGTTTTTAGAGATGGCCCGGTGAAGAAAGGTAGGCGTAGACAGTTCTACCAAGCAGATGTTGACATTATCGGAAGCGAGAGTATGTTTGCAGAAGCAGAACTAATCAAACTAACTCTAGACGCATTTGACAAAATTGGAATTCCTGTCAAGATACGAGTAAACAATCGCAAATTACTGAATGACATGATAGAACAGGTTGGCATTAGAGAGGTGAAAGCGGAAGACGCCATCTTGAGCTTGGATAAGTTGTTGAAAATTGGTGGAGAAGGCGTCGTAGAAGAGATGAAAGAACGAGGTATAGACCAGGACAAAGCATACGACTTGTTAGACTTGGTTGAAGACTTGCAAAGTGAAGAACTCATACTTTTAGAAACTGAATTCCAAAGTGAAGGCGCGGAAGAATTGAAACAATTATTTGAACTTGTAGATGATGACCGACTAGAATTCGATCCCAGCCTCGCTCGAGGCCTCGCCTACTATACAGGAACTATTTTCGAAGTATTTACTGAGGAGTTTGACAGCAGCCTCGCCGCAGGTGGTCGTTATGATGAAATGATAGGACAACTCGTGGAAAGAGGAGACTATCCCGCCGTGGGAATAAGTTTTGGTGTTGAACCAATTTGTACTTTGTTAGCAGACAAAGTTGAAGTTAGAAGCACCGCAGACGTTCTGATAATACCAATAGGTGTAAGGGAACAAGCTGACAAGATAGCTGACGAGTTAAGAAGTGAAAATATCAAGACAGATATCGACGTCGTAGGTCGTGGCGTCAGTAAAAACTTGAGCTATGCAGACTGGTACGACATCCATTATTGTTTGATAATTGGAGAGGATGAAGTAGAGCAAGAGAAATACACTTTGAAGGATATGGATAGTGGCGATGAAGAAATGCTGAGTTTAGAAGATGTAAAGAAAAGATTAAAGGAAAAAATATAATTTTTATTCTGTAGCTTTTGTAGCGTTTCCTATGAAGCCACAGAATTGCGGAACTACTTCTTTACTAACTCCGCCGTTTGGCCATTTGTTCTTTACTACAAAACTGGTGCAACTTCCGCTACCTCTCAAATTATCTCTTTGTAAGTTGTCACCTTGACCGTTTGAAAGTAATTCAACATTACTTTCTGTTCCGAAGGTGCCCATGTCTCTACCGCTGCTTGTGTGTGGAATGCTCAATCCACCCAAGACAGCAGTTTCTGGATCTTCTGAACCGTTTTCATCAGTGTCTTCGGTACTTTCGTTTCCTGCTCCCCAGGTGAGATTCACGGTTTGAGTTCCTATGATTCCCCCTCCTTCTCCTGATCTGAAGTGGATGTCACAGGTTACTGTGTCGTTTCCAGCTGCGGCAGTCCTCGTTATGGTTTCGTTGAACTTGACCGTTGTGAGAGCTCCGACATCTTCGTACTTATCAGGTGAGAAGTCTACGGCTAAGCCGCGAGCTTCACACTCCGAGGCATCAGGCACAACGTCAGTGGTTGACGTCGCGTTGCCGACGGAATTGATGATCGCGTTAGTTATGTCGGATGCGCCTACTTCTGTCAGGTGCACTCCATCGGTTGCGTTTGCGATGCGGGTTGCCTGTCCGCTTGACCCGTCAATCACGCAAGTTCCGGAATAATCGTAGGCACTGCTGGTTGGGTCGTCATCTAAGGCGTCGTCGAATCCGCTGGTGGTGCTGATAGCTATGACTGTTATGCCCGCATCCACTAATTCGTTGATCGCGCTGGATTCTGTGATGTTATCGGGCTCTCCGCTGATATCGCTGCATATCGGGTCGTGACCCGGTGCGTCGCCGAACCACACCACTATCTTGGTTGCGTCAGAGCTGAATCCGGCTGCGCTATTCGCAATTTGGTCGAGAGCGAAGAGCTGACCTTCTGCGCCATCAGATCCTCCAGATGCAGACATGGAATTGATGGCATCTTCCACCAAGGACTTGTTGCTGGTTATGGATTGTTTGTTTTCAAATGCATATTCATCGTCCGGGAAGTCCTTGTAGTCTCCGGCTCCGAAGTCAGCATCTACGGATGAGTTGAGTATTGATTCGATGTTAGCTTGGACGTTGCTTATCGCTCCACTCATGCTTCCGGTGGAGTCTACCATGAAGTACACTTCCGGATCTGCAGTTGCAGTCTCGCCCGTTGTAACATTCTTCATCAGACTGCATGATTGATTGGTTGCGAGTGAACCGTTGACTTGACCTGGTGATACTTGGCCTCCGTAGTCAGATGCGGTGCATCCTGCTGCTAGAGTGACATTTTCTTTTTCTTCCTCTTCTTTTTCTTGGACACAAGTTGCTCTTACGTCGTCTACGAAAGTTCCTTTAGAGTCTGACGTTCCTAGGTCTTCAAACTCTATGGTGGTTGTTGGGCTGTCTGCCACGAACGTGATAGTGTGGTTCTCCCAATCCGTGCCTGTGTTGGAACTACCGTCCGCGCTGAAGTTCGCTTTCTGATTTCCGTCAATGTTGACTCCTACGAAGTTGTTTGTCACACTCGTATCTGGTCTTGGTGAAAAGCTAAATTCGATTGTGTAGACCTCACCAGGGATTGTTTCTATCTCTTGCGTGATTATAGTGCTTGCACTTTCTCCACCACTGCTTCCAGGACCTTCGTAGTCGCTGTCAAGCTCTGTGTACTGGTCGCCTTCCGCAGCTGCTCCAAGCACTCCTTTATGCAATTCTACATTTGCATCTTCGGGAGCGCCTGATTCTGGACTTACCCATTCAACGTTCCATTCAAGTCCAGATGTTCCGTCAGCGTAGATGTCCCAGTTTTTCTCGTGAGTAACTTCAGGTGTTTCGAAGTTTCCGTTGGCAACAAGGTTCTTTTCAGCTTCACATGCTCTACAATCTGTGAAGTCGTGCAGTGCTTCTACGCCGTTGATGTCAAAGCCGTCGGCGTCAAGACCTCTAGATCCGGACCCTTCTCCGAAATCGCTTTCGTTGCTCGTATCAACTATCCTGATGTACTTGGCGTAATCCAACCCTTTCAAGTCGAATTCGTTCACTGAGTGATCGTTGGAGCTAGTGGCAGCGTCAAAGTTGTCTGCTGTTCCGAGGAACAGCCAGCTGCTTCCATCTTCGCTTGCGTACACGGCTGCGGTCTCATTCGGATATCCTCCGCTTCCGTATGTATCTTCAGTGATTCTCACGTCCGGTCCGATCTCGTTCTGCGCTGGGTTGTCGAACTCTACGGTTATGTTGCCGCCAAAGCCGAGGCTGAAGAAGTTGAATCTGGTGTCGTTGAACGCCAACGCGTCTTCAGAATCTGACCTGACAGAAGGTACGGAGTCTCCGTCCTTCTGCAAGCCTTGGTTCTCTTCAGCCACGCTGTCAGCGGGATAGTCGGCTTCCTGCACCGTTACTTCCTCTGCCGTGCATGCGTCTTTCTTATTATATACTACGCAATGCCTTGTCACTTCTTCATCCACGAAGGTGAAGTCGAGGTTGTCCGTGCTCTTGCCTTCGTCTCCGAAGCAGTAGAATCCTAGCACTTTCTCATCGTCCCTCAATTCTTCGTCTTCGGTTTCCATGAAGTTGTATCTTCCGACCGTGCTGAGGTTTTCTACCAAGAGCTGTCCGGTTCCGTTGGTGGCTCCGGCTATTTGAGTTTTAGGAGTTCTTGGATATGGCCCGCTCTGATCGCCTTCTTCTTTTTCAGATTGGTAGGTGTAGGCGAATTCATGACCCGCGTCGACTCTGCATTTTTCGGGTGCTTCGTGATTGCCTTCCACGTCGGGGCCGTTCTCTTCTCTCGTGACTTCAGTACCGTTTTCACAGATGTACTTGGTTATCAATACGTCGCCTTTCGGCTCTGTGAAGTTCTTATAGTTGCCGAAGTTGCAAACTTCTACTCCTTCAGTCTCTGTCTCTGTTGTGTTGATATGGCAGTAGTCGGGTTGTCTGCTGGGGTGTCCGGTCTGGATCCAGCCTTCTCTCTGCATCTCGACTATCTGGTATTCTCTCGGTTCTACTTCCTTGGAGTAATGACCTTCTTCATCGGTGACTACTACTTCGTCACTCGTGATTTCGTAAATATTTACTGTTAGTGTTCCTTCGTTGTCATCGTACCAACCGGGTCTCAAGTCTCCTTCAGATGGTTGATCCCAGACTCTGAAGGTGTGTTGTTCTCCGTCTCCTTCAACTATAGTCTTGTATAGGTGTTCGTCGTTGAAAGTTCCCCAGTCAACATTCTGATTGTCCATGACCAAGTCTAGCATCTTGACATCTCTGTCAGGTACGGTGTCCCTGTGCGTGTCCCAGTTGTCAAGGGTGGAGTGTTCGGCGTCAGCTTTTTCACTTTCATCTCTGTTTATAGCGTTCTTGTAAGTTCCGCTGACTTCTATCAAGTATTTCGTGCCGTTCTCCAACACTTGGCTGACTTCTCCTTCTGTATCACCGCTGTCAACTTCTAAAGTTTCTACTGGTTCTTCATCGGTTGGATGGATGAGTATCTTCCATCCCGGAACTCCTGATTCTTCTTCGTCTCTCTCACCATCTCTATCTTCATCACTCCACTTGACTCCTTTTATCGTGTCTTTTTCAGGTGCGGGACAAGCAGTTCCGTCCCCGTAACTGAAAGGTCCAATCTCGTCATCCACTAGGGAAGAGTTAAATGGATTGATGTCGAATTTGTAGAACTCGTCACCGTCTCGAGCCATAGCATAATGCTGTCCATTGTGTAAGGCTGTACTCGTGATGCTTGAAGTCCCGCTCAGCGTTCCGACGTGTGTCTCGGTGAATCCACCGTCAAGGTCAACTGTCCAGACCTCTCCGTTGTTCCTCACATATACTAATGTATTATCTGAGGTGACGGTTAGGTCTCCGCCGTTTATATCAAGAGAACTGAAAGTATGGATGGGTGTGGCTGCGCCCGTGCTCAAATTGATTGTGTATAGCTTGTCACTGTCTTGGTTGGCAGCGTAAAGCGTTCCGTCAGGTCCAAACTCCATCGCGACCGTGTTTCCGGAAAGACCTGTTGGTCCGACATCGGTTCGGGTTCCATCCGTATTTAGTACTGTTAAGTTTCCGGTGTTGGTTCCGTCCCATTCTAAGCCGTATAGCTTGTTGCCATCATTGAAGGAGGCGACGCTTCCAAGTCCATCCTCGTAAGTTTGCTTTAGTGTTCCTTCACCGGTTGATGGATTAACTAAATATAGGTTTTCTGGGCTTCCTTCCATGTCAAGGTGCCAGGCTCCTTGTTCACAAGAGAGGTCAGCCTTTTCTTTCCTGTTGACAACCACTAGAGTCCTGTGTGGGTTTTTCTTTGTCAAAACGATATGTCCGTCCGCGTCCTTGTTCCTATCTTCGTCT
>CAYNLP010000021.1:0-15926 GCA_964398115.1 uncultured Methanosarcinales archaeon | reverse complement strand
GCGTTGGTGTGGATGGGAAGGAAGAACAGATTGTAAAAGTTTATAAATTAAATTCTAGTCGTAGAATTCTGTATGGACCTGTAGCTCAGCCTGGATAGAGCATTGGCCTTCTAAGCCAAGGGTCGAGGGTTCAAATCCCTCCAGGTCCGCATCTTTTAAATACCAATTCTGGCATAAACCAACTTGATGGAAGTTTCGAAAAGAGTTGAAGTATTCCTTGAATTCTTGATATTTGGCCTTGTCTTAGGTATTATAGAAGACTTGCTCGTGTTTAAATTAGCTAGTGGAGATCCAATAACATGGAAAGTTTTAGGAATCATCTTCTTAGTAGCTCTACCATTCGCAGCTATTAGCGAATTAATAGTTGACAGGACTGAGTGGATTGAAATCAAGCGATAACTTATATAAACACACTTTTTTTCTTTTCATCTAGCTGCGCGGGTAGCCAAGGCCGGTAAGGCAGGGGCCTGCAGAGCCTCGATTCGGGGGTTCAAATCCCTCCCCGCGCTTTTATGGTAGATGAGTTATTCGTTGCAACTAAAGCTTTCATAGAACATGATGGAAAGGTCTTGGTAATTAGAGAGTCGTCTGACTATAGTGATGGAAGTAATGAAGGACTTTTTGACGTCGTAGGTGGCCGTGTAGAACCGGGTGAAAAATATGATGAAAGTTTGAAAAGAGAAGTGAAAGAAGAAACAGGATTAAATGTAGAGATTAATTCTCCTTTTGCTGTAAGGGAGTGGCGTCCTGAAGTTAAGGGTGAAAAGTGGCAAATTGTAGGAGTTTTCTTCAAATGCAAAGCAGACAGTAAAGAAGTAATACTTGGCAGAGATCATGAAGAATATAAATGGATAAATCCCGAAAGTCATGAAGAATATAATATAATTCCAAACTTATCAGATGTTTTTGATCAATACGTAGGTGGTTGAATTTGGATAAAGTAAAGGATGAAGCTAGGGTTATAGGGATTGATGATGCTCCTTTTGATAAGTTTGATCCAGTAAATAAGCAGGTTAAGATTATAGGAACTGTTTATCGTGGGGGTAACTACATGGATGGAGTTGTCTCTACAGAAGTGGAAAAAGATGGTGATGATGCGACTGTTAAGCTTATACAAATGATTAACAATTGCAAGTTTAAGCCTCAACTTCAAGCTATATTTTTGGATGGAATTGCAGTTGCAGGATTTAACGTTATTAACGCGAAAACGTTGAGTGAAAAAACAGGATTGCCAGTTATAGTGATTGTGAGGGAGAAACCAAATTTAGAAAGTTTTTGCCAGGCCCTACGAAACTTAGATATGGAGAGAAAAATAAGTCTTGTCAAGCAAATGCCGGAACCAGTTAAAGTCAATAACGTTTATGCTCAACTTGTAAATATTGGAAGAGAAGAAGCAGAAGAATTTATCAACGTGTGCAGTCCAAACAGCGACATTCCAGAAGCTATCAGGGTTGCGCATATCATAGCAAGTGGGATTGTAGATGGAGAAAGCAGAGGTGGGGCTTAGTTTCGAATAATAACGTTTCCTCTTCCACGCTTTATCTTCCTAACTAATCCTTTATCCTCTAATTCTGTTATTATAAGAGAGATTTTACTCTGTGAATATGAAAACCTTTCTCGTATTTCTTTCTGAGTCACCCGCTTCTCACGATCTATAAACTCTAATATCTTTCTTGCATCGTCATCTAATTCTAACTCTTCCTCCCACTCTTGAGTAGCTTGTTCCTCCATATGCCTCTTATGAGAATAGTGTAAGCCCCAAAGAATCAAGAGAAGGGAAATAGCGGTTAAGTATGGAAGTGCTTGATTTAAAGGCTTCCAATAATTGAACTCTTCATCCTCAAATCCAGGTCCTTCAATATCTAAGCTTTCATTCACATCTACTTCCGGAAACAATATAAGATCAAGGTTGAAAGTTCCATTATTCTTTATAGTAACATTCTCCTTAGCAGCGGCTATCGTTTTCCCTCCTTTTTTCTGTTGAGCCACTAGCTTATAACTACCAGGTGGAACCTCTAGCGAGTACTCTCCATCTGCTACAATTTGTTGAGTAGGTGTAGTGTTTATTTGTATTACCGCTGTAATGGGTTCTAGAGAAAAGTCATACACGTTTCCTTTCAGAGTAGCGGCTCCTACTCCTGGTATGAGAGCGATTAAAAACACAACTGTTACTATTTTCTTCATTAAGAGGATATAAAAGAAAGTCACGTATAAAAAGGTTTTTCAAAGTAAAAACTTCAAAAAACTCTTCTTTACAAAAATTAAAGGGTTTTCAACCATTATAAAGTTTTAGAAAGCTAATATGACGTTTTTATTTTTCAAAATAAAAGTATATTTTTAAATAACCTTCACTAATATTACCTAGATGAATAACAAATAATTAGAAAATCGCGAGGTGAATCCGCAATGAAAAAATTACTTACAATGTTTATAGTCACGATGTTCGCACTTAGCTTAGCAACACTTGTAACTGCGGATAAACCTGAAAATCCAGGAAATGCAGATAAGAAGAAAGAAAACGGTCCACCTACAACTGCTACTATAAAAGAAAAACCACAGATAGAGAATAAACCTGGGAATGGTAAGAACAAAGGTAAAAAATTCGAAATAGAAAAAAGAAAGGAAATAGAAAAGAAGAAAGAAGAACGAAAGAAGAGAATAAAGGAAAGAAAAAAGATCAAAATTAAAGGAAGAGAAGTTTCTGAAGAAAAAGTAGCCAAAGCACAACAAAAATATCAAAAGGCTAAAAAGAAATACAAAAACGCTAAAAAACAATATGTTAAAGAAAAGAAACAATTTCTTAAAACTAAACAAGAACTTCAACAATGTGAAGAAGAAGGAAGAAACTGTGAAGAATTAGAAAATCAAATAAATTCTGAAGCTAAGGAATATCTTACTACTGCCGCTAACCAAATGATCCAAAAGCTAGAACAAACCAAATCCAACATTGACAGTTCTGACGCTTTGACTGACAGCGAGGCAGAGAAGGCAGTTAAAGATATTGATAACGTGGTTGAAAGATTAGAAAAAATAAAGAAAAAAATCAAAACTGCAGAAACAAAAAGAGAACTTCAAACCCTAGCACACACCGTAAGTGATGTATGGGATGAATCTGAAGAAACCGTTAAAACACACAGTTATAGAGCTGCAGGTAAAAAAATAGGTTTGATAATTAAACAAGCAGAACGTATGGAAGCTAAACTGGACTGTGCCGTTGATCGGTTGAATTCTTCAACAGAAGTTGCAGAAGAAGTAGAAGATAAAATGACAGAATTTGACGAAAAATTGAACGAAGCAAGAAGTCATTTCGACAACGCAAGATTGGCTTGGAACTCCAGCAACTTCAAAATTGCAAAAGACGAAATAAAAGAAGGACACGATGATTTGAAAGACGCACACAAAATTTCAAAAGATATAGTAAAGACCATCCACAAAGCAGGTGGAAGCTTAGCTGGATGTGTTGCAGAAAACTTTGCAAAAGACCAGCAAGAAGCAGAAGATGACGAAAATAAAACAAAAGAAGTTGAAACTAAAGTTGAGATAAAAGGAAACATCAATCTATCTAGCAAAGCAAAACGTACACTTGATGAATTAGTAGAAAGTTTCAAAAACAAGACTGGTGAATACGAGTTAAGACTTAATGTTACCAGAGAAAGAAATCAAACAATGAATGAAAGCAATGTAGATACTAAAGATGGAAACCTTACCATGCTTCAAAAACAATTATGGAATAACTTAACAAAAGAAGTTGTCGTATCATTTGAAAATGTTAGTGATGGAACAAGTATAGAGATAAGATTAGAACACGAATTAGAAGTTGAAACAGAAGAATATGATGGTGAAAACGAGACTACAGAAAAGGAAGAATTTGAATTTAAAAAAGAAATAGGAGGTTCACAAATTGAGATAACATCCACTTTTAACATAACCAATCAGATGAAAAACGACTCTGTCACCCTGGCTTCTAGCATTGCTAAGAAAAATCAAACAACAAGGTTAGAAATTGAAGCAGAGAATGAAGATGGACAAGTAGATATCGATGTTGATGAAGAAGGAAACTTGACAGACACCGAAACAGATTTGTTGGAAAGTTTGAAACAACAAGCAACGAATTTAGTAAATGACACAGAAGGCGAGATAGAAATCGAGATTGAATACGAATTTCAAGGATACCAAATAGAGTTAGATGAAGGAGAAAACAAGGCCATAACAATTTCAGGACAGAATTACAACTTCACATTCCAAGGAATGAACGAAGATGAAGGAAGTTTCACAATAAACGATGAAGAAGTCACGATTGAACTGGGTGAAGATGAAGAGGTTGAAGGTTTAGAAATAAGATTTGAAGAATTCACAAACCAAACCAGCTATTTAACTGTAAACGAATGATGAGGTGAGTTGCCATGAAAGCTATATTCCTAATACTATGTGACCGTGAAGAAAGAATATTACAAGAATTAAACGCCCTCCCTGAAATCAATGGAGCCTATCCGGTATGTGGAGCATTTGACATAGCACTAGCTGCAGACGTTAATGATGTAGCATCTTATCAAACAAATTTAAAAGAATCAATAGAGGGTATAAAGGCAGTCACGGCTTTAATGCCGAAAAATAGATCAAAAGTTGAGGTGTAAAAATCATGAAAAAAACAATCGCATTACTCACAGGATTAATGTTTGTGGTTTCACTAGCAGTAGCTCAAGGACAAGCAGCCGATAAAAAACCACGAGAAGTACAAGTAGAAATGCAAGGACAAAAAGACAGTGCTGACTCTAAACAAGCTCAAGACAAACAAGTAAATGAAAAAGCGAATCAAACCAAAGACGCTCAAGCTAGACAAGCTGAAAACAAAATGCCAAACAAAACACGAGAAAACAAGCCAAACGAGTCAAAAGGCAAACCAGCGTTCGCCGGAGGCAAGCCTGAAAACATTTCACAACATTTAGAAAAAGTTCAAAAAATGATTGAAGAAAAAGCGAATAAAAGTCCAAAAGGACTTTCAGTAGCTCAAGAATCCGTGGCGAAGAAACAAAGAGGTATTAGCGAAGCAGTTCACGGCTTACTAGCAACTGAAAACCTCTCTGGAGGAATTGGCAAACAAGTCAGTCAAATCGCCAGAGACATTAATGAAACGGTGAATGAAACAATTAACGCAGAAGCAAAGATTCAGAAAGGCGGAGTAGGTGAACTACTCTTCGGAGGAAATCATAAAGCGGCAGACAACCTTCAATCCAAAGTTCAAGAAAACAAGCAACGCATCAACCAGTTGCAAAACATCACACAAAACTGCGAAAACTGCAACGAAGAAGTGAAATCCTTCATGCAAAATCAAATTCAAAAACTCCAGCAAGAGCAAGACAGGTTGCAAAACCTAGCACAAAAAGAAAAGAGTAAGAAAGGACTCTTCGGCTGGATTTGGAAGTAGAACCGGCAAAAAACAAGTGAGGGATGAGGAGTCAAACTTACCCCTCCCCCAAAAGGTTAATCTCCTCATCACCTCATATTACATTTTATTTAGATGAAAAAAATAGCATTGACTTTAGTAATCGTATTGTTAGTTCTAGTTGCTTGTAAAACTAATGTCGATAACAATATAAACAAATCTAACGATAAAATTGAAAATTCAAATAGCGATTTTGACAATAATTCTGGAAGTGTTAAAGGTTCCAACGATACGAGCGGTAGTAAGGATAACGTGACTGATGATTTGAACTTTTCTGAAATGGATCAGATAGAAAAAGATTTAGAGGATTTCAATTGGTAACCCACACTTGTTGTTATACCTGAAAGGATTAACGCTATGATTGATATCGTTTCAGTGAATTCTGAAAAGAAAACAGTGGTGTTACCAAAGAGTTGAATTGTTAATGAATCTGATTGGAAAGTCCAATTTCCTGAAAACAAGATTTGGTGAAGTGAATTCCAGAAGAAGTTGAAGTCTATCAATGAAATAATTCCAGCTAAAAGTATGATTCCGAAAGAGGAGGCTCCTCCATAAAGCAGTATTGTAGATATTTCTTCTCTTTTCTTGTAAAATAGGTATCCAAAGGTTAAAATTAGAGTTAGGATGGCTATATAATATAGTATGCATATCCAGTCTATTATTTTCTTAACACTTTTCAAATGTCTTTGTTCTTTCTCGCTGAAAGAAGATATTAAATGAGTGCGTTCATAACCGAAGTAATCTTTGTCCCAGTACTCTTTCATATCTTTAAAGATAGATTTAGCTTTTTCTTCTCCTAACCTTTCGAAAGTGTTGACTTGTTCAAATCTTTCATACCAATAATCGTGGTTGTAGTATGGTATGTAGAAAGCAGTGGTTAGTAAAAAGTAAACTAGGGTGATGATGGCAGTTATTTTTAACGCTTTTCGCATTTTTTAACCCGTGTAATAGAGGTTGCCTGATTTCTTCTGCTCGCGATCTTTCACACTACCTACTTTATTCGCTCGTGGCCGGTTGTTTTCTTCATCTCGACGGAAAGTCATACCAATGTCTTGTAAGAACTTGTTCATTCCTTCCTCCATGCTGTATGGTCCGTTCACGTTTCCTTTTACTGCAGGTTCGCCGTCGAAAACTGTGAGTCGATCGCTTAGGTAATCTAGGAATAGCAAATCGTGATCTACCACTAATGCGCTTTTGTCTGTGTTTTCTACCACGCTTCTGATAATTTCACTTACTTTCAATCTTTGTTCTACATCTAGATACGCGCTTGGTTCATCAAGTAATATGAGATCCACGTCTTCACTTAATGCTTTGGCTATCATAACTCTTTGTAATTCTCCTCCGCTCAAGTCAGATAATTTAAGATTTACGACAGCGTTTATACCGAGTGGTTCAACTATGTCGTTTTTATGGTTTTGTATTGCGTCTTTCAAAAACACAGATACTCTTTGATCATCGGGTTCTAGATATTGTGGTTTGTAAGCAACGTCTAAATTTTTAAGTTCGTGATTGCCTATTTCGCCTGCGAGTATTCTCACAAAACTGGTTTTTCCAATAGCGTTTTCACCAAGGATGCCTATGATTTCTCCTTGTTTTATAGTTCCCGAGTTTGCTTCTAGTTCAAAATTTCCGATAGTTTCGGTGAAGTCTTCCCATTCAGTCAGAGTTTGTATCTTCGTGCTTTTTGTCGGAGCTCTCTTTTCAAACTCTATTTCGTGATCTCGGAACCGGATGTTTTCACTTGCGAGGTATCCGGATAGGTAAGTGTTTATTCCTGACTTTGTGCTTTGAGTTTGACTTGCTATGCCGTAAGCCGTGGCTTCTCCATACATGAGATGGATTAAGTCTGTCATATAATCCAAGATTATTAGGTCGTGTTCGATTATCATGACAGCGGTGTCGGCATCAGCTAATTCTCGGATGAATTTGCTAAGTTTCAGTCTTTGCTTAATGTCTAGGTAGCTGGTTGGTTCATCAAAGATGTAAACATTGGCGTCTTTCAAAACAGTGGCGGCTATTGCCATTCTTTGTAGTTCTCCTCCACTTACATTGTTAATATCGTGGTCTAATATCTTCTTTAATTCGAGAGTTTCTATCAGTTCTTCTAGGTATTCGTCGCTTTTTTCGTTCACATTTTCTAATAGGTCTTTGCATGTACCGTCGTATTTTTTAGGAATGAGCTCTACTCTTTGCGGTTTGTAACTTACTTCTATCTCCCCATCTTGAAGTTTTTGAAAGTAGTTTTGTGCTTCCGTACCTTTAAAGTAGTCTTTGACCTCTTCAAAGCTAGCTCCGTCGCTTTCGTAATCTCCAAGGTTGGGTTGTATAAGGCCGGCGAGTATTTTTACTGCGGTGCTTTTTCCAATTCCGTTTTTTCCTATCACTCCGGTTACTTTTCCAAACTTTGGCACGGGTAGGTTGTAGAGTGCAAAGCTGTTTTTGTCAAACCTGTGTAAAGGTTCTCTTTCAAGTTCTTGAGGAAGGTTTACTAGTTTCAACGCGTCGAAAGGACATTTCTTAGCTGCTATAAAATCTGCTTGGGTTATCTGGTCTTCGTTTACTTCCACTTTACCATCGTCGCTTTTTACTATCGCGTCTTTTCCAGCCCTATTGCTAGGGCTAACTCTTACGCAAAGGTACCCGCCACAGCCTTGTGGGTTGCAGCGTTCCTTTTTCACAATCATCATTCGGTCTTTTGGCATCGTGTAGTAGAAGTATTGTTGCGTGTATATAAAGTTAAAGAAGAAATAATTATTGTCTATATTGAAAAGAATTAGTCTTTTTATATTCGAAAGTTTTCATTCAAAAAAATATGAAAGGATTTATCGTCTACCCAACCTACGAAGTAAAAGACAGTCAGGCTAAAGTAAAAATATTCGGACGCTTGGAAAACGGAGAAACCTTCCTGTCAATACACCCGACAGACCCCTACTTCTTCATACGACAAGAAGACATGGAAGACGCAAGAGTAATAGCCGAAAAATTCCCATTCGAAGTAAAAGCAGAAAAGACAGAACTCAAAAACTTCAACAGAGAACCAGTATCAAAGATAACTTTAACCAATCCGAAAAACGTTCCTGATATACGAGATAAGTTGCATGATAATGAGATACCGACTTACGAAGCAGACGTACGATTCGTATACAGATACTTCATAGATGAAGAAATCCGTGGCTCAATGGAGATAGAGGGTGATTACGAAGACGATGAAGAACACGACGCAAGAGTAGATCGAGTATATGTAGATCCTGACATTAACCCAACTTCATGGACTCCAAATCTCAAAACTTTATCCTTTGACATCGAAACTGATAAGGAAGGAGAACAACTATATAGCATAAGCCTCTATACAGGAGAATACGAAAATTGTCTGATAAAAAGTGAAGACGAGTTTGAAAACGCAGAAAGTTATCCAAACGAACTACAACTTCTAAAAAGATTTCGAGAACTTGTTTTGAAATTAGATCCTGACATAATAACTGGATGGAACGTAATAGATTTCGACCTAGACTTCTTAGAAGAAAAATTCAAAGAATATAACCTCAAATTCGATTTGGGCAGAACAGACAAAAAGTGCACTTTGAGAAGATACAGTTCTTTTATGCGAGACAGCACAGCAGACTTTCCTGGCAGGCAAATCCTCGATGGCATACACCTCATGAGGATAAGCTTCGTACGCTTGGAAGACCACAAACTTGACACGGCAGCAAAAGAATATCTAGATGAAGAGAAAATAATAGAAGGCGATGATAAATACGACCAGATAGAAGACGCTTATCAAAACGATCAGGATAAACTCATAAAATACAATTTGAAAGACGCAAAACTTGTCTACGACATCTTAGAAGAAAGCGGCGTCTTGCCACTAACCATACAAAGAAGTCTCATAACAGGAATGCAACTAGACCGAGTCAAAAGCTCAATCGCAAGCCTCGACAACCTATACCTCACAGAATTAAGAAATCGAGGATACGTAGCACCAACCAGAGATTACAGATCTAAAGGCGAAAGAATAACAGGCGGACATGTTATGGAAAGCAAACCAGGAATCTATGATTACGTAATCGTGTGCGACTTCGCCAGCCTGTACCCAAGCATTATGAGAACCTTCAACATCGACCCACTAACCTACGTGCAACCAAGCAAGGAAGAAGAATTCAGTGATTTGATAGAAGCACCTAACGGAGCTAAATTCAGAAGAGAAAGTGGGATAATACCAGATTTACTACAAGAATTATGGGAGAGACGGGATGAAGCCAAGGCAAAAAACAATGACCTAGCCAGCTACGCAATAAAAGTACTAATGAACTCAGTATTCGGCGTGTTAGCAAATCCAAATTGCAGATTCTATAATTTCGAAATGGCCAACGCCATAACACACTTCGGACAACACATAATCAAACTGACAGCTGAAAAAATAAGAGAAAAAGGATATGACGTCATATACGGAGACACCGATTCGATATTCATAGACTTAGATGTTGACAACTACGACAAATCACAAAAAATAGGATTAGAAATTGAAGAATACATAAACAAATTTTTCAAAGATCACGTGAGAGAAAAACACGATTTGAAATCATACATACAGATGGAGTTTGAAAAAACGTATAGAAAATTCTTCATGCCCAAGACTAGAGGAAGCCAGTCTGGAGCTAAAAAAAGATACGCCGGCGTTGTAACCGATGGAGAGGAAGAAGACATGGAAGTTGTAGGATTAGAAATTGTAAGGAGAGACTGGACGGATTTAGCAAAAGAATTTCAGAAAGGATTGTTAAAGAGGATTTTTGCAGAAGAGGATCCCAAAGAATTCGTGTCAGAATTCGTGGAAAGATTAAAGGATGGAAAATTGGATGATTTACTCGTTTACAGAAAAGCGTTAAGAAAAAGTCCTGAAGATTATGTTAAGACCACGCCGCCGCATGTTAAAGCTGCGAGGAAGATGGAAAATATAGAAAGTAACATAATAGAATACGTTCAGACAGTGGGTGGTCCTGAACCAGTAAATAGTGTTGAACACACGATAGATTACGACCACTACTTAGAAAAACAATTAAAGCCGATTGCAGATCAAATACTGCAGTTTTACGGATTGAAATTTGATGATGTTTTGAAAGGAACTCATCAGACAAGTCTAGGTGGTTTTGCTTAAAGCGTTTTGATATAACCTTTTTCTTCTATCAAGAAATTATCGCTTTCTAATTCTTTTAACAAACGCTCAACTTGCTCTTCATTCAAGCCTTGTTGTTGTGCTTCTATAATCACGCGTTCTTTCTGAATGATGTCTTTTTCACCGCTAGTCATGTCATTAATGATACTCATCAGAGTTATTTTATTATCAGTCTCTTGCTCTTCGGCGACTTCAGAGGCTAACTTCCTCTGTAAATCCATGATTTCATCGAAATCTAACTGATCCATTGCGCTATTTATCGTGTAACCCCCAATTGTTAGTAACACCTCTTGTTATAAATAAGTTTTGGAAATAGTATACATATTAGTATACTAGAAGCACAACATCACAATAATACTTAAAAACCATCTCTATTTCACATTGCTAGCGTTGGGGGTATGATAATGGAATGCAAGTTTTTTAACAAGAGAGAACTAGATGATAAAACAATTCGAGATTCTGTAAAAGTTGAAGATGACACTATGAAACATCTTCAAATTGAACGTCGTAACGGAAAGACTTTCATGAGGATGAAGAGTCGGAAGATCGTCTCTTCTTAATGAAGTGTTGTAAACAATCCAGTTCATCAAAAGTTGCTTTCATCCTCAAACCTACTTCGCCGAATTCCAAGACGTAATCATCACTAGTGACTTTTGTACTGCAAACTGGACAAACTTTGTTATCATCATCTAATTCATTCAATCTCTTGTTTACTAACCGTCTGATGTTTCCTTCTTCTAAATCTCGCTTTATCTTATTCAAATCTTCTCTATCCATCGATTCAATTATTTTAACTAATTTATTCAAGAACTCCACCTCCTCATAATATTTTCTGGATCATAGATTATTTTAAACTCGTCAACTAAATCTTCATAATACTCGTCGTCTTCTTCTAAACCCCTTTCGATTTCATCTTCGTTGTGACTCCAACACACCACCTTTTTTTCTTCTCCCCCTGGATTTTCTAAAACTACATTACTAAAGTTTTCTCTTATCTCTTCTAAGTGATCCGTTACGATGAAAAGTTGTATCTTCTCTCTATCACTTTCTAAAAAGTTTATAGCTTTACAATTTTGAATCAATTCTTCATTCTGCCATAAAAGCTTGTGTAAGAAGTAATGGTCTTCCGGATTTTCAAGCATTAAAATACTCAGTATCATCTTATGATACCTATCTAAGTCTTCCATCACTTTCCTCTCTGCGGTGTTATGAGCTGCGTATGCTATCATAGAAAAATCTTGCTTGAGTTCGTAAATATGAGAAGGCTTACCAGGGCCTTTATTCTTCTTGTCTTTTTCCTTATCTACAAATCCATATGCTTCCATCAATTTTAAGTGATTTCCAATATTTGCCACAGAACTATTTATATTCTCTGCTACTTCCCTCATCGTTTTTTTACCGTGAGTGAGTTGGTTTATAATCGCCCATTTGCTCTCATCCAGCAAGTCCCAAATATTCATATTTTGAAGTACGTGGATGCTACTATTTAAATTTTAGTAAAAATAGTTTATTAAATAATTAAAGTAAAAATAAATATTTTTCTAAAACCAGTTTTAAAACAAAAACTTTTTATATAGAACACGTTCTCTACAAAAGATAAAGCACTTATATACAAAAAAAGAGGTGAATTTATCGATGTTTTCCAATGGGGTGGGTAAGCTGTGAAGGTCCTTATGTTCGGCTGGGAGTTTCCACCTCATTTCTCTGGAGGATTAGGTGTGGTTTGCTACGAACTAACAAAAGCCATGAGTGAAATGGGAGTGGAAACAACATACGTGATGCCCTTCGGTCCAGAAGGCATAGACGCTGACTACGTTAACCTAAAGGTAGCTGAAAACCTTGGATCTAACCTGAGAGTTGAAGCTGTAGAATCAATCATTTCTCCATACATTACAGAAAAACAATACAAAGAAGAATATGAAGAAATAAAAGAAATGGAAAAAGTTTCTAAAAAAGTATACTCCCCTACTCTCTTCCAAGAAGTTGATAGATTCGGTGAAATCGGGGGGAAACTAGCTAAAGTCTACGACCATGACGTCATCCACGCTCACGACTGGCTTACCTATCCTGCGGCTATAGCAGCAAAGAAGCAAAGTGGGAAACCAATGGTGGTCCACGTACACGCAACCGAATTTGACAGAACCGGAGATGGAGGAGTAAACCAAAGAGTCTACGATCTAGAAAGACAAGGAATGCAAGAAGCAGATGTTGTGATAACGGTAAGCAAGAGGATAAAACAAAGATGCATAGAACAGTATGGAATTCCAGAAGAAAAAATAGAAGTAGTTTACAACGCTGTAAATCTAGATCCACCATTAGAACACGCAGATTCAAATATTAAGAAAGACGATAAAATCGTACTTTTCGTTGGAAGGATAACCCTTCAAAAAGGTCCTGATTACTTTGTAGAAGCAGCGAAGAAAGTATTAGAACACGATCCTAAAGTCAAGTTCATAATGGCGGGTACTGGCGACATGATGCAACAAGTAATAGATAAAGCAGCAAGTCTAGGTATCGGACATAAAATAATCTTCCCTGGATTTGTAAATGACGTTGAAGAACTTTACAGCATGGCTGACGTTTTTGTAATGCCTTCTGTATCAGAACCATTTGGACTAGTCCCACTAGAAGCTATGGTACAAGAAACACCAGCTATAATTTCTAAACAGTCAGGAGTGAGCGAAGTACTGGATCATGTGATAAAAGTAGACTTTTGGGATACTGATAAAATCGCTGAAAACATACTTGCTTTGTTGAATTATCAGAAAGTTAACGACAGTTTGAAAGAACATGGAAGTGTTGAAGTTATGAAATTTGACTGGAGGCGTCCAGCTGCTGAAGTAATAGACATATACAACAGATTGCAGGTGAAAGCATGACCTCAGTATGCTTTTACTTCCAAGTACATCAACCAATGAGGTTAGATGATTACGGAGTCTTCGATATAGGCAATCATAGCAATTATTTTGACGAACAAAAGAATAGAAAAGTAGCGGAGAAAGTAGCCAATAAATGTTACCTTCCTGCAAATAACGCACTACTAAAACAAATTAAAAAACAAGACGGAGATTTCAAAGTAGCGTTCAGCATTACAGGTACGGCGATGGAACAATTCAAAAAATATACGCCCGAAGTACTAGAAAGTTTCAAAAAACTCGCCGACACAGGGAAGGTAGAATTCTTATCAGAAACATACTACCATTCTCTCGCTTTCCTCTATAGCCAAGAAGAATTCAAACAACAAGTAGAAAAACACAAGAGGATGATAAAGGAACACTTCAACCAAAAACCAAAAGTTTTCCGAAACACAGAATTGATATATAATAATGAATTAGCTATGCTTGCTGAAGACATGGGTTATGAAGGAATCTTAGCTGAAGGCGCAGATCACGCGTTAGGATGGAGAAGTCCCAACTTTGTCTACAAACCAAAAGGCACTGAAAACATGAAAATGCTTACTAAAAACTATAAGCTAAGTGATGATATAGCTTTCAGATTCAGCAATGAAGGATGGGAAGAACACCCCTTGACAAAAGAAAAATTTGCTCACTGGCTCAGCCAAATACAAGGTGACACGATAAACTTATTTATGGACTACGAAACCTTTGGCGAACACCACTGGGAAGATACAGGAATCCTAGACTTTTTAGAAGAATTACCTGAAGAAATACTCCAACACGATCACCTTCACTTTAGAACTCCAAGCGAGGTGTTAGATTTTGAACCAAGAGGAGAACTCGACATTCACCATCACGTAAGTTGGGCAGATGTGGAAAGAGACTTGAGCGCTTGGACGGGCAACGCAATACAAGATGCGGCATTAAATCAACTATTTGAATTAGAAGAAGCTATTAAAAACGCCGGCGATCCAGAACTATTAGAAGATTGGAGAAAATTAACAACTAGCGATCACTTTTATTACATGTGCATAAAATGGTTTGCTGATGGAGACGTACACAAATATTTCAACCCACACGACAGTCCCTACGAAGCTTACATCTCATTTATGAATGTACTTAATGACATAACATTAAGGTTGAAAGAGCACAACCCTGAAGCATTAGAAGAAGAACCTAAACTCGAAATAACGGAAAATCCAAGTTCAAAACTGTAAAAAAAGAGGTGACATGATTTTGGTTAATCAACCCGCTCCGGAAGGAGAGGAATTTGTACTTGTAAGTGGGGAACAAGTTAGTACTATAGAAGAACTTTTAGAATTCTTAAGACAAATATCTGATGATGAATTTAAACAACACGTAACTAATGACAGAAACGACTTTGCAAATTGGATAAGAGATGTTCATGAAAAAAAAGAATTAGCTGAAAAAGTTGAAAATTGTGAAAGCAGGAAAGAAATGATTGATGTCTTACACCGTGTTGTGAAAGAACATTATAAAGAAGATTTCAAAAGTTCCAATGAATCTGAGGGTAAAAAGGCAAAGGTGGACCATCCAATCGAAACTGAACACGGAGAATTCTTACGTAAAGAATTCATATACGGTTTGATATTTGGATTCATACTTGGACTACTAACCGCAGGTGTGCTGAACGCATTAGGATAATGGAGAAAAAAGCTGATTACTTGTTCGAAAGTTCATGGGAAGTGTGCAACAAAGTTGGTGGTATCTACACGGTTGTAAAGAGTAAAGTACGAGCAATGCAAGAACATTATGATAATTATTTCTTGATTGGTCCCTACTTTGAAGAAAAAGCGGAATCAAGTTTTAACGAATTTGAAGAAATCCCTGACTTTTTGAAAAAAGCTTTTGAAGAAATGAATGAACTTGGTGTTGAATGTCATTATGGCGAGTGGGAAGTAGCAGGTGATCCTAAAACTGTACTTCTTGACTTTGACGGGTTGGTAGATAAAAAAGGTGAGATAAAGAAAAAATTATGGGAAGAATACAATATAGACAGTATGAACAGTGGATGGGATTTTGAAGAACCAATGGTATGGAGTTGGGCTGTAGGTATATTGATGGAGAGAATTAGTGAATATTTAGGGAAGATGAATATAATACATCACTGCCACGAATGGTTGAGCAGTTTTTCAATCTTATACCTTGAAGAGAAGAGGCCTGAAGTAAAAACTGTTTTCACAACACACGCTACCATGTTAGGAAGAAGCATAGCTGGAGCAGGAGAGCACTTATACGGAAAGTTACAAGATTTAGATGTTGAGAAAGAAGTTAAAGAACACCAAGTGAAAGATAAATACACTACGGAGAAAGCGGCGGCGCCTGCTTGCGACGTTTTCACCACTGTCTCTGAAATCACAGCTATGGAAGCTGAAAAAATACTTGACCGAGAAGT
>CAYNLP010000020.1:0-16069 GCA_964398115.1 uncultured Methanosarcinales archaeon | reverse complement strand
AGAGAGGATTGAGATTGAGGGTATGCATTGTGCAAGTTGTGCTTCTTCTATTGAGAGTGCTTTGAAGGAAACAAAAGGGGTAGAAGATGTCACGGTAAATTATGGTAATGAAACCGCGTATATATCTTATGATGAAGAAGAAATTGATAGTGAAAAAGTTCGTGAAATAATAAAAGATACTGGTTATAAGGTTGCTGATGAGAATCACCGAACTCATGCTAAGCCTAAAAAGGAAGAGAAGAAACAGCAAAGGAATAATTTCTTACTTGCTTTGGTGTTGTCTTTACCGGTCGTTATTTGGACTTATGTAGACTGGGCTTTGATTAAGCCTTTGAACGTTAACGTTTACATGTTTATCTTAACATCTATTGTTGTTTTCTGGTGTGGTAGACAATTTTTTACAAGAACTTGGAGTGGACTTCAGAGAAAAACTGCTAACATGGATACTTTAGTCGCTTTGGGTGTAAGTGCAGCTTGGATTTATTCAACCGTTTCTGTGTTTTTCTTGGAAGGACAACCAGTTTTTTTTGAAACGGCTGCTTTGCTTACTACTTTCATATTGTTCGGTAGGTATTTGGAAGCGATAACGAAGGGTAAAGCTTCAAGCGCTATTGAAAAGTTGCTGACATTACAGAGAGGTACTGCCTTGGTTGAGAGAGGTGGTGAAGAGGAAGAAATACCGATTGAAGAAGTTGAAGTTGGAGACATCGTGGTTGTAAAGCCTGGTTGGAAAGTTCCTGTTGATGGAACTGTTGTTGATGGTCATAGTTATGTTGATGAAAGCATGGTTACGGGTGAGAGCATTCCTGTGGAAAAGCATGAGGGGGACGAAGTAATTGGTGGTACTATTAATCGTAAGGGAGCTTTTAAGTTCGAGGCGGAGAGGGTTGGTAAAGATACTGTCTTGCAGAATATTATAGAATTGGTTGAAGAGGCTCAGAGTAGTAGTCCTCCGATTGAGAAAATTGCTGATAAGGTAGCATCTTATTTTGTTCCTAGCGTTATTGTCTTAGCGTTTTTAGTATTCTTAACTTGGTTGATATTCGGTCCTAGTTTTGTCTTTGCTTTAACGGTGGGTATTTCTGTCTTGGTTATTGCGTGTCCGTGTGCGATGGGGTTAGCTACTCCTACAGCTGTTATGGTTGGTACTGGTGCAGGTGCTGAAAATGGTATTTTGATAAATAGTGGAGAAGCGTTGGAAGTTATTGGTAAGTTAGATAGTGTGGTAGTAGATAAGACTGGTACTTTAACTAAGGGGGATTTCAAGGTTACAGATATTGCTGTTTCGAAAATGTATGATCCTCAAGTCACTTTGAAATATGCTGCTATTGCTGAAAAGAGGAGTGAACACCCCCTTGCAGCAGCGGTTTTGGAAAAGGCAAAGAAGATGGAGTTGAATGTTTCGGATCCGAAAAGTTTTGAAAATGTTGAAGGTAAGGGTGTTATTGCAAAAACGACTGGGAAGACTATAAAAGTTGGTAGTAAGAGCTTTATGAGGAAGGAGGGTATTAGGCTTAAGAGTTTAGAGAAAAAAGTTGCTGAATTTGAAAACAGTAGTAAGACAGTTCTGGTAGTGGCTGTGGATGATGAAGCTGCTGGTGTCATTGCAGTTTCGGATGAATTGAAGAAGCATAGTAAGAAAGCAGTAAGTACTTTGAAGAAGATGGGGTTGGAAGTTATCATGATGACAGGGGATAATGAAAGGGTGGCTAAGGCAGTGGCTGAACAAGTTGGGGTGGATGATTATTTTGCTGAGGTCATGCCTGAAGATAAGAGCGATAAGATTAAGGAATTACAACGAGAGGATAAAAAGGTTGCTATGGTAGGGGATGGAGTTAATGATGCTCCTGCTCTTGCCCAAGCGGATGTGGGAATTGCAATTGGGGCTGGTACGGATGTCGCTATTGAAAGCGGGGACGTGGTATTGGTACGATCTGAAATGATGGATGTAGTTAAGAGTATTGATATTAGCAGGAAGACAATTAAGAAGATTAAGCAGAATTTGTTTTGGGCTTTTGGTTATAACGTTGCTGCTATACCGATAGCTGCGGTGGGTTTGTTACAGCCTGAGATTGCTGGTCTGGCTATGGCTTTATCAAGTGTTTCTGTAGTAACTAATTCATTGCTTTTAAGGAGGAAATTGCCTGTTAAGATTCATAAGTTAGATAGGGGTAGGAGTCGTTTTAATATTAAGTTATGAAATTGAGAGTCATAGCGCTGTTGGTAATTGTGGGTGTTTTTTTATTCTTGTTTAGAGGTTTTTTCACTCCTTTCTTACCTAGTTCTCCTCAACACGTGAACGGTAGTGTTTCTAACATTACTTTACCGGATGGTTTTCGAATCACGTATTTTGCCGAAGATGTTCCTGGCGCTCGTAGTTTAGAAATGGTTAATGGCACGTTATTTGTGGGTACGAGGGATGAGGGTAAAGTGTATGCGGTAGTGGATGAAGACGGCAATTTTAAGGCGGATAAGGTTGAGGTAGTGGCTAGTGATTTATACATGCCTAATGGTGTGGCTTTCAAGAATGGTAGTTTGTACGTGGCGGAGGTTCATCGTGTTTTGAAGTTTGAAAACATCTTGGATAGGTTGGATGATCCTCCGAGTCCTGTTGTGGTTAGGGATGATTTTCCTTCTGAAAGTCATCATGGTTGGAAGTTTATCAAGTTTGGTCCTAGGGGTGATTTGTGGGTTCCGGTGGGTGCGCCTTGTAATGTTTGTAATCCTCCCAGGCCTTTTGCTAGTATTACTAGAATGAATTCTGATGGTAGTAATTTTGAAGTTTATGCTGAAGGTGTTAGGATGTCTGTTGGTTTTGATTGGAATCCTAGCACTGGTGATTTGTGGTTTACAGATAATGGTCGTGATTGGTTGGGTGATAACAGGCCTCCGGATGAGTTGAATCATGCTCCTCGGAAAGGTTTGCATTTTGGTTTTCCTTTTTGTCATGGTAAAGATGTGGTAGATCCTGAATTCAGTGGTAGTTGTAGTGGTTATACAAAGCCTGAGTTGGAGCTTGGCCCGCATGTTGCTGCTTTGGGTATGCGTTTTTATGAGGGAGAGCAATTTCCTGAAAGGTATGAGGGCGGTATTTTCATTGCTGAGCATGGTAGTTGGAATCGAGACGTACCAATTGGGTATAGGGTTATGTTCGTTGAGATGGAAGATGACGATCCTGTTGGGAAAGAAGTTTTTGCGAAGGGATGGTTAGAGGAGGATGGTAGTAGTTGGGGTCGTCCTGTGGATGTTGAAGTCTTAAATGATGGTAGTTTGTTGGTCTCGGATGATAAGAGTGGTAGTGTTTATAGAATTAGTTATCAGGGTTGAGTAGTTTCCTGGTTTCTTCTTTGTATTCTTCTACGTTTGGTTGGTTGAAGGGGTTTACTTCTAATAGTTTTCCGAAGTATATGATTTCCATCATTTTGAATTGTAGGAGTTGTGCAGTGGTGTATTCTCCTCGGTCTAATAGTTCGATGTGCCAGTGTGGTTTGTCTTTGTTTTCATATGCTTTTTTAGTGCCTTCAAATATTGCGTTTCTAATCTCTTCGTAGCTTTTGCCTTCGACTTGTGTTAGTTGTTGAAATTTTTCGTCAAATTGTGGAACTTTCACTCTGGCTTTGTCGTTTTGTATTGTTATGAACGTGGTGAATTTGTCTTCTGGTCCTCCAAGGTATAGTTGTGCCATGCTGTGTAGGTCTGTGCTTCCTATGCTCACGTTTGGGGTCATGCCTTTGCCTTGTTTGCCTAGGCTTTCGGCCATTAGTTGTCTGTACCATTTCCCTACGGTTTCTAATCCGGTGCTGAAGATGAAAGTGTCGTGTATGTTTCTGTGGTTGTGATTGTGGTAATATAGTGCGGCGGCGCTTTGCGCTGCAGGGTTTTGGTGGAAGTCTTGAAGGCAGATGTCTCTCATGTCTCTAACGCCTTTCATCATATCTTTAATGTCTAATCCTAATATTGCTAAGGGAAAGAGTCCTACAGCTGAGAAAACGCTGTATCTCCCTCCGACTTTTTCGGGAATTCCTAGTTTATCGATGTTCATTTCTTCTGCTAAGTTCCATAAGGGACTGTCGTATTGTGTGGTTATGACTACGTTATCTTGGATGGATCTTCCGTGCTCTTCTAATAGGTTCATGAAGGTTTCTGCGTTGGCTATTGTTTCTGTTGTGGTTCCGGATTTTGTGACTATGTTTAGTAGTATGTCGTCGCCGTTGTGTATGTGTTTTTCTGTCACGTTTAGTATGTCTTTTATCTTAGCTGCGTCGGTGGTGTCTGCAAAGTATACTTTTGGAATGTCGGGTATGTGGTTGTGCATTTCTCCGAGGACTGCTTCTATCATTGCTTTGGTTCCGAGGTTGGATCCTCCTATGCCACATATTATTAGTGTTTCAACTCCTCTTCCTTTAGTGTGGGCGAGTTGCATTATTCGCTCGTGGTATTCGTGGTCGTCGGCGAGTTTTATAGAAGCATATTGGTCTTCATAATTATTTTTTTGTAGGGTTTCTCTCATTTCTTCGATAATTGGTTGTAGTCGTTCTGCTTGTTCTTGCATTCTTCCTTCTGGAATGTTTGAGTTTTCAGAATGGAATGTTAAGTTTGAATTCAAATTAACCCACCTCTCACTTACTTATTGAAGATGTTTTGTTTTTAACTTTATCTATCATCCAGTGTCCATAGTGTATCTTTTTCTCGGAGAAGATATAGAGCTATGAATGCTGTTAAGACTGGTATTCCAGCTATGAACAAGTGGTTTGATCCGAATGGATTTAGTAGTTGTTTCCAGCTTGCAATGGTTGATACGGCGTGTATTGCTAGGCCAAGACCGTATGTCCATGTTTTCCATAATCCTATTATTATGAGTATGCTTAGTATTATTTCGGCTATTCCAAAGCCGTAGGCTAATTGTGTGCTGATACTGGATTTGTAGAAGTTTTTGAATATTTTGACTGCACTACCTGGAGCGACTAATTTATCGATTCCCCATAATAGTAGGAATATTCCAAGACCTGCTCTTAGTATAAATAGTCCTATTTTGTCTTTTTCCATATTGGCATCGAGATTGGGGTTGTTTATATATGTAACGTTTAACCAGTTCTTTTCTATATAGAAAATAAATGTTTTTTGAAAAATAATATAAACTAGGTTGATTGGTAAGAAAATAATGTTAGAATATTGGTTCATGTTTCCTATCGGAGTTCTGTTCGCCACGATAGCCATGGCTGTAGGGATTGGTGGAGCAGCAATGTTCACTCCTTTCTTCTTGCTCGTGCTTAGAATACCTGCAAATATAGCGGTTGGTGTTGGATTGTTCATTGAAGTCTTCGGATTTGGTAGTGGATTACTTGGTTTTGCCAGGAAGAAACTTATCGAATATAAAGTTGGCATTTTCATCCTTTGCTTTACTATACCTGCAGCCATGATAGGCGCTTTTGTAGCTAATTCTATTCCCGAAGTTTGGATCAAACTCACGCTTGCTGGCCTCCTTTTGATTTTGGCAATACGGATTATAGAACCGGATAAAACTGTGACTTTGAAATGTCATCAGAAGCAAGAGCCTTGTACTCATGATGAAGAACAAGATTGCTATAGAACACCTGAAAATAAAATCATGGTTGGATTGCTCACAGCAATTGGCGGATTGCTTGGAGGTATGGTAAGCACAGGAATTGGAGAAATGAATGATTTCGCTCTTCTCAAAAAATACGAAATGCATGGTCCGATTGCTGCTGGGACAAGTGTATTTGTAGTCGCCTTAACAGTATTAGTAGGAAGTGCTAGTCACGCCTACGCTTTCTTCACTCAATCCTTAAACCAGTTAGAACAGGTTTTCAACATTTTGATCTTCACCATACCTGGAGTGTTACTAGGAGGACAGTTAGGCGTTAAAGTTTCTGAACTTATACCTGAAGAAAAGAGGGAAATAGTGGTTGGCAGCTTATTCGTGATATTGGCCGTAGTGACAATATTATCCTTGTTCTTGTGAAACTATATAACGAGCAGCTTCTAAGAAATCATCTGCTATGAAAACTTCATCATCAAACATTTCATTTACTTTCTCTTTTTCTCCCGGCTCGTTTTCAAACGGGACAAGAATTCCTTCTCCTCCTGCATTTAGTGCGGTTTTAACATCTGAAGCACGATCCCCTATAACATATAAGTTAACATCGTCTCTAGTCACACCTTTGGATTTCAGAGCGTCAAACACCATGCCCAGTCTTGGCTTGATGCACTCACACTCACACACCATTTCGTCATTAAATTCTCTTTCACTTCTTTTCTCAATATATTCAGGGTCCACGTGTGGACAGAAGAAGTAGTCGTCGATATGAGCACCTTTTTGCTCCAACCTGGTCAGTATTTCTTCACAAACTTTTTCCGCTCTCTCTTCTGTCAGTAATGGAAGGTCTTTCATCGCAATGCCTGACTGATTAGTGATCATGTAAATTCCTATATTATTTAGTTCATTCAAGCTTTTCACCCCTTCAACTACGCCTGGCAAAAATTCAATTAGTTCTTGCCAGTCTTCCTGACTTCCGAGGTAGTATTTGTCATCGTAAATCAAAGTGCCGTCTCTATCAATACAAACAAGGGTTTCCATTTATTTCATCAACTCCGTGTCTGGATGGAAAGCTACCCACGCAAACCAAAATCCTTTGGTTGGAGGGATCGTTGTGTTAGTGTTTTCGTTAATAAATTTGACTTGACCGTCATCCTGTTTTTCGACACGTATCTTAACACCTTTTATTGTATCTTTTAAGGTTTGGTTTATTTTCTTTTCTGGATACGCTTTGTAAGTACCATTTACTTCTATACCATATACTACGTCTTTTGGATATAGTCTATCATCTTCATTATCCAAAGGAAACATTACATTACTACTGTTGAAATAAGAAGTGTATGGATCTTTATCGTAAGGTCGATTGTATCCTGTTTCTTTGCTTAAAACCAAGGTCTGTGGATGTGATGTTTTCCATTCCTTCCAGGTTACTGTATCTACTCCTACTGCTTTTAGTTCTGTGCCAGTCATTGGACCTCTTATAGCTAAGCCTTCAACTTGACTCCAAAGACTATCTGTTTGCCGGTCATACATTACTAAATTGCTATTGTACAGTTTTCCACTAACACCAAATTCGTAGGTTTTTCCTTGGATTTTTCTGTGATATGCTATTCCTGTACGGCATAAAGGACAGTAAGTTATAGCTAGTGGTGTGTTATTTATTTCATCATTTACTATTTCATGCCAAGTCATGATCTTTAATGGATACGCTTTCTGTACTCCTTGATAGTCGATTGCTAGAACTTCATCATTTGGTTTTAGCCAGTCTACCTCATTGGCAACGATAAAGTCAGGATTGTCTATGGATGGTATGCCGTCTTTTGGTGGTCCTCCCTCTATTATTTTTCCTTCGGGTACTAAGAATTTGGTTCCGTCCTCATCTACTTTGATTTCACTATTATTGTCTTCTGTTACGGGTTGTTGTGAACAAGCAGCTACTATTACTACTAGTGCTAAGATTATTTTCTTCATATTATTGAGAGAAAGTTTTTTGAATTAAATAATTAGTCTTTAACCGTTCAATTTATTAATCAATAGCAACGCCATTGGTATAATGTCGGAAACAGTTATTATTTCGGTTGGTGGTTCTTTGATAGTTCCTGAAGAGATAGATATTTCTTTCTTGAAGGAGTTCAAGGATTTAATACAAAACCAGATTGAGGAAGGAAAACAGTTTGCAATAGTTACTGGTGGCGGTCAGACGGCTCGAAAGTATCAAGAAGCCGCCAGCGAAATTATTGACTTGACTGATGAAGATGTGGATTGGCTTGGAATCCACGCCACTAGGCTAAACGCTCATCTTATGAGAACTATCTTCTATAGAGAAGCTCATCCTAGAATCGTGGATGATTACTCTAAAGATGTAGATTTTGAAGAGGACATCCTTATAGGTTCCGGTTGGAAACCTGGTTGCAGCACTGATTATGACGCTGTTTTATTGGCTGAAAAGCTAAATGCTGATAAGCTTTTAAACCTTTCAGATATATCTTATGTTTATGATAAAGATCCTTCAAGTAATTCCGAGGCCATTCCATTTGAGAGTTTAAGCTGGAATGAATTTATTGATTTATTACCTGATGATTGGAATCCGGGGCTTAATGCTCCTTTTGATCCAGTCGCTGCAGAGAAAGCTAAAGAATTGGATTTGGAAGTGGTTATATTGAATGGTTCTAATTTAGAAAATGTAGAAAATTATCTGAACGGTTCAGAATTTGAAGGGACTGTGATTAAACACTAATTTTTTATATCAAAAAATGCCGGATGTTTTTACAACATGAAGAAAATCTTAATTTTGGGAGGAGGATTCGGCGGTATTTACACAGCGCATTATCTTCTTAGAGAATTGAGAAAAGAAGAGGCTCGAGTAACATTGATTAACGAGTCCAACTATTTCTTGTTTGTTCCTATGCTTCACGAAGTGGCTACTGGAAATATTAGAGTTCATAACATCGTGGAACCTATACGGCAAATACTAGATGGAGAGAATTTCAGATTTTGCAAAGCGACTGTTAATTCAATTAATTTAGAAAGTGAAGTGGTAAATACAAATGTGGGCGAATTTGACTATGATATTTTAGTTAATGCTTTAGGAAGCGAAACCAACTTTTTCGGTTTAGAAGGTAAGGAACACGCTTTAACTTTGAAGGACTTGGATGATGCTTACAAGATGCGTAGACATATTATTAACAAGTTTGAAGAGGCGAATGTTAAAGAGGATAAGGAAGCTCGTATAGATTGTTTAACTTTCGTCGTAGTAGGTGGCGGCCCGACAGGTGTGGAGCTTAGCTGTGAAATTTCTGAATTGATACATAACAATTTTGCCAAGGAATATCCAAATGTGAACATGGATGAAGTTTCAGTTCATTTAATCGATCCAAATGATAAAGTGTTGAAAGGTATTGATGAGAAGTTGAGGGATAAAGCTATGAACATTTTGGAAAGGAAAGGTATTAATTTGCATATGGGTGGTTTGGCGCAAGAAGTGGGTGAAAGTTATGTCAAGTTTGAACAAGATGATGAAGAGAAGAAGCTTACTGCCGGAACTATTATTTGGACGGCAGGTGTTAAACCGAGAGATATGCCCGTAAAGGGTGTAGAAAAAGAACGAGGGGCTTTGCCTGTGAATTCTAATTTACAAGTTGAGGGTTATGAAGACGTTTATGCTTTGGGAGATTTCGCAAGTTATGAAAACCCGAAGAATGGACAACATCCTCCTCCAACAGCTCAGTTGGCTCAGCAACAGGCTAAAGCTGTTTCCACAAATATTTTGAATAGTTTACGAGGAAGAGATTTGGAATCGTTTGAGTTTGAGAGTAAGGGTTTCTTGGCAAGCATGGGTAATGGGCAAGCTATTGCAAAGATAGGACCTGTTAGGTTTTATGGATTTCCTGCTTGGTGGATGTGGCGAACTATTTACCTATCTAAATTAATCGGTTTGGAGAACAAGTTTAGGGTTATGCTTGATTGGACGTTTGACTTGTTTTTCAGCAGGGACTCAAGCGAGATATAGTAATATTTATAATCAACATAGTATTTTAGTGCTTCACTATGGGAGAGGATAACGAAAAAGTTGAGAACATTGTGGCTTTCACCATATTTGGTATTATAGTCTTATTATTCGTTGGTTTTTGGACTAATTGGTTTGGATTAGCTAGTCCTGAAAGTAATTCTCAGATGACTACTACTCCAATTCAGAATGAGCCTTTTAAAGGAGCTGAAGATGCTCCAGTAACTATTGTTGAATATAGTGATTTTGAATGTCCATTCTGTGGTAGGTTTTACAGAAATACTTTGAAAGAATTGGAAAGTAGATATATTGAGAGTGGTCAAGTAAAGCTGGTATATAAGAATTTTCCTCTTCAGAGCATGCATGACCGAGCTATGCCTGCCGCGATTGCTGGCGAATGTGTTTTCAGACAAGGTAATGATTTATTTTGGAATTTCCATGATCTAGTTTTTGAAAACCAAAATAATTTGACAGATGCTGCGTTGAAGGGTTATGCTCGCCAAGCAGGTGCTGACATGGATAGCTTTACGAGTTGTTATGAAAATGAAAATACCAAGTCTGAAGTGGAGCAAGATTTGAAGGAGGGGAGCCAGTCTGGTATTACAGGAACTCCTGGATTTGTTGTAGGTAATTCTAACCGTCAGCCTTTTAGGGGCGAGGTCTTGGTTGGTTCACAGCCTGTCAGTAGATTCCAGCAGCTTGTCAATAAACACAAATAACTGGTTAAATTATTTATTTAAGTTTTAAAGCAAAGTTATTTTTATTAATCAATTATTGAAATATAAATGTATAGTTTAAATTAGAGGTGAGAGGATGGCAAATAATGTAATGATAGCACCTGTAGGAGATAATATCGACGCCCTATTCGTAGGTATCAAAGAGTTCCCAACTGACAGAGTAGTTCTTATAACTCCTCCTGATCAAAAAGAAAATGCGAAAAAAGCTGAAAAAGACTTAAAAAGGTTTCAAATCCCAACTCAGAGGAAAGAAATCGGTAGTGATTTATGGGAGGGAATGTTCCAAGCAGTAGGCGAGATTAAGAAAGCTGAAGAAGAAAGAACAGATGAAGACGATCAAAAGGATATCATAATAAATGTATCTACAGGTGACAAGATTATGAGTTGTATTGCAGTAAGCGCAGCTTTCGTTAATGGTTTGAAAGCTATGGGCGTACGAAACGGTGAACCTATGCTCCTTCCAGTCCTGAAATTCTCTTATTACAAGCAACTCACGGATAAGAAAATGAACATTCTCAAACTGATATTTAAAGAAGAAGATTGTTGCAGTTCTCTTGAACAATTGAGTGAAAAAACAGGTATGAGCTTACCTTTAATTTCATACCACGTAAACGGAAACTTGAAAAGTGATGGTTTGAAAGATCTCGGCTTGGTTGATACGGTTGAACAAGATGGTAAAACAGCAATCCAGTTAAGTACGCTCGGCAGAATGCTTGTCAAGGGATACGTATGAAATACGACGTTGTAGTAATAGGGGGTGGAAGCGGAGGTTTAGTGACCGCAGCTGGAGCAGCAAATTTTGAAATTAATGTCGCTTTAATAGAAAAAGAAGAGCTTGGAGGGGATTGTCTCCATTACGGATGCGTTCCTAGCAAGACGTTGATAAAAAGTGCCAAAGTAGCTCACCAAGCCAGGAATTCTGATAAGTATGGTTTAGATATCAACGTTGAAGAAGTGGACATGTCCAAAGTTAGTAATCACGTTCAAGACGTTATCAACACAATTCAAGAGCATGACAGCAAGGAAAGATTTGAGAGTTTAGGGGTAGATGTTATCTATGGAAGTCCAGAGTTTGTTTCAGAAAACCAGGTGAAAGTGGATGATGAAATTATTGAAGGAGAAAAGTTTGTTATAGCGACTGGTTCGAAAGCTTTCACACCTCCAATTGAAGGTTTGGATGAAGTTGATTACTTGACTAATGAAAGTATTTTTTCATTAGATGAACTTCCTGAAAAACTCGCAATAGTAGGCGGTGGACCTATCGGGTCTGAAATGGCTCAAGCTTTTTCTCGTCTTGGCAGTGACGTTACAATCTTTGAACATTCAAATCGTATTCTGTCAAAGGAGGATGAAGTTTTTTCTCAAAGGGTTGCTCAAATTTTTGAAAAAGAAGGAATAACGATTTATACTGGTGCAAGGGTAGAAGAGGTTTCTTCAGATGACAGGGTTTTAGTTACTGCTGAGTGTTCGGGTGAGGGTGTTGAAGAACGTTTCGATGAAATACTCATTGCTACTGGTCAGAGACCTAACGTTAGGGGGTTGAATTTGGATAAGGCAGGGATTGAAGTGGATGACAGAGGGAGTATTGAAGTGGACAAGTATATGCGGACTTCTCAGAAACACATCTTTGCGTGCGGCGATGTTGTAGGACCGTATCAATTCACGCACATGGCTGAACACGAAGCTAAGACAATAGTTTGGAATTTGTTTTTTCCGTTCAAGAGGGAAGTTGATTATTCCGTTGTGCCGTGGACTACTTTTATTGATCCGGAACTCGCTCACGTTGGCATGAGTGCTGAAGATGGTAGAAAGAAAGGATTTGATGTCTATACGTTGGAGGGTTCTAAAGTTGATAGGTTTTTGACGGAGAGTTATGATGAAGGTTTAGCTCAAGTTGTGATTAAGGATGGTTTTTTGAAGGGTGCAACCTTGTTGTTACCAAATGCTGGAGAAGTCATCCATGAGTTTATCTTGGCAGTTAAAGAAAGTATGAAGGTTAAGGACGTAAGTCAAATGATTCACGTGTATCCTACTGTTAGCCAAGCGAATAAGAAAGTTTTGAATAAGTTCATGTCTGAAAAGTATTTGACAGATTTTACGAAAAAATTAGCGAGGTTCTTTTTCAAGTTATCATGAAGCGGAAAAATGTATTGAAAGTTATCGGGTTGGTTCTTTTCATAGTTTTAGCTGTCTATCTCACCAGGTATGGTCCTTTGTCCGATTTGAGCAGGGAGTCTATAAGAACAATGGTTGATAATTTCGGTATTCTATCTCCTATTTTTTACATCTTTCTTTACGCTTTGGGTATTTGCCTGTTATTGCCTGGTACTTTGTTAACGGCTGGCGGCGCCGTCGCTTTCGGAACTTTTTGGGGAACGATATACACTTTGATTGGTGCTACTATTGGAGCTTCTGGAGCTTTCTTCATCGCGCGTTGGCTCGGCAAGGATTTTGTCGACAGTCTTTTAGAGAAAAAGTTGGAGAGTGTGGAGAAATATGATGAGTTTTTGAAAGAAAATGGTTTTGCTACTATTTTCTACTTACGCTTGATTTTCTTTCCGTTCAACCTTTTAAACTTTGGAGCTGGTCTTACAAGGGTGAAGTTTTCTGAATATTTCTGGGGTACTTTTCTTGGTATAATTCCCGGGACTTTCATTTTCACTTTCTTTTTTGACAGCATCTCAGGTATAAGCTCTTGGTCGGATTTGCTTTCCACTGAGGTTATTATTAGCGTTGTATTGTTTGCAGTGGCTTTTACCGTTCCTATAATTGTGCGTAGGTATAAGGATAAGTTTTTGCCTCCTTCATATTAAAGATAAATATTAAATATCTTCAAGAGATTAGCTAGTTTTAGGTGGATTTGTGCCAAGGGATATAGTTCTTGGGAATCAAAGTTTTCTAGTTAACATAGATAAATGGCTTCAAATTCGAGATATTTTTTATCCTCACGTAGGTCAAGAAAATCATGTTCAGGGACATGCTCATAAAATTGGAATTTTTACTGAGGGGAGTTTTTCCTGGATTAATGAAGAAGGTTGGGATAGAGATATCGGTTATGAGGAGGGAACTTTGGTAAGTCAGGCTTATGCCTGTAATGATAGTTTAGGCGTTGAGTTAGAGTTTAATGATTGTGTTTCTTGTGATCATGATATTTTCTTGAGAAAAGTAACTTTAAAGAATGATAGTGATCGGGAGCGTAAAATAAAGGTTTTCTTCTATCAAGATTTTCATCTTTACGGTACGGATATTGGAGATACGGCGGGTTATGATGCTGAGAATAATTCTGTTTTTCATTACAAACGCAACCGTTACTTTATGATTAATGCTATCAGGGAAGAGACGTGTACGAGTTGTCAACCGAGAGGAGATATTTCTGATTACGCGGTGGGACAGTCAGAGCAAGAGGGCGCCGTAGGTACTTGGAAAGATGCAGAAGATGGTGATTTAAGTCAGAATCCTATCGCGCAAGGAAGTGTGGACAGTACTGTTGCTGTAGAAGCAGAACTCGGTGCTGGTGAAGAACAGGTTTTCTATTATTGGATTGCAGCGGGTGACTGTCGAGAGGATATCAAGGAGTTGAACAGTTTCATGATGGAGGAGCATCCTGAGAACATTTTTGAAACCACTCGTAAGTGTTGGAGAGGCGTGGTGGATTCCAATCCTAGAGATTTCAAAGACTTAGGTGAAGATGTAAAGCATCTGTATCAGAGGAGTATCTTGACCGTTATAAGCCATATTGATGAAAGTGGTGCCATTATAGCGGCTAATGATAGTGAGAATATGAAGTTTAATCGCGATACTTACAGTTATTGTTGGCCGCGTGACGGCGCCTTGGTCGCGTTGGCTTTTGACCGCGCTGGTTTTCATGAATACACCAAACCTTTTTTCCGTTTCTGTGCCGAAGTTATTTCCGGTCGTGGGTCTATGCTTCATAAGTATAACCCTGATGGGAGTTTAGGTAGTACTTGGCATCCGTGGGTTAAGAACGGAGAGCCTCATCTTCCTATCCAAGAGGATGAGACAGCCTTGGTCATTTATGCTCTTAGAAAACATTTCGAGCAGACTGGTGATGAAAATCTTGTTGAAGAATTATATGATAGTTTGATACTTCCTGCCGCAGAGTTTATGTGTAGGCATACGAGAGATGATAACCTTCCTATCGAGTGTTATGATCTTTGGGAGGAAAGAGAGGGGATTATGACATATACGGTTTCAACGGTTATTGCTGGTTTGTGGGCTGCGGGTAAGTTTGCTGAAGAATTTGGTGATGAAGAAAAGGCGGAAGAGTTTTACAAAACAGGTGATGCTATGAAGGAGTCTTTGCTTGAATACTTGTGGGATGAAGAAGAGGAGCGTTTTTTGAGAAGAATTCGATGTTTGAAAGACCATGATGAAGAAGATGCTATTCCGGAGGCAAGCACGTTTGCTGTTTTCGAGTTTGACGTCTTACCAGCAGATGATGAGAGGGTTGTCAGGAATATGGAGGGTTTGAAGGAGGATTTGTGGTTGGATACTGAAGTTGGTGGTATGGCTCGGTATACAGAGGATTCTTATCACAGCGTCAGTAGGGACGTGCCAGGTAATCCTTGGTTTATCACGACGATATGGTATGGTAAGTGGTTAATCCAGAGAGCAGATAGTTTGGATGATTTAGAAGAGGCAAAAGAAGTGATTGATTGGGTTGTGGATAACGCGACGGAGTCGAATATGCTGCCTGAACAGTTGCATCCCTACACTGGTGAGCCTTTAAGCGTGAGCCCGTTGACTTGGAGTCATTCCAGCTTTGTAGATATCGTGAATGATTATATCGATAAGTTTGAGGATATTAAGAATTAAATAATATGTGTTACACGTGAGGTTTTATGGGTTGGTTATTTTTCCTTACAGTTGGTTTGTTTATTTGGAGTGTAACTTCTCTTGTTGATAGATACGCATTGGCTGACAAGGTTGATAATGAGAAGTTGTATGTTCTTTTCCCGGCTTTGGTTCATCTAGTTGTTGCTTCGGCTATCATTCCTTTTTTTGATTTGTCCTTTCCAGATCTTACTATTTTTTTGTGGGCAATTCTTGGTGGAGTTTTGGAACTTGTTAAGTTGTATTTTCTCTTCACTGCTATGGGTGTGGAGGAGATTTCTCGTGTCTTTCCTTTGGGTTCTTTCAGTAGCTTCATAGTTTTGTTTTTGTCGTGGACTCTTTTGAATGATCCTTTGACAGGTGGTGAGTTGAAGGCTTTCTTCTTGTTTGTGTTTGGCGGATTTTTCTTGGTTTTTAAGAAGAGTGCAGCGGGGGATTTCGAGTTGAGCAAGTCTTGGAAGCCTATCCTTGGCGTGGGTGTTGTTGGTGCTTTTGAGATAATTGTTTTGAAGTTTGTCTTTCAGAATACTAATTTTTGGACTGGTTTCTACTTTTCAAGGATTGGCTTGTTCCTAGCTGGACTTGTCTTATTCTTTAGTTGGGCCAGAAAATCAGTAGTTGAGGATTGGAATTCTTTGAAGCCTTTCTTGAAGAAATTGTTAGTTGGGAATCAGGTTGTCGCTGTTATAGGTCACGTGTTTTATTATTTTGCGATTAAGTTGGAGAACGCTGCATTGGTGAGTTCGGCTATGGGAATGCAGCACGCTATGATTTTCTTGATGGCTACAGGGATTTCTTTGTGGAAGCCCAGTCTTTTGAAGGAGGATTTGAGGTTTAGAGAGTTGGTTAAGAAGTTTATTGGTATAGCTTTGATTGTAATCGCTATTGTATTGTTAAACAGATAACATTTATATA
>CAYNLP010000019.1:0-16451 GCA_964398115.1 uncultured Methanosarcinales archaeon | reverse complement strand
AAACTCTTCTCATCTTCCACCCACGCACCAACTGTTCCTTCACAACCTACTGGCAAACCACCAAAACACCCCACTTTTTCCGTAAAAACATACACGTCGTCAAAAGCAATCTCCACACCAATCTCTTGATCAGGATTATCAAGATCAACTTCCAAACCATACTCGTCAACAACAGCCTGACCCAACCTTTCATTCAACTCCAAACTGTTCAAACCATACTGCTTGTTAATACGATTAGACGCGATGGCAAAACTACCCTCCAACTCTACTTTTTCCAAAACCTTTTCTTCAATCTCACCATAATCCAAACCCACCTTCTCAGCCGGACTATAACTAACAATACCAAAAACACGCTTGAAATTCAAACCTTCCTCCCCTCTTACGTAATAACGACCGCCACGCTTCTTCAAACTAACCTTGGGAAACAAATCTAGAATGTTCTCTTTCAACTCATGCTCGAAATATCCACGGTTAGCACCTTTCAAAGCAACCTCCCCAAAACGAAGTATATAATCCATACTTTAACCTAAAAAGGAAACATTTAAATAATATATCTACAGAATCTAAAGTGTCGCACAATGCAGAACGAGACTAGCAATTGGAAAATGCACTCAACCAAACTAGTCTCATTTATTTACATGTGCGGCATTAAGTCCATTAAGGCTTAAGACGCGTCCGGAGGACAAAAGCCGGATGCCGAAAGAAGCCTTGGTGGGAACAATATTTCTAAAAAAGGTTTATCTTTCAGCGTCCGGCCGCAAATTCTCTGGGCTAAAAAAATTTGGAGGTACGAAAAGAAGATGATAGCCCAAGCCGAATGCAGCATATGCGAAGAAGCTATAACCCAGCCTATTTGCATATCCTGCCTAGAACAGGAGATGGAAGTATGGCTGAGAGAAAGAAGACCAGAACTTGTAGATGAAATGAAGGCAAAGGCAGACGAGCTCTGGATACCCAGAGGAGGAGCACAGTGCTTGAAATGCAAGTCAGACATGGACGTCTGCGCATATTGCTTCACAAAGCACATGCTCGAATGGTTAAAGAAACACCCACAGCTCATTCCAGAGTTCATGATGTACTTCAACTTCGACCTCCACTACCACGGATACGCGAAGGAGTTACTAGAACTAGTATGAACTCAGCAACAGCTAACCTAGAAGCGCATTTGAACAATGCAATCAGTGACTTGAGCTTGCACGCACAACACCTAGAGGCCCCAAGTGATGACACAGGAATTCTATACGCACGCCTCGCAGGTAGAGAAGTACAACTCGCAGAAGGATACGTGAAACTTTTAGAAGCTAGCGGAGTGAACATGGCAAGCCATTACCGACACAACTTGGAAAAAATGAAAAAACAAGTAGGCAAGCACCTGAGAAAGTACAAGAACTGAAAGGGGTAAAAAATATATAAGTACAAACAATCTCTGGAAAGGTATGAACCTCCGAGAATTAACGATTGGAGGACTTGCACTATTAGCAGCGTGTGCACCAGAAAGAACACCTGAAAGCACGTGGGAGAGAACTCCTTTACAAAACACTTACGGTGATGTACGACACGTAGATTGCAGTACTTCTCCCGATACCGCTTTAAATTTAGAAAGTGACACGTTAGAAGACAAACTACAAATTTTTGAAACACCAGTAGAAGAACCTACTAAAAACCCAACTCATGAAATATGCAAGGACTATTCCGAAACTCATCTCTGGATGAACCGCATGGACAACTACCGCTTAGCAAACCACGTTAGACAAGAACCTTTCGAAATTATAAGAAGAACAAGTCACATCCCACATGCTTACCTCGAACTTTTCAAAATGCATAATCGCTCACACTTAGCAACGTTCTCAAATGAAAGCAACTTACAACAACTCGCCGAGAGAATCGCCAAAGGTATAGACTTCTACAGAGCCAACGAACAACCAAAACTAGACTACATCTTCATAGATGACGGCCACGGCACTTTAGACCCAGGAACGATAGATTATCTGAACGGCAAAAAGATTACCGAAACAAGCATCACTAGAAAATTCCAAAGTTATCTAGCGGATGAACTAGAAGAAAGAGGGTTTACCGTGTCAAAACTAAACTTCAACCGTGACGTGTACGATGAATTCTACACCGACAATTGGGATTGGCAAGACGCACGACTCGATCACTACGCGACTACAGTACGCTCACTCGGAAATCCGGAAAACACGATATTCTTATCTTCACACGTTGATGGTAGACCAAGCGATAACTACGGACCGATGATACACTACTGGAAAAATGAAAACGCAGAAAAACTGTCAGAATCAATAGCTGCTTCAATCTTCCCTCTCTGGTCACAAAAATTCCCCGAATGGAGTCGTCACAACATCACAACCCAAAGAGTTGTAGACTAACCCCACCTTCTCATTCAAATTCTATCTCTTCAGAACTCTTAACTTCACCAAACAACCAATCTACATGATTTAAAGCATACCTTTTATGACTATCTTCCAAAGCTTCAGTACAATCCTCTAAAACAATAGTACGGTAATCCCGCAACGCAGCTTCCGCAGCAGTGTGCAAAACGCAAACATTTGTCAAAACCCCAACAACTATGACATTCTCCACACCACTGAATTGAAGGTATTGCTCCATGTTAGTACTGTAAAAACCTGAATAAGTTCCTTTCTCAACCACCTTCTCCTCTTCACGAGGTTCAAGCTCTGCCACTATTTCAGTATCATCCGTGCCTCGAACGCAGTGCTCACCCCAACGTTCAAATTCATCATAATACCTCGTCCTGAACTCCTCCTCATGAACATCTCTAGTGTAAACTATAGTACAACCCGCTCGCCTAGCCTTAGACACAAAATCTTGAATTGGTTCTATCACGCTCTCACTCCTTTCACTATATAATGAACCACTAGGTTTGCAAAATCCTTTCTGCATATCCACAACTATAACCGCAGTTTTTTCAGCTTGCATAAACAACCACCCCTACGATTGTTGAAGTTTTACACTTCTAAAAAATTTAAGGAATCAAAACAGAAAATACTCTTATAAAAAATGGTTTTAACCGAAACGTTTAAATAAGTCCTAAATGTCGCCTATCACCTCCACGATGACAAAGACAAACCTACGTTTAGGAAACACAGATAGGCAGATTGCATGGACAGTAAAAGACGCATTGATGGAATCAAGAAATCCACGAGAAGCAAGCGTAGACGGAGAAAGCTTACAAATATACCTAGCCAAGACAGGCCTAGTAGAAGAACTCACTGACGAATTAGACACTCCAATGTATCAAGGCGGAGTCCGAGAACAATTCTTAGACTACACCTTTGCAAAAAAACCAAAAGCTCAAAACTTGATATTCGGAACTTTAAGCAAAGCAATAAACATCGCAGAAAACACAGGACAAATCACCGAAAATCCTAGACTTACAGAAAGCCTAGATGAAATGCTAAGATACGAAGGTTTCAAAGGACTAGAAAGCAGAGAAGAAATAGAAAGAGTTAGAGAAATCGTAGCAGATCAAGAAAAAACTTACAAAACAATAGAAGACGAATCACCAAGATTTGCAATACTCCCAAGTCACCGACAAAGGAGAAAAGAAAAGTATTCCTCACTAACAGGAAGGATTAGACAAGCCGCTACCGGAGTAGTCCCCACCGTAGATAAGCTAGGTCACGAGTATCGCTCAGTCTACATAGCCAGCCACGGCTTCAACAACTACTAATTATTTCTTCCTTATTTAAGTCAAAAACATTTCTAAATCAAAAAGAATAAAAGCAAAAACCTTGTTTCAAACCCTCTAACCCCCAAATCTCCACATGAAACGAAGGGGTTACCCATTCTGTAAAATTTACATTACGTTATAAAAGCATTTATAAACTAGCTTTATATACTACTTTATAAACAGACGTTTAAAAAACGTCCTAAATGGGGGGATCATATATGGCAAAAGAAGATTCTGAAACACATGTAGAAGTCGTCAACATAGTAGTTAGTTCTAACCTAGAACAAGACATTCCATTAGAAAAAATGGCTGCAACACTAAGCAACACAGAATACAATCCTGAACAATTCCCAGGACTAGTCATCAGAATAAAAGAACCAAAAACATCAGCACTCATTTTCTCAAGCGGAAAAATCGTGTGCACCGGAGCAAAAAGCATGGACAAAGTAGAAGAAAGCGTAGAACAAATCCAAGAAAGCCTGAAAAAAATCGGTGTAGACGTTAAAATCAAACCAAAAATCCACGTACAAAACATAGTAGCAAGTGGAAGCATCGGAATGGATTTAAATCTCAACACATTAGCATTAAAACTAGAAAACACAGAGTACGAACCTGAACAATTCCCAGGGCTTGTCTACAAGCTCATAGACGCAAAAGCAACATTCTTACTGTTCAGCAACGGAAAAATCGTGTGCACCGGAACAAAGTCAGAAGATGAAGTGCACAGCGCAACCAAAAAACTTGTCGAAAACCTGAAAAGAGTAGTCTAAATGGAAGCAAGCGACAAAGTTGGTGCGTTCCAGGAATTTTTCGAAACAACTTGCTACGACGAGCTCCTGGAGCGCGTGAGGACGGGAAAGAAATTCATAGTCATAGAATTCCAAGACCTAGCTAAATTCAACCCTGACCTAGCCGAAAGCTTACTCGAAGCACCAGAAGACGCGATCAAAGCAGCAGAAGTCGCTGTAGAAAGATTCGACATAGAAGGAGACGTGAAAAACTTCAAAGTCAGGTTCAAAGACCTGCCAGAAAGTCAACACGTCATGATGAGAAACATTCGAAGCAAACACATAGAAAAACTCATCAGAATCGAAGGCATAGTAAGGCAGAAAAGCGACGTCCGTCCTCAAGTCACCAGCGCCAAATTCGAATGCCCCAGCTGCGGAAACGTCATCAACGTAGTACAAGACGACAACAAATTCAAAAGCCCAAACAGGTGCAGCTGCGGCAGAAAAGGCAAGTTCAGACTACTCACCAAAGAACTAGTTGATGCACAAAAAGTAGTGTTAGAAGAAGCACCAGAAGACCTACGAGGAGGAGAACAACCAAAACGTCTAAACATCTACTTCCGAAACGACCTCGTAAGCCCAATGACAGAGAAAAAAACAAATCCTGGCAGCAGAATCGAAATAGTAGGCATAGTAAAAGAAGTACCAATCACAACAAGCACCGGAGCAAAAAGCACCAGGTTCGACCTCATAATGGAAGGCAACTACGTAGAACCAGTACAAGAAGACTACACCGAAATCGAACTCGACGACGACAGAGTACAAAAAATCAAAGCCCTAAGCGAAGAACCAAAAATCTACGACAAACTCGTCCAAAACATCGCACCCAGCATATACGGACACGACAAAGTCAAAGAAGCACTCCTACTACAAATGATGGGAGGCGTCAAAAAAGAAAAAGAAAACGGAGGCAGGACAAGAGGAGACATCCACGTACTCCTCATTGGAGACCCCGGCGCCGGAAAATCAGCAATGCTGAAAAGAATAAGCGAACTAGCACCAAAAGGAAGATACGTATCAGGAGCAAGCAGCACAGGAGCAGGACTCACAGCAAGCGTAGTCAAAGACGAATTCATCAAAGGATACGCACTCGAAGCCGGCGCGATGGTACTAGCCAACAAAGGAATCGCTTGTATTGATGAATTAGACAAGATGGACAGCGACGACAGAGCTTCAATGCACGAATGCCTCGAACAACAATGTTTCAACTACGACACCAAGATAACCTTGGCAGATGGAAGAGAAAGAAAAATCGGAGAATTCGTTGAAGAAAAACTCAAAGAATATCCTAACAAAGTTATCAAAGGTAACGATTGTCTCATTCTCGAACCGGAAGTTCTGGATGAAGAAATCTTAACGACTGATTGGAACGACATCTATCCTGTAACGATTGATAGGGTGAGCAAGCATAAAGCACCTGATCAAATGTATGAAGTCACTTTCACCAACGGCAGAAGTATTAAGGTAACTCCGGAACACCCAGTGTTTTGCATAGAAGATGGAAAGATGAAAACTGTACGCGCAGATAATTTAGAAGGTGGTGAATGCGTACCAGTACCTACGGAAACTCCTATTAGTGGAGAAACGCAAAGTTTTGAAACAAGAGAGGAAGATTTGTTCAATTCTAGAGCAAGTCAACACATTAAAGTCCCTGTTCACAATGATGAAGAAATCTATCGCATAGTGGGTTACTTGTTAAGTGAGGGATGTAAAGAGGTTAATCGAGGTAAGAACATCGGTGTTAATTTCACCAATAAAGACGAAGAGTTACTTGTTGACTTCGACAACTGCATGCAAGAAGTTTTCGATATAGGTTGTTATGAACAGGAAAGAAATGTAGAAGGTAGGAGTTGGAAACACTTAAGATATATTTCAAGAGAGCTGACAAGTTTCTTTGAAGAAGAACTCGAAGGCGTTTTGAAAAGTAGGGATGAAAAACACATTCCAGACAAGTTGTTGAAAGGTAGGAAAGAAGATGTGGCACACTTGTTGAAAGCGTTGTTTGAAGGTGACGGTCATGTTAGTGTGAAGCCAAGAACTTTGAGAATTGGTTATGGAAGCGATAGTAAAAGGCTGGTGGAACAAGTTCAAGATCTCTTGTTAAGGTTTGGAATTAGAAGTTCGGTAACGGAACACAAGGGATCGTACAAGGTAAACGTTACAGGTTACGATAACATTCAGAAATTCAACGAACAAATCGGATTTATCAGGACAGAAAGAGAAGAAAAAGTACAAACTTACTTAGAAGAGAAAACACCGATTAGAACTTACAAAGACGTTGTTAGAAGTTGTGGAGAAGAAATAATTGATTTGATGGAGAAATATGACATCGACAAAGTCGGCAATAATAACAAAGCAACTATGAAACACGACTATCTCAAAAAAGGTAAAGGAATTAGCAAGAAACACTTGCAGAAACTAGTGGATGAACTAAAGAAAAAAGATATTAGAGAAGAAGACCGAGAACAAGTTGAATTCTTTGAAAACATGGCCTATGGCAAGATAGGTTTTGAAAGAGTCAAACAAGTAAGGAGAGTAGAGCCAGAGCACGAATGGACTTATGACGTCACGGTTGAACCACATCACACTTTCATCTCTCAAGCCGCTGTTTTACACAACACCGTCACGGTCAGCAAGGCGAACATTCAAGCTACGTTGCGTTCTGAAACCACGTTGTTGGCCGCGGCTAATCCTAAGTTTGGCAGGTTCGACCCGTATGAAATGATTGCTAAGCAGATTGATTTACCGAGTACTTTGATTAACCGATTTGACTTAATCTTTCCTATTCGTGATTTGCCTGATGAGGAAAAGGATGAGAAAATGGCTAGTTTCATATTAGGCATGCATAAAGAGGGTGAAGAGAAAGAAGGTGAAGAAGTCAGTTTTGAAGAAATTGACCCTGAGCTGTTGAGAGATTACATCGCCTATGCTAGGCAGAGAATCAGACCTGTCCTACTTGAAGGGGCTATGAATGAAATCAAGAATTATTTCGTACAGATGAGAAGCACGAGCACGGATGAAAGCGAAGGCATCCGCGCCATCCCTATCTCGGCTAGACAATTAGAAGCTTTAGTTAGGTTAGCTGAGGCAAGTGCAAAGACGAGATTGAGTGACAAAGTTAAGAAGAAAGATGCTGAGCGAGCAATCGACCTCTTGCATTATTGCTTAAGTCAGATTGGTTTGGATCCGGAAACTGGAGAGATCGACATTGACCGTATCAGCACAGGTATTAGCGCCAGTCAAAGAAGTCAAATACATATTATGAAAGATATCATTCAAGACTTAGAAAATACTCTCGGCAGCGAGACGATTCCGGAAGAAGACATTATCCAAAAGGCTACGGAAGAAGGTATTGAAGAATATAAAGCAGAAGAAATTCTTGAAGGTTTGAAACGCCAAGGTGATGTGTTCGAACCACAACCTGGTAAGATACAGAGGATGTAAAAAATGGCGGAGTATCAAAGACAGACTGCAAAAAAGTGTAGAATCGGGCATCTCCTAGATGGAAATTATGTCCAGCAGGAAGGTTGGGATCCTAGCTATGTAGAAACAGAAGTAGGTAAAGTTAGTCGAGTTAACATAATGGCAGTCGTAGTCGGTCGTGACGGAGACAATTTAATCATTGATGACGGGAGTGGAAAGATAAGCCTACGAAGTTTTGGAGAAGTCCCATTAGAAAACTTCGAGGTAGGAGACAAAGTCTTGATAATAGGCAGGCCAAGAACGTACAATGAAGAACTATACCTCGCTGCCGAAGCCGTTAAAGAAATCAAAAACGACAAATGGCTGGATTACAGAAAGTTAGAAATTGACCTCTTGCCCAAGGTGGAAGTAGAAGAAAAACAAGAACAAGCAGAAGTAGTTGAAGAAGACGTTAGTGAAAAACAAGAACAAGCAGAAGAACGCGTCGAAGGAGGACAAGAAATCATTCAAAAAATAAAAGAATTAGACGAAGGCAACGGCGCCGAAGTCGACGACGTAATCGAAGGAGTGGACAACGGCGAACGCATCATGAACAACTTAATGGAAGAAGGCGAAGTGTTCGAAATCAAACCAGGCAAAGTCAAAGTACTAGAATAATTAATCATCCGAAAACAACTGGCGTGACAAAAACTTCTAACACCGCACCAACAAATACCAAAGCTATACTAATAAGCAACAAATCAGCACTATCAAGCAATACGTGTTCAAACTTTCTCGTCTCAAAATCATGCTGAATCACAGCTACCGAGATTATACCACCAGCCAGGCCAGCAGTGAAATAGCTCAAAATTTCAGGAATGCCATGAATGGCATATCTCACCAATCCAAGTAGAGTAATCTCCAAATACTGAGTTATTTTTTCTAAACCTGCAAGTTGAGCAAAATCAGTCAAGCCACCTCTGATGAAATTCCCGATAGCGGTGCCAACCACGGTCGCGTTCCAATTAAGTATAAATATAGCCCCGCTTCCGTAGATGAAAGAGAACAAAACACAAAATATCAAAACCTTAACGTTGTTGAAAAAGATCTTAGAAAAGTGATTTGCTTGCACTGCTAAATCTTCCGACGCCTTCGCATTAATCGCGTTAATAGTATTTGATTGTGTAATGAAAAGTTGTGAAACCGTGTCAGCCGGTAATACCACGTACCAAAGAGCCGTGGCTAAGGTCACGCCGATAAACAAGTACATGAAATAACTTAAAGCTTTACTGTGTTCCTTCAACAACCACTTCTCATCATAACCCTCTAAATCCTTATTTTCCTCCCTTATTATAGTATTATAAATCAAAGGTATACATGCCATCGTTGCTAAGAACACCATCACTATACTAGCTTGACTGCTGAAAATCCATTGAGCAAGGAACAACGCCACACTCATGTATGCAAAACCATATAGAAACATTCTGGCCGGATGGTTTTCCGCTTTAATCGGCGTGGTCAGGCTTTCCAGAACCATAATTGAATTATGCCTAGAGAGAGTATTTAAATATTGCGGGGGGTGTAACGGTAAGCTTTAAAAGCTGTGCTAGGTTTCGTTTAAAACATGTCAGGTTATGAAGAACTTTTGGATAAGGCAAAGGACGAGTTGCCAGAGGAAATCGTTGAACAGAGCCGGTTTAACATTCCTAAAGTGAAAGGTCACGTTGAAGGTAACAAGACTATAATCAGTAATTTTGTCAAAATCGCTGACACTTTAGAAAGGGATCCAGAACACTTGTTAAAATATGTTCTTGGAGAAGTAGGTGCTCCCGGAGAAGTTGTGAAAAATCGTGTAATCATAGGCACCAAAGTTAGTAGTTCTCGACTTAACAAAGCCATCACTGATTATGCTGACAAATTTGTTTTCTGTAAAGAATGTGGCAAGCCAGATACAAAGTTAAAGAAAGAAAACAATGTTGAAATTGTAAAGTGTCAGGCTTGCGGTGCTAGACACTCCACGTATGAATGATGAAGAGAGTTCATCTTTTCATTAGCGGAAGAGTGCAAGGCGTTGGTTTCCGATACAATACTAGAAAAAAGGCTAGAAACCTTGGAGTATCTGGTTGGGTTAAGAACCTGGATGACGGTCGTGTTGAAGTCGTAGCGGAAGGCGATGAAAACAAGCTAGAAAGCTTGATTGATTTCTGCCATAAAGGTCCTTTAATGGCTAAAGTAAACAATGTTGAGGTTAGTGAAGAAGAACCAACTGGAGAATTCGACGATTTCAACGTAGAGTATTAAAACAAGGCAGTTACTGTATAAGCTCCACTCCCAAACGTCATTAAGATCAAACTCGTGGTTAGGATTAGAAGGTCTACTTCTAAACCGCCTTTGAATTCTTTTCCTTGTTCAACACCAACGTAAGTAGCGACTAATATCAAGCCTGCCATCAAACCTGCCACGAGTTTGGTGAACACACCCATTATGAGAGCTATGGCCCCCCAGAATTCTACGATAGCGGCTATGAAAGCAAACACTATCGGAAGGGGAAATCCTAGACTTTTCAAGTAATTGGCGAATCCTTTAACACCGGGTTCTGGCCCGAGCATTTTACCTTTCCCGTGAATGATGAAAATCGCTCCAAGCATAATTCTAGCGAAGAGAAGTGCAATGTCTTGAAACCCTGTTAGGAATTCTAACATTCTATTCTATAATGAAGTTGCTTGTTTTTATAACATTATCGATTAATTCTTTTCAATATTGAAATTTATTTGAACCATTGCTTCAATTCTTCCTGACGCTCATCTTCTTTGCCAAAAACTTCTTCAACACGACGTTTTAACAAATCCAAAGATTGCGCTAGATAAGTGGGTACTTCAAACTCTTCCGCCAAGCTAATACTCGGCTCCATATACTTAGTTATACTACCCTCACTTATAGTGAATATGATACGACCATTGCATTCTTCACAATTACCTTTCAACGGAGGCCTCCTATATTTGGTGTTGCACTGTACGCACCGGAATTCTTGCTGGCTGAACTTCTTCAAATTCCCTTTCGTATCCCTAATAAAATGTCTTTCAATAACGAGTTTAGCCACATCCTTCTTATCCACCGCGCGTATCTTAGCACTCAACCCCATTTGTCCTTTCAACTTTTCTTCCATACTAGGCAAAGTCTTGTAACTGCTACACAAAACACCTGAATTAATGCTGGAAGTATCGTGCGTGAATTTCATACCCTCAAATTGTTCAGATTCTCCCAAAACCTTCTCTAATACTTCAACATCTACATCCCACGGGTCTTTATACTCCTGCGCTGCTTCATACAACTCTAACGGATACTTACTAGTGATGTCCATGTTGAACACCATGTCGTCTACTTCTTCAGGTATCAAATGATACGTCAACACGAGTGGTGCGTCCATCGTCCCTCCTCTACTGTCAGGTAGGTAGTTAGGTGAGAAGTTCAGGAAAGCATCCATCAATAACAGCAAGCATGCTTCGTCTCCATCACAATCCCTTCTCATCGCCGAGTGGAACAAAGGATGTGCTAGTAAGCCTTGTGTTTGGCTGAATCCAATAATACGGCCGACCATTCCTGCGGAAGTGTGGGGTGCCAATCCAATAACGTAGTGTCCTACTAAGTCTTCTTTACTATCTAATTCGTAATAAGGATTTTCATCGTAGAGTTTTTGTAAAGCATCATCGATGAATTTAGAACTTCTATACAGTATTTCATCACACGGCTCTTCCGGATTATCGGGGCTACACGGCAACACTACGTCTTGTGGTTTTAACTCAACCACTTGCTCCTTGCTTTGTAAAGGTTCACCATGGATATCTTTTTCATAACCAAGGTTTTTCAACTCTTCTACCGAGACGTTAATTTCTTTGGGTTTGAAATGGGTGAGTGGAAGCTCGCTACAGTCATATCTTGTCGTCCCGTCTTTGTTGACATGTATCCCGTGATGCGCTCTTAAAATACCCTTAGCTAGGTGTTCGCTATCATGATGTTTACTGCTCGTCCCTCTCACTCCTTTAATAACGTCTGGATATATTTTGGTATCAAGCAAATCTAAACAAGTGTTGAAGTATTTCTCTATATCTATCTCAAATGTTTTGTAAGTTCTAACGTCTTCGTGGCTGCAATTTTCTACTAATCCACACTTTTCGCATTCTTGCATTTTGTCAGTTTCGGTTTGACAGTCAATGCATATACTGTATGGTTGTACTTGTTCACAACTAGGACATTTGTGTATTCTGTATTGAGCTTTGATATATCCCTCATCCATCGCTGCGTTTACTGATCTGAGCCTGCCTCCTTCTTCTCCTACTGGGAACAGTCCGTGTGGGCTTCCTTTCAATTTTCTCATCTTCGCTTTTTCTGGTCGTCCCATCCTGGCACCCATGAAAGTCCCTCCTTTATCTCTGATTGTAAGGTCGCATAAGTTGTTGATTAGGTCAAGCGTGTCTTTGGTTTGGGTTAACGCTGGCATTTCTAAGCTAGACATGTCTAGTTGGTAAAGCAACGCAGCTGGTTGTTCAACCACGACGTATTCTTGGTTCACAACTAAGTGTTCTACGCCTAGTAGTTCTAAAATTCTTTTTGCATCATCTAATTCCAGCCTTAACTTACCATCTTCTAAGAGTTTTCCATCGCTGATCCATTTAATCATTTCTTGCAATTGCTCGGATTGGATACTTTGCCAGAAATAAGTGTGTTGTGGATGGAGTGGGACGTCCATGTTTTCAGAAATTTTTTTCGCTTCTTCAAAGCTAGCATTTGTTTCAGTAGGATTTTTCAATAATTGTTCTACCTTTTTTTCGTTCACTTCTGTCAAGTTACTTATCTTTTCTAAACTTTTTTCACCAAACATTTCCTCTGCGGCTTTTTCTACTTCTTGACTCCACCATTCTTCACAGTAACCCACTGGCACGAGTGAGTGGGCTCTGTCGAAAAAGTCTCCATAGTTGATGAGCATGTCTCCCATGTATAGTATTTCCGCAACGTCTTGTCTGATTTCTTTCGCTCTTTTTGGATCATCGACTTGTTCTACGCTACCATCTTTTAGTTTAACTATTGGCCCCATGATGGTGTCGCACGCGTTGACACTCGCTGCTTTCCCTGGCCTTTCTGTTTTGAGTTGTGTTCCTACTCCTATGAAGTCGTCTGTTAAAACCATGGTTGCTGGGTGCATGCCGGTTGCTGACAAGCCGGTGTTTCTACCTCTTCCGTATCTTATCCGGAAACCGCCGTCTCGTAATGGGTGTCCCAAAACTGGTCTTCCACTAACTAAGTCTTTAATATAGGTATAGTCTGGACTGATTTTCTTTTCAGTTTTTTCTTCGCTGTTATCACCTCCTGCTTTTTGCTCTTTCTGTATCTTGAGAAATTTTTCAATCCAGTCCCACTGTTCCATATCGAATTCATGCCCCCACTTTTGGAATCTTTTCCAAATCTTGGGTGCTTTGAGTGGTAGGCAACTGCTATGGATTAGGCAGTAACCGCTTCGGATAACATCGGTTGGTATCCTGTCTAGGTCTTTCACGTTGAAGTTTGACACTTCGTATCTTTCACTTGGTTCTCCTCCTATCTCTACAGGTAAGTTTTCCATCATGAAATCGCTTTCTTCTTTGCTTGGATAGTATTGTAGGTTAGTAACTTTTTCGTGATAATCTCTGAGCTCTTCGTGGCATCTTTTGATTTCCTTCTCTGTCGGGTCATATTTTTCATAACCGAATTGTTTTCTTAGATAGTCGCCGATTAGTACTGATACAGACGCGGCTGTTCCTCCTGCATTCCTAACAGGGCCGCTGTAGTTTAGACAGAAGTATTGTCCTTCTCCATCTCTCCTATCTTTAATTTCTAGTTCTGTAAGTCCTTCGATTGGTGAGCTGACAACCCCAAGTGTTATATAGGCGAACCCTACCCTTATTCCTGTTTCGATTGCTTCTTTTTCACTTTCGAATTCGCAAAATTTTTCTCGGGCTACATCTTCTGCTATTTTGAAAGCGACTCTCCAGTCTAAAACTCCGTATTTTTCTTCTAGTTCATCGATGCGTTCAGGCGCTTTGCTGTCTTCCAGTTGTGGTGCCACCACGCTGATTAATCCGATTACTCTGTCTGCAAGTGTTCGTGCAAGTTGTACTTGGACTTGGTTTTCTGGATCTACACCGCCTTTTTTTCTAGCTCGGTCTGCAAATTTGTACGCTTCTTTCGTATCTTTTTCTAACTGGTCGAAGTATTCTTGCATTCCTTCACTGCAGTTCATTGCTCTTCCTCCTTTGTGAGGAATTTCATTATCTTCACATTTCTATCTTTTAGATTGACTATTATGGCTCTTCCTGGTTGTGGTTCGAGACCTCTTTTTTCTTGATATTCTGTAATGCCTGTCCATGCTGAACAGTTCATAGTGGTTACTCCTCTGTACCCACTCACTTCTGTCCTGTGTATGTGTCCGGTTGCGAGGAAGTCTGGTATTCTATCAATAACTAGAGGATCTTCTTCCGGGTCTGGTATGTACATGTTACTGTCGTGGGTTGGTGCTAGGTGTCTTCTTTGCAAGTAGAATTTCATGACTAGGTCTGCTCTTTTCTGCCCGCCGCCGTCTCTAATACTGGGTATGTTGTCTGCGTAGTAAGGTAGTGAGTACCCGTGGTATAGTAAAGTGTCGAATCCTTGAAAGCTTTCTGTCGCTCCAAAGTTTACTAAGGCTGGGTTGCTAACGAGGGTGACGTTGTCTAAGTTGTATACTTCTTCTGCGAAGTCTTTGTAGAGTGGTGGTTGTGGTTCTGTAATCCTGCCTGCATCGTGGTTTCCTGCGCAAAGTATTATTTCCACGTCGTCAGGTATTTTCTTAATGTATTCGGCGAATTTTTGATATTGTTTTTTAATATCTGGTATGGTTAGTTCTTCTTCTTGTCCTGGGTATACGCCGACGCCGGCTACGAGGTCGCCTACTATGAATAAGTATTTGATTTTGTCAGAGATTCTTTTTTGTTTTTCATCTCCGACTTTCCCGTTCATCCATGCTAGAAATTTGTTCCAGCTTTGTTCTAAGAAGTTTTCGCTTCCTACTTCTACGTCGCTTATGAAAACAGCGTATTCTTCTTTCGGACTTTTTTTCTTTTCTCGATCGAGTGGCACGTCTGGGAAGGTTATACTGTCTGCGAATATTATGTTGTAGCCTGTTTGTCCTGTTACTCCGATGACTTCATCCAGTACTAAGTCTCTTCCTTTTTCGTATAGTTCTCTCCTGTCTTGTGTTATTAAAACTCTCATCTTCCCTGTTTTGTCTTCTAATGTTAGCATTATGTTCCCGCTTCGTGTTTCGTATTTTTCATCTACCAACCCTATTATTGATACTGTGTCTCTGTCATCTTTCTTTTGAACTCTTTCAATACTGGTTAGACGGTCTAGTTCTTGCCGGTTTTTCAGCATTCTTTCCATGGTTTCGAATCGTCGGTTGAAATGTTTTACAAAGTCTTGGTATGTTCTTTCATCTGGTTCTTTCTCGTAGCTTTGGAGAACTCTGACACGTCGACGTTTTTGTTGTTGTTCTTTCTTTTTTTGTTTCAAGGCTTGTATTTTTTCTCTGTCTAGAACTACTGTGTCGTCTTCTTTTTCTAGTTGTTCTGCTATGCTAGGGTCTACTTCATCAACTAGGTCGGGGCTTACTAGAATTCCTTTTTTCATCAGCATTTCTACTTTTTCAGAACTGTTCATATTCCGAGATCCTCTTCTATCATGTTCACGACTTGAGGTTCGAGGTTGTTTGGTATCGATGTGCTTATTTCTCGGGTTCTGCCGAATCTTCCTTTGCTGACAACTTCTGCGTTTATTATTCCTAGCATGTCGAGTTCGGCGAGTATGTCGCTGATACGTCGCTGTGTGAGTGGTCTCATTCCCGCCCTGTCGCAAACGTCTTTGTATTGTTCATATACTTCACCGGTTAAAATGTTATCGGTTTTGTCTTCAGCTTTTTCTAGTATTGCGTACATTGTGGTTTGGAATTGTTTTGGTTGTGTTTGTACTATGTCTAGTACCCTGTCTCTTTCGATTTTTTCTTCTGCTTTATCTATTTCTTCTAGTGTGACTTTGTTTTCTTCTTTTCTTTCTGCGAGTTCTCCCGCTACTCTTAGTAGTTCTAGTGCTCGTCTGGCGTCGCCGTGTTCTCTAGCTGCATACGCAGCGCATTTTTGAACCACTCCATCTTCTAAAACTCCTTCTTTGAATGCATTGTCTGCTCTTTTTCTTAGTATGTCTTGTATTTGTATCGCGTTATATGGTGGGAAAACTATTTCTTCTTCGCTCAAACTCGACTTTACTCTTGGATCTAAGTTGTTTGCAAATACGAGGTCGTTGCTAATTCCGATGATGCCGACTTGTGCGTTTTCTAATTCGCTGTTTACTCGTGTTAAGTTGTAGATGACGTCGTCGCCTGTTTTTTCGGTTAGTTGATCTATTTCGTCTAATATTATTATAACCATTTGTTCTTTTTCGTCTAATGCGTTGACGAATGTGTTGTATACTTCGTCTGTTGGTAG
>CAYNLP010000018.1:16599-17135 GCA_964398115.1 uncultured Methanosarcinales archaeon | reverse complement strand
TTCTGGTAGGATAGCTCTCAAGAAAGCTTATCTGACGTCCGGAGGAGTAAAAACCGGCTATAGGTCAATAACCGTTACTAACAAAGAAAACGGAGTGCCCATAATAGAGGGGAAGGATAACATACAATGTTCTATATCCCATTCTCACGGTTTGGGCTTGGCAGGGATGTCCTCAGAAGCAATAGGTGTGGATATAGAGAAGATAAGACCTCATAGAGAAGAATTACTGAAATACGTAGCCGGTGAAGAGGAGATTAATCTATTCAAAGATAGTTTGGATGAGGACCTTCTTATTACCTTTTTATGGACACTGAAAGAAGCAGCTCTCAAAGCGACAGGAAAAGGGCTTAAAATACCTCCTAAACAAGTCCAGATACAATCAAAATATAAAAACAGATACCATATACACGTTAAAACAGAGGACAACCAAACACACGAAGAATGGATCGGTTATTCCTTCCGCCAGAATAATTTCGTGGGCGCGATAGTATGTCCAAAGGGGATTTCAAATGAAAGACCAAAGATCGATAGGTTTG
>CAYNLP010000018.1:15629-16589 GCA_964398115.1 uncultured Methanosarcinales archaeon | reverse complement strand
CTTTCCAAGACTCAAACTATCCCTAAATAAGTTAGAAAAGAGAGGCCTTCTAGACTCTGATCCAGACACTCTTGAGGGCTTTGGTTTCAAACAATGCTTTGTCGAGCAAGACTGGAAAGATTTTCATGAACTAATAGTCGAAATTGGTAAGAAGACTATCTCAAAAAGCGGTAAAAGGAAGGAAAATATAGATATGTTGCTTCTTTACACAGGGACAGGAATAAACTCCATAAATAATTCGGAAAGGCTTTCCTGTTTTAGATATGAGGCACAACACCTGCATCAAGAGCTCGAATTGAAAAATGCTAATGCATTGACAACTGCAGAACAAGGATGTAGCGGGCTGCTCTCTACAATTGATCTGGCTCGACACTATCTAGAATCCTCAAACAAAGAGAATATTTTAATTCTGGCAGGAGATAAGCTTCCACCAGGTGAAAAGAGAGAAATTATGTATAACATCATGAGCGATGCTGCCTGTGGCTTCCTACTACAAAAAAACAGCTCCGAGAACAAAATAATTCACTACAACCAAATAACTCACTCCTACTATTGGGACACTCCAAAGAGAGAGCAAGAACTCCTGGCTTCATACTTCCCTATGGCTTCAAAAGCGATTGAGGAAACATTGCAGCAAGCAGAAATTACTATCGAGGACATAGACTGGGTAGTTCCTCACAATATCAGCAAGAGAAGCTGGGAAATACTTTCAAGCATGACGGAGATACCCAGAGAAAAAATCTGGCTGAACAACGTAAAAGAGAAAGGACACACTGTTTCATGCGACCACATAGTCAATATACATGATATGAAAAAAGAAGGGGTATTGAAGAAAGGGGATTTGTTGTTGCTCTTCACTTTTGGTTTTGGAGCCACATGGTCATGTATGATATTGGAGCATTAAAATGGAAGAAACCATCTTTATAACTGGAAGTACAGGAATGATAGGAAAAGACTTGG
>CAYNLP010000018.1:15134-15619 GCA_964398115.1 uncultured Methanosarcinales archaeon | reverse complement strand
CTTCACTTCTAAGTCAATCAAACTGCAAGCTTCAACTTCTACTGCACGAAACAGGAAAGAGTAAAGAGAAAGAAGAAATCCTTAACGAAATTTTGGAAGTAAAAGACTACAGCCACAGAATATCATTGTTCGCAGGAGATATTAGGGAAGAAAATCTCGGTCTCAAGAAAAAAAGCTACGATACCATAAAACAACGAGCAAATGGTATAATTCATGCTGCAGCTATTACCAAGTTTGATCTCCCTATTGATGAAATAAGAAAAACTAATGTGAAGGGAACGAGGAATGTAATAAACTTGGCACACGACTGTGAAAATCTGAGAAAATTAGGTTTCTTGAGCACGGTCTATGTCAGTGGTAAGAGGACGGGTTTGATAAAAGAGAGCGAAAGATCTCATGATGAAGGCTTCGTCAATTCATATGAGAAATCAAAGTATGAAGCAGAAAATTTGATTGAACAACACTGGGAAGAACTTCCAATCTCT
>CAYNLP010000018.1:13751-15124 GCA_964398115.1 uncultured Methanosarcinales archaeon | reverse complement strand
GACTCTCAACCGTTCTTGGAAATAGCGAAACAGGTGAAGTAAATAACTTCACCGCTCCCCATACTGCTCTCCGTATGATTTATCTCGGACTTGCATCTATGCTTCCCGGAAAACCTCACTACTCTGTAGACATGATACCCAGCGATATAACGGCCCAAGTAATAGCAAAACTATTCTTAGAAAAATTTGAATCTCAACAAGTTTTCCACATAGTATCAGGGAAGGAAAAATCCTACAACCTGAAAGAAGTTATCGACAAAAGCTATCATTATCTTGCTAAATGCGATTCCTCCTGGAAGAAAAAAGACTATCCAAAACCCAAGATTACCACACCCGAAACCTTTGATATGTTCATAGAATCGGTTGAACAAGCGAACAACCCTCTACTAAAAGGTGCTCTAACGGCTCTCAAACACTTTGCCCACCAACTGAATTATCCTAAGGAATTTGATCAAACAAACTTGATTCAAGTATTGCCTGAATACCAAGACATTATTCCGCCCGTAGATGAGTATTATGGAAAAGTCGTAAGATACTGTCTGGAAACGGGATGGGGGAAGAAGGATGTCTGAAAAAGAAAATCTAATCAACTTTATCAATGGAAAGGTGATACAAGATCCAGATGTGGAAGTCACGGAGGACACACCCTTATTTGAGAGCAAACTCTTGGATTCTATGAACATCCTTGATCTCATAGGCTATGTTGAAAATGAAATTGGGAGAGAGTTAAACGATGAGGAGATAGTGATGAAGAACTTCCAAGATGTTAACTCAATAATTGAGGAGTTTTTCAAATGAATAAAGAATATCCCGAGTTGGAAAAAGCAGGATTCGAACAGTTAGATAATGGAAAGATTTCGCTTAACGGACGGGCCGAAGAGATTTTCAACGGTTACATATCTTTTCTGAAAGAAAAGTTCTCTCCTTATTTCCACAAATACATTGAAGCACCAGACATTATAGATGAGGAAATACTGGAAAAATCCAATTATAGCAAGCACTTTCCTCATCAACTAATATCTGTTGGTGAGGATAGATCATTGACGCCAGCATCTTGCCTTCACACATACCTGGATTTCATGAACGAACAGATCGAAAATATATGTATCTGTGTATTCTCAGAGTGCGGTAGGAGAGAGGGTGGAGAATGGAGTTTCCCCTTCAGACTTTCAAACTTCCATATGTTGGAATTCGTTTTTTTAGGAACAGAAGAATTTATAGAGGATAAAGAGAAAGAAGTTAAGGTTCTAATTAAAGATATCTTTGAAAAACTTGATTTGCAGGGTGATTTCGAAGCAGCAACTGATTCTTTTGCTATGGGAGAAAGTAGAGGAGCGCGTATAATGCAAAAAATTAAGGAACTCAAAAAGGAA
>CAYNLP010000018.1:0-13741 GCA_964398115.1 uncultured Methanosarcinales archaeon | reverse complement strand
AAAGGAATATGTTATAAAAATCGGAGATGAGTCTCTTCCCTTAATGTCAATAAATCTCCACAAGGACCATTTTGCAAAAAATTTTAATATATTCAAGAATCCTGATGAGTATGCATCTTCGATGTGCGTGGCTTTCGGTATAGAAAGACTCGTGGCAAGCAGTCTGCTATGTTGGGGGAATAAAAAAGACAATTGGCCAGAGAGGTTTTCAAAATGACATTTCATAATCAAACAAGACAATCTAAGTCTATACCAAAGAAATTGTTCAAAACAGGTAGGTGGCACTTGATTCCTCTTTATTATTTATTAATGACAAGTTACTTGGCCCGAGAAGGTATAAAGAATGGGGGGAGCCATGATTTTGCAGATCATGTTTACAAAGGTGAACCAAGGGGGAAATTTGGTATTGGTCGCGTCATTGACTGGCTGGTGCTTCGCCTGAAATCCGCACAGTCTATGAGATACAGGTATATCTATGCCAAAGAAGAGATACTGAAGCAGGTCAAAGAACACGATTCGGGAAAGTTTCATATCCTTTCGGCTCCAAGCGGTTATGCAAGAGAAATCTTTGAGGCCGCTAACACTCTCAAGCAAGAAAGTCATCCAAATTATGACAAAGTCACCTGGCATCTTCTAGACCTAAATAAGGATATTTTAAGGCAGATAAAGACGGAAAGAGGAGAGCAGCATGATTTAAACTTTTGGCACGGAGATGCTCTTTCTGAGAGAACCTACGAAGATATGAAGAACTTTGACATGGTAATAAGTACAGGATTTACAGAGTTTCTCGATGACGAGAGTGTTGTTGACTTCTACAGAGTAATTAAGAAGAATCTGGAGGAAGGCGGCTGCTTGGTTACTTCAGGGATGAAATCTCACAAATTTTCCGACTATTTGTTGAAACACTTGGCAGAGCTTAAGACTTCTTATAGAGGAGAGAGCGAACTGCGAAAGCTTGCAGACGAAGCAGGTTTTTCCAAAACTTCTACTTATAAAGATCCTCATGGCCTTCAGACAATCATGGTGGCGGAGAAGTGATATATCATGGATGAACTCAAAAAAGTAGAAGCAAAGATTTTTGACAATAAATTTGCGTGGGATGAGATTGATAAGGAGAAAGCGTTAGAAGATAAAAGAGTCCTTGACCTTGTAAGAGAGGCGTGTTTAATAGAGTCGTATTTCGCAGTATATGTTGGAAAAATGATGGATATGTTCTGGTATGATATTGACGCCACTTCCATATACACCATAGAGGCTTTCGAAGCATATACACATTATTATGTACTCAGGAGATATCTTGACGTCGTGGGATACAAGCCGGTATCGGATGAAGAAATAAGGGAACTAAGGGAGAAGAACAAGGATGTGGATTATAGTGATGAAATAGAAGAGCTGGTGAATTTCATGGCGACGGAACACTTTGCCGCACACTTTTTCCAAGATTTGTCTGAGGAAGCGCCGGAGCCAGTCTTGAAGAAGATCCTCTCAGAACTATCGAAGCAAGAGGTGTCCCACTCTCAATTCGCCGCTGACCTCCTCAAGAAGAGATTAGAGGAAAATCCTGAGATAAAGAATCAAATACTCGAATATGCAAAGGACTTCCAGCATGTTGGGGCTTATGTCCTTCCGGCTGTCTCCAGGGTCAAAAATGATAATATAAAAATAATACAAGAATTCAACCAGAAGATAAAGGAGTTAACAGGTGAGAGTCTCAGCAACTATAAAACCAGACGAGGTGATCCAAGTTGATATCTGAGGAAGAACTATATGTGCTGAGTTACTACAGAGCATGTGAGCTTTCTGGATCCGTCCTCTTCGGCAAGCTCGCTTTTGTCACCGATATTGATGAAATAAGGATACCTCTGACCCATCACTGCTTAGAAGAGGCCGAACACGCTTGGATGTGGACAGAAACCATTAAAGACATGGGAAAAACTCCGGAGAAAGTCACCAAAACTTATCAGACGGAATATGGTAAAGAATTCGGTATGCCCAAGAATGCACTCGAGATACTTTGCCTCACCCAGGTCTTTGAAAAAAGAACCCTGAACCATTTCCGCAAGCATCTCAAGATGAAAGATGTTCATCCAAGAGTAAAGGAAACCCTTCAAAAAATGATCGAAGATGAAGAAGGACATTTGAGTTGGGTTAAAGAGAAATTAGACGAACATGCAGAAAAGCATGATCGAAAGGCGGTTGAGGAAACCATGAACAAGCTGTTGGAGATTGATGAGAGAGTATACAGAAGAATACTGCAACGAGAGCCTTTCAAAGAGTTTTTCGGTGAGATAGATGGAAGATGAAATTATCGAAATCATGAGAGAAGTATTATATTTGCGAGAAGATGAGATTTCTATGAAGACAAAATTAGATGATATAATAAATGATTCTATGGATATCATAGAGCTTATAGCTGTCCTGGGAAACAAGTATGAATCTTCTATAAATCCACAAGAAATGGATGATATTGAAACCGTAAGTGACTTAGTACAATACGTAAAGGAGAACAAAGATTCTGGAAGAGGAGAGTCTTTGGAGGCTTTCTGAAATGCGGCCTGAAATACTTAATAATAAATCGCACAGGAATTTAAGAGAAGATATCAGCAATTTTGTTACTGAAAAGGTTAGGCCTAATTCATTAGAGTGGGAAAATAATAGTGAATTTCCCGACCATCTACTAAAGCTAATGGCGGATAAAGGCTTTCTGGGTTTATCCATTCCTAAGAAGTATAGTGGCAGAGGAAAAGATTTCTGGCACGAAGTAGTTTTGGCGGAAGAGTTGGCTAAATGTCATTCTTTGGGTTGGGCTCTCTCAATCATCGCTCACACTAACATGGTGGCGCCTTTGATAGAAACTTTGGGAAGCGAAAGTCAGAAGAAAAATGTACTTGAGCCTGCGCTCAAGGGAGAATACTATCTTGCTCTTGGAGCTACAGAAGAAGGAAGTGGGTCTGATTTAGCTTCCGTTCAGACTAAGCTCAGGGAACGGAAAGGCAAGAAGATTCTTGAAGGAGATAAATACTACATAACTAACGGATCTATTGCCGATTACGTTGTAACCCTTACCAAAATGCGCTCTAACAAGGATGTTTGGTCCTTGGGATTTGTCATAGTTGATACCGGAAAGGATGGTGTGACTTCGAAAAAGATAACTACTTCGGGCTTTAAATCAGGTGATACGGGCAAATTAACTTTCAAAGACTGTGTTATACAGGATGACATGGTGTTAGGGAAGCCAGGAAATGGGTTTTATTATCTTCTTAAAGGGATACAACGGGAAAGGTTAATAGGTGCCGTCGCTCTGAATTCTCTATCGCTATACATCCTTGATAGAACTCTGGAGTTCTTAAGGGATAGAGAGCGTTTTGGAGATTCTCTGAGCAAGAAACAGGCAATAAGGCATAAAATAGCCGAATTGCGGTCCCAAGCTGAAGCGTCTAGACAGTTAGCTTATAATACAGTTAGGGATTATGTGAAAGAGAAGTCAATAGACAAAGAGATAATAATGGTTAAGATAACATCTTATGAGACTGCGAGAGAAGTCATTGACTACTGCACCCACCTCCATGGAGCAGGGGCATTCAATGAAAATCATTGGCTCTCGCATCTCTACCAGGATTCGCAGGCTTTTACACTTGCAGCTGGTAGTTCTGAAGTGATGAGGGATTTGCTTGCAGGGCTTCTACAAATGTAGCTAACATCTCGGGGATTAATAACAGAGATTTAGACTTTCAGCTCTTATCCCTCCGGGGGCTTATTTTTCTTGACGACCAAATCAGGGGTTTCGGAAATGTGGGCTTTGAACCTATATTCCTAAAGTTTCTTGCACTGGACATCTGTTGGGACAAAATATAAATGGAGAGCTGTTTTCCTAATCACTATGGAAATAACCGAGGTTTTAGACATTGTTAAGGATGTTTCCGAGGAAAACATAAAAGAATCTAAGCATTTCAAGGATAAGTGTGAGAACAGAGAATTAAATAAAGAAGAAGTATTGGAGATTATTCAGGAGAATAAGGTTGTAGGGGTTGAAGAACAGGATGAAGAAGAAAGTTTATATAAAATAACGTTTTACTTTACGGATAGAAAAGACCTTAACGTGGTTATCAAGATCCTGTCGGAGGATAAAATAAAGCTTATAACAGTTTTTCCGTCTTACTCGGAGAGGAGGAAAAGATGAAACAAAAAAAGGATAAGGGCCCTGCGGAAGTAGATTACGATTACGAAACTGATACTTTCTCAGCTCGCCGATTGGACAAAGAATACGATTCTTCTCACCAGATAGGAGACTTGATTTTTGATTTGAATAAGGATAATGAAGTTATAGGGGTGGAAATCCTCAGTGCTTCCAAAGTATTTAATATTCCTAAAAATCATCTAAGAAATAATCTTTCAGGTAATTTGACTATTGATGTAGATAAAGAATCTATCAGGATGAAGCTATTGATTACTTCTAAGGCTCGTAATGCTGAGAAGTCCAGCAATATTAATGTGGAGAAGAAGCGACCTGATTTTGTTTCACCAAGCGAGATGAACGTTGCAGTCGCTTAAATCTGAGATTTAAGCTTTCAGCTCTTATCCCTCCTGGGGCTTTTCTTTCATTTCAGAAAATAACTTAGGCTATTTCATATTATGAAACAATACGATGAAATCAAAATATATACTGATCGCGGTACTCGTCGTGTTGGCAGGATGCAGCAGCCAAGCAGATGAGGGGATAAGGAGTCCTTACGTGGGACAGGAAGGGAGAATGATAAAAGCTATACCTCCTGAAGATATAGAAGCGCTCCAACAAGGGAGCGGGACTGCTCTCCGCGGACTGGCAAAACCAGCAGAACTTAATGGGATTCCAGGACCAAAACATGTCCTCGACGCTTCTGAAGAACTGAACCTAAGCGAGGAGCAGAAAAAGAAGATAAACTCCATATATAAGAGGATGCACCAAGACGCAGTCCAGACAGGCAAGCGGATGATCACTGCCGAAAAGGAGATAGATAATTTCTTCTCCCAAGGAAATATGGATGAGGAAAAACTGGAAGCACTCCTCAACAAAAGCGCAGAAATCTACGAAAAGCTCAGATATGTTCACCTGAAAGCCCATCTGGAAACTTCTGAGGTCCTTACCTCCCACCAGATACGAAGATACAACCAGGTACGAGGATACTCTGGCGACCCATGTGAAGAGATACCTGAAGGCCACGATCCCGAGATGTGGAAGAAGCACAATGGCTGTCAGTAGATTTATTAACATATATAATATCTCAAAAAAATATGAAGAGAGAGGTAAAGCTCAATATCTTTGCAGGTTTCCTCTTCTTGATACTGGCTGCTCTGATAACCTGGTTTTCGGTTTATCACTCTACCCACATGTCTGGAGGAAACTTTACCTATCCAGCTTTCCTTTACTCCATAGCCATAACTGCACTCGTGCTTGGAGGGGTTATAACTTACTTGTTCGAAGAGAGGATAGAGGATAAAAAAGTAGAATCTCTGATGGCGATGCTGCCCGTCTCCGAAAGAAAAATAATGAAAGTGCTTGTAAATAAAGGAGAGATAGAGCAGAAAAAGCTTGTATCACTTACAGGAATGTCAAGGGTGAAAGTTTCAAGAACACTCTCCAAACTTGAAGACCGAGGAATTATTGACAAGAAAAAGCATGGTTATACTAATTTGATAATCTTTAGGCCTGATTGGAAATGAGAGCTTTAAAATTTCAACTCATACTTCTCTCGGGGCTTCTCTTTAACGCATTCTCTACAAATTCTTCCGTAGCTTCAGAAAGTATAGCCCAAGACTCTCTTGTAAACTTTCCTATTCACCACACTTACTATTATTAACATGGTCGAGGCACAAGTAATGCCTACTATAACTAAAGCAAGAACAAGAAACTAATAACTAATTTCTATAGAAAAAACCATTGAATGAAAAATAATTTTTTAAATATTGAATTCTTTTATAAGAAATATGAGACTAATGACACTATTAGTAATAGGGCTTCTTGTAATATCAATCGGTGTTATAGCGGCAGGTTCAAGCACTGGAGGACAAGATACCTCTCAAGACAATCAACAGACTAAATCAACTGAACAAGAAAATCAACAAACTCAACCAAGTACAAAAAATTGTGATGAAATGACAGGGCTCCAAGCAAGGATAAAATGTCGTATGGAAAAGGAAAAACCCGAACCTGAAACTCCTGAAGCTTGTCAAAACATTGAAAGAAAGCAAGGATGCATAACTTTATACCAGAACAGCGAAAATTGTTATAAAATGCGTGGAAAGAACAAAGACAAATGCTTTAAACAAAACGCTGGAATAGGACAATCAATATCACAAACAGCTAGGGAAAACCCACAAGCTATACGAAATTACGTAGTTCTATTGCTATACGACTTGCAAGAAAGAATTGAAAAAGCACAAGCAAACGGGGAAATTTCAACAGAGCAAGCTTCAAAACTTATAGCGACCATTGTAGAAATAAAACAAGACACCATGTCGGACGCAAGTCCACAACAAATACAGAGTAAAGTAAAAACTTTCAAATCCAATTATAAACAGGTGATGTCATGAAAAAAGCTATTATATTAGGAGTGATAGCACTGCTTTTACTAGCTAGCTGTCAATCTCAACAAACACCACAAGAGAAAACCCCTGTTGAGGAAAATCAAGAACAAACTCAACCAACTGAACAAGAACAAACTAATCAAACCAACTATACCAATTTAGATAACTCAGACAAAGTATTTTCACAAATCCAGAAATCATTAAAAGAACTTCAATAGTTAATCGTACTTATTCCAATTCTTACAAACATGCCCATTAGCGTCATAATCTTCTTTTACCTTCCTAATCAATTCAAAAGCTTGATCTTCATCATCAACTACAAAAACGTATTCTAAGTCTTTTTCATCCATCAAATCTTCTTCTACTATTTCCTTCACTATCCACTCAATCAAACCCTGCCATCTCTCCCCCATCAATATTATAGGAGTTTCACAAAGTTGTTTCACCTGTACAAGCTGCCAAGTATAAAACAATTCAAGCATAGTCCCAATACCACCCGGGGCCACCACTACCACATCACTCAATTCCATAAAACTGTCAAGCCGACCACTAAACTTTTCAAACTCTTCCTTGATATCCAAATGATAACCTTCCCGTTCATCAGCCACGTTAATAGTTAAACCAATACTGTGTAAATCGTCATCTTCAGACCTGCCAGCATGGTGTCCACGACTCGCTGCATCCATCAAACTCGGACCGCCGCCCGTAACTACATCAAAACCTTCACTTGCTACTTTCTTCGCTAAATTATAAACTTGTTCATACCTACCATCTTCTTTTTCTATGCGAGAAGAACCAAAAATAGCTACCCTATAATGCTCTGGATTAACGTTCATACTACGAAGCAAAAAACTATAAGATATTTTAAATTTATTCCTTGAAATCTTTATTGAACTGGCTATAGTAAAATCTGAAATTACTTCCTAAGTCGTTGATTATTTTCTTCACGTTCTTCTCCGCATTTTTTAAACAAACCGAAGCACCAGGGCTTGGAGTTATGTCGAAAATTATTTTATCTTTAACTATCTTGGCTTCACCCATTTGCATCTGCCTCTTATCAGTATCAACTACTTGAGGTCTTATACCACCCAAGTCATTACGAACCGTCAAATCAGTATATTTAATGCTTGGAACTATCTTCCGCGCTTCTCTGAGATAAAGCCATTTCCCAAACAAAGGAATGCTATAAAGAACTTGCATAACAACGTATCTAAGATAAGTCTGGTCAGACAAGATTTTGAAAATACTTGCAAAAGCGCTCCATCTAAATTCAAACAAATCTAAGAAATCCTTTATAGAACCCAACTTTCCAGTCTCTAGCATTGGTAAAACTTTAGAAACAGGGCCAAACCTAGTCTCACGAGGATTATCAACGTCAGGATCTGCATGTATCGCAGCAAAAGGTAACTTAGGATCTTGCATCATGTAAACCTTGCCATTAACCATTGATTCTGCTGTGAAGAAACTACCCGCTACTGGCAAAATTATAAATTCTTTACCATAACCCATATTATAGGCAAACTCTAAACTATAACCACCTGTTGCAACGAGCACTGCCCTAGCCTTAACTTCTTCGTCTCCTGATTTTATCACGAATTTATCTCCTTCTCTTCTAATATCCTTTACTTTTTCCTCAAGAAAAGTATCGATCTCTTTTCCATTCACTTCTTTACCATGATTGACAAAACTCTTAGCCAGCTTTCCATAATTCATACGATAACCATCTTCAGTGACTAAAGCAAGAAGTTCAGTTTCTGGATCACGCTCTTCAACAACTTTCGGTTCGATCTCAGACAATCCTTCTCGACCAACCATTCTCAACTTCGGAAACAAATCCTTAAAATTTTCATATCTTTCCTTCAATCTTTCAACTTCTTCTTCTCCAACCGCTAAAACCATTTTATGATCTTTAGAATACAAGTTTTCATCCTCATGATCGTGGATGTATTCCACAACCATGTCAGCAGCTTCTTTAACCTTCTCTGCTTTCTCCACAGTATAGTTAGTTTCTATATCTCCAAAGTGTAAAGTCTGACTATTATTTTGCTTGTTAGAAACCCCCTGTGCGATGTCACTGTGCTTTTCAAAAAGTGCAACATTTTTTACATTCGTGTATTTACTCAAAACATAAAGTGCAGAACAACCAGTTATTCCTCCACCCACGATAGCTACGTCGAAAACCATTATAACAGGGTTAAAAGATTTCTTTATTTATAGACGTTTGTTTTAACAAGTAAAAAATTTGTTAGAAAGCATAAATCATGCTTGAAACTAAAAACCCTAATATAATCCCTGAAAAAACATGTAAAGGAGTATGCGTTACACCTTCAGTAAGTTTCCTCCTAATAATCTCTCGGACGTCGATGAACTTAGCCATTAGCTCACTTTGAATGCCAGGTTTTCTACTAACTTTCATCGTATCATTCAAAATAACCAGTGTGAACACCAACGCTGTTACAAACAATGGGGAAACTCCTGTTTGATAAAAAAGTGCCGAGGTTAAAGAAAAAGTTACAACTGCATGTGCTGAAGGCATACCACCATCTTCTAAGAAAACCCATAAGTTAACCTTATGATACTGGTGATAGTGAAGGATTGCTTTTATAGTTTGACCTATGAAGAAGCTTAACACAACTGAAAATAATATTTTCCATGCCACTATGGTAACCTCCTGAACTTAGTACTAACCAATCCCCATTCTAGGAAGATGAGAAGCAAAGCAATTGATAAGAGAATATGACTTAAATCCATACTTATCATAGCCTCTTCAGTTTCTCCTGAAATTTGTTCAAAAGCTGATTCCAATTGATCATTAGTATTGATCTGATTATACGTTCCTTGAGTGGAGTTAGCGAGTTTTAAAAGTGTTTCTTCCTTATAAACAGACGTTGCGTTGTAATATTCAGGTAGGTAACCGACAGGTCCAGTATTAGTTCCAACACCTAATGTATGTATTATCACTTTTTGTTGCTTAGCAAAATCTAAAGCGTTCTGCATGGATCTGTCTTTTTGAGGAGAAACAGTTGCGCTACCATCTGAAATTAATAAGATTGATTTGCTTCTGTTAAAACCTAACAGCATATTAGTGGCTGTTACCACCGCCCCAGCGATATCAGTACCTCCTTCCTGCCTAACCCTGATTTCATTTAAAGAACGACGTACCTGTTGGAAATCCTTTGTAGGCATCTGCTCGATATACGCGCTACCTGAAAAAGATATTAGTCCAACTTTACTATCCAAATTTTGCTCCTCTATCCGATCAATGATTCGATTAACTACTTCCTTACTCCGATTAATACGGGTAGGGCTAACATCCTCCGCGGTCATAGAAGCACTCACATCCAAAGCTAGGACAAAGTCATTCTGATTCGTCTGACCCTTATACCAATAAGTAGCTCCAGAAACAGCTAAGATTAAAGAAGTCAATATTACAACACGTAACGCAAGCATTAAATAATTCTTAGTAAAAACATCCTTTCCAGTAACCCTCTTTAAAGCTTCAAAATTAGCAAATTTCATACCCCTAAACTTTGCGTAACGCAAGAAATAGAAATGACTGGCTATCAAGAGAGGAACCGCTATCAAATACCACAAGTACAACGGGTTGGAAAAACTTATCTCTGCCATTTTTTTCAACCCTTCTGCATCACCCTCATCCTGTTATAGAAGAAATCAAGCAAAGGTTGATACATGTCCTCACCAGTGTTTAAACGCACTAACCCTGCATTATTCTTACTAAAAGTATTCCTAACCCGCTGCTCTTCTTCCTCTACAAATTTTTCATACTCTTCTCTCACAGAGTTAGTATCAATTAACATACTTTCATCCTCAGACGGGTGTTCTAACGTGAATTGACCTCCAGTGATAGGAAAAGTTTCATCTCTCGGATCACGAATCATAATACCCATAACATCCATCTTCTGAGCAAGCATAGTTAAATATCTCTCCCAGCCCTCTTCTAAATCAATAAAATCAGACATTACTATGAAAAGAGCTGGTTGCTGAGCTGACTCATTAACATACGCAAGCACATCTTTCAATCCAGATGGGCCTCCGTAATTTTCAGGATTTTTCAAAAGTTTCTTCAAACGAGGCGTCAATCCCGGTCCAACCCCCGGGGGGATGTTGTTTATCAATTCATTATTAAACATTCCAAAACCAACTGCATCTCCAGCTTTTTGAATAGCATCACACATAGAAAAAGCAAGTTCAGCAGCTCGTTCAGCTTTCAACTTCTCACTAGAACTAAAGAGCATAGTATCACTCACGTCAAGCATGATATAAACGTTTAAAGTCTTGTACTCCTCATACTCTTTAACTAAGGTCGTGTCTGTACGCAAACTAGCCTTCCAATCAATTTGGCTGGCGTCATCCTCAAAAGTGTACTCTCGAAAACCGGCAAATTCAATACCCTCCCCCTTAATGAAAGTATTCCAATTACCCTGCAATACTTTACTGAGAACTCTTTTCTTAGCCTGCATCTCCGGACTTTGTTCTTCCGGCTCTAAATCAACTCTTAATTCTTCGACGGGCATGACACACCTCTTTTTCTCTATATCCCCGTCTTTACTATTTAAAATTTAAGAAATTACTGGACGACAGGGACTTTCTGCAATATCTCCTCGACGATGTCATCAGTGGTTATATCTTCAGCTTCACCTTCAAAGTTAAGGATTATCCTATGCCGTAAAACCCTTGGAGCCACGTCTTTAACATCCTGAGCGGTTACGTACGGACGACCGTTTAGTAAAGCGTGCGCCTTACTAGCGATGAACATGCCAATACTCGAACGTGGACTTCCTCCAAAACCTATGTATTGACCACTTTCCACATCATATTTTGAAGGATTCCTCGTAGCGTCCGTGACACGAACGATATATTTCTCGATTTTTTCATCTAAATAAATGTCCTTAACAAACTTCTGAGCTTGAACAATCTCTTGAGGGGTCAAAACATTAGTTACCTGATAATCGTCGAAATCTTCTAACGTGATGTTCTTCCTCAAAATCTTCCTTTCATTATCAAATTCTGGATACGTCATTTGAAGTTTAAACAAGAACCTATCAACTTGTGCTTCTGGCAATTTATAAGTACCCAGTTGTTCCAATGGATTTTGAGTGGCCATTACGAAGAAAGGGCTGGGTAGTTTGAATGTTTCTTTTCCAATAGTTGCTTGTCTCTCCTGCATGCTTTCAAGCAATGCAGACTGTACCTTAGGAGGAGCTCGGTTAATCTCATCTGCTAATACAAAATTAGAGAATATTGGCCCTTTAATTGTGTAGAAACCTCGTCCTTCTTCATAAGTGGTTATCCCAACAATATCAGTAGGGAGTAGGTCTGGTGTGAACTGTATACGGGAGAAGTCTCCGCCCGTGATAGTGGCCATGGTCCTAACGAGTAATGTTTTACCAATCCCTGGCACACCTTCAACGAGGATGTGACCATTGCATAGCATGCTTTCGATCATGCCGTTGATAATGTGTTCTTGACCAACAACTACTTTGTTAATTTCTTCACGCATCTCTGCGAATTTTTCTTGAAAGTAATCTACACCTCTCTGTAGTTCGTCGTCAACTTCGACTCCCTCTAGAGAAAGCTCACCTCTTTTAACTCCCTCCATAAGACCTAACAGGTAGTTCATTCTTTAAATATTTATCCCCCTCGTAACATTTATATATTGAAATCGGTAATTTCAACAACATGTCGGATAAAAGAGGTGAGGACGTTACTGACAAGCTTCTTCTGAAACGAGCTACGAAGAAGAAAATAGACAGGTTACTTCAAAAACCTAGACCAAGTGCTGTGGCAGCTTATAACTTGATTAAAAATTTTTTCAAAGCTTATACTGAAAAAGATTACGAATATACTAGAGAAGAATTGATAGATGAACTTGATAAAGTATATTTGGAGGATGATGTAAAGCAGAAAGTTGTAAATGCTATAAGGGAGTTGGGGAAAATTGAATTCGCTAACGTTGATTATTCGAAGCAAGAAATTGAAAGTTTGATGAAAGATTTTGAAGAAGGAGTTGAACATTTAGTTCATGCAGAAACTATGGAGCTGGGTTTCTGGGATAGGATTGTCAAAAAGATTAAATCACACTTGGCTAAGCATGAGAAGAAAGAAGAGGAAGAAGAAAAAGAAGAAGGTCCATTACAAGCTTTTGTTAAAGAAGCTGAAGAAGAAGGTTTCGACGAAGACTTTGAAAAAAGCCAAGAAGAACAAACTGTTTACTCTGAACAAGAAATCCCTGAATCTGATGATCAACAAAAGATGGAAGAAAGCAAGGGTGAAAGTGTTTCTGAAAGGCAAGGGAGCCGAGGACCAACTGATAAGTTTGATCAACTAATCACAGAATTTAATGAGAAAATACGTGCGGGTCGAACGGGTGAAGCAAGAAGTTTATATGATGAGTTGGCACGGATTTATGAGAGGATGTCTGATGAGAATCAACACATATATTATGATCAACTTAGCAGAGCTTATGACTTAATATCTTCCAACTAGCTTTCTCCACTTTCACTTCTTATTTTCATTTCTATAACTATAATGGTAGTGATAAATATTACCAGTAATGTAATGGCTCCAACGTAAAACCAGTTAAATTCTTGTAAGAAGTCAAGTTCGAACCGGGTAGGTTCTTCTCTTTGTATTTGAGTGTTACTAACTAGGTATTGACATCCACTTATAACGGTATTTAGCATTTCTCTAGCTTCATCGTAATTGTTGTTATCAGCTGCGGTTTGAGCCTCATTCAATAATTCTTCTAATTCCTGACACTCTTCGTTTTTATTCAACAAGTCTCTTGCGAAGGTAACCATGACTTCTGTTTCTTCACCTTGCATTCTTTGTTCTATGGAGTTGAAAGTTATTAGGGAAGAGTCTTGGAATTCAGGGTCTGCAACGGTGGCGTTTACTTCAATTTCAAAGTTTTCACCCAACCGATATCCCGTCACTGTGAGCTGGCTTTCGCGAGTTTCTCCACCCCGTCCTCGACGTCGTGGAACAGGGCGTCCACGCTCCCTATGTCGAGGCGGCCCCCCACCTCACTCCAACCGTCCACGATCTCCTGGGTGTCGGGGTGTTCCTTAGCCGCCTCCCGTAAGGAGTTCTGGAGGGCCAGGTCGAACTCCCGTGCGAGACCGTCGACCTCGCTGAAAAGAGTTTCGTGGTCGCC
>CAYNLP010000017.1:0-17407 GCA_964398115.1 uncultured Methanosarcinales archaeon | reverse complement strand
AACCGGTGACCTTCTCCTCGTAAGGGAGACGTCATAGCCACTAGACCACGGGCCCTTTGTGAGTTTTGAAAAATAACTAGGGGTATTAAAAGATTTCTAAAAAAAAGTCTTTTTTTATGTTGAAAAATTTGCTTCTACAATTTTTTACTCTGGGTTTGTTACAAAAACTTTATATACGTATTTAGAGTATTTTTGTGAACGATGGCTATTGAATATCTGAGGGGAGTTTTGAGGATTACTAATTTGTTCATAGCTATATTTATCTTGTTATATGCTTACCGTTTTTTGATAAAAACTAGTAAGAGGAGTGAGAGGCGTCCTTGGGATTACTTGTTTGTTGCTTCTTTCATTTTCTTGTTGTATCAAATATTTAGTTTAGTAGCGTTTTTCTCAGCTTACTCACTATGGATTTTAGAGAACGAAACCGTGGGTGCAATGGTAGAGTTCATGTATTCCGGCCTCGTACTATTAGCGTTTGTCAGCCAGCATGATTTGATTATTAAGAATCCTCTTATCCTTATTAGTCGTAAGAAGGGGCATGGCAAAAAGTATGAGGAAGAAAACGACGATGAGGATTAGTTTTTTTCTAAGAGGTAAATTATATAAATAGAGTTGTTATTTTCTCGTATTAGACGCGGCGGTAGTATAGTGGCTATAAAGCCGAGGAAGTTCCTTGGCTTGGCTTATATACGGCCTTGCCATGGCTGTGACCCGGGTTCAAATCCCGGCCGCCGCATTTTCAAATTCTAGGTTATTGGGAATTCGATCAATTTCTTTCAATTCCTTGATATTTAATTTATATCCTTGTTATGTTAAATCCATTAATTGTATTAAGAAACATAAGTATATAGAATGACGCAGATTTGTTTCTAGTGTTAGTGTTCCTCAATATATAGTTTCGCTTTATCATATGCTTCTATTCTTCCTTTTCCCCCTATAGGGAAGGTGAACATTGGCATTGTGTGTCCAAAGTCTAAACCTGCTACTACTGGTATGTCGTCTAATTCTTTTTTGGAGTTTATTATTTTTCTTATTTTTTCTTCGGTCATTTCACTGTTTTTTTTGGAATCTTCCTATTGCTATAGCTTGTACTTGGTCGAAGTTTGGTTGGTGTATGAGGCTTTGTAGGTTTCGGTCGAACCATACGTCGGTCGTGTCTCCTATCCATTCATCTTCTTCGAGAAATACTATCGTGTCTTTGAGGGTTGGCATGTATTCTGTTCCTTGTAACAGGTTTAGTGTGCACTGGTTTGATCCTATAAGTGTTCCTTCGGCTTCGCCTTCATTTATTATCGTGGGGCCTTCGTTTTCTATGAATTCTCGGTCTTCTTGATTGAAGTACCATTCGTCGTCGCTCCATTCTTCGCTTGGTTTTACTTCGTAATTGTCTTCTTGCCATAGGCATTTCTTCCAGTACTTTGGTGTGTAGCTCCAACCTCTCTTCATACCGAAAGTGGATAGGTGTGGCCCGCTGTATGTTACTAATCCCGTTTTGGCATATATTGCGTTGTGTAGTGCTGTAATATCGGAATAGCCACATAGAATTGTTGGGTTTTCTCTTATCAGGTCGTAGTCTAGATAATCTAGGAGTTGATTGCTGTTGAACCCGCCGATTACGGTTAGTATGGCTTTTACGTTGTCATCTCTGAATCCTTCGTGTAGATCTTCAACTCTATTTTCTATTGTGGTACTGTCGAACATATCGCTTTCGTTAACATGTTCTCCTAAAGTTACTTCCAATCCTATGTCTCGGAGTCTTTGCAAGGCTATTTCTCTAGAACTTTCGCTTATGAATTGTAGGCTTCTAGCTGGCGCTACTATCCTTACTTCATCCCCTCTTTCTAATTTGGGTGGTATCATTGGAATTTGTTGTACAGCCAGGCTATTAATGCGCCGCATATGAAGCCGTCTGCGAATGCCCAGATTGCTCCTATTATGCTTCCTAGGATTGTGGGGTCATAGCCGATGTATATGCTGGAGAGAGCTGCTACTATGCTTGTCCCCCACCCTGTCATTGCAGTTAGTCCTAGGAGGAAGCAGCACGCTGACCAGATAATCCCTAGTGATAGTCCAAGTGCTTTTACGTTTAGTTCTGCCATGTGAGTGTTAGAAGTTTTTGGTTTTATTTACTTTTCGACTTTTACGTCTTTCCAGAACGCGACGTGGTCTTTGATTGGTTGTGCTTTTTCGCTTTTGGGTTGTGGGTAGTACCAGGCCGCGTTTTCTATCTTTTCTCCTTCTACGTTTACGTCGTAGTAGCTTGCTTTTCCTTTCCATGGACAAGTTGTGTGGTGATCGCTTTCTTCCAAGTATTCTTTATTTACAGAATCAGGTGGGAAGTAAATGTTTCCTTCTACCATTTCGTAGTCGTCGCTTTCAGCGAGTGTTTTTCCGTTAAAGGTTGCTTTCGCCATACTTTGCCTTTATATTTTTACGTATATAATTTTTGGGTTTTTAGAAGAAAAGTTTTCGCAATATATTTAAAAGAATACCTACTCTTTTTTGGACAGTATGGGCCCGTAGCTTAGTGGTTAGACAGGACTTTTAGTCCTGGACTGAAGCACCGTTCTTATAAGGACGTGCTTCGTTCAAAGAAAAGCGGAGGTCGCGGGTTCGAACCCCGTCGGGCCCACTTATTTTTCTAACTCTCCTTTCCTGTATCACTGTCAGAAAGTAATTCTCTATATGCCCTTCCCAGGTAATCAGTAGAGGTGAAAAGCCAAGCAGTAAAGAGTATGATTGAGAGCAATGCAGTAAGCACGAGTTTAGTTGGCCATGTTAACCAAGCGGATACGATAACCATAGCGGCGACGCCAACTATAAAGTAAAGGAAACAAGCACTAAAACTTTTGAAGTAAGTCTTAGAAAGTACCCAATCTTTCATCTCACTCCATCTAAAAGCGGCAGTGAACTTCTTCTTTCTGTGAGCATTATATAAAGAGACTGAAAGCAGATACGCTAAGAAGAATAAGATAACAAGGTATATTATGTTAGCAAGCAAAAACCAAGGCCACTGTGAACCTAGGGATGAGCCTTCTAAAACTGCTTGAATTTCATGCAGAAATCCAAAGAAGGCTATCAAACCTCCTTGGAAGAGAGGTAATTGACTTAACACTATGAGGAATAACTCCACAAGTCCGTATATGTATAAGACACCCACTGTTCTTAGCCCCGTGGTAAGAAGGTTCTTCACTGATGAAAAGGGTGGAAAAGAATCTTTACTCGACAACGATGATTCTAATGAGTAAGCTATTAAGAAAGACAAGAGAAAGGGTGTTATTAAACCAGATATTATTAGTGTAAGAAGTATTATCCCAAAGACAGCATCCCATCCACCCCCTGTAACAATCCATTTACTCACCACAAAATAGGGCACAGCGAATCCCAGAAAGGATGCAATTACGAGATATATTACTGAAAGCGAATATTGTTTCAAGTTATGGAATGGGTAAACCAGCGAGGATTTGAAATCTTTCATACATCTAATCACCTTTATATACGTTTAAAAGTATTACGATAAAAATCTTTGTAGAACTTTGTTAAATAGCTTATATCCACCATTTGAGAGACTCTCTATTTGGGTATTTGTTTCTGCCTTTTTATCTCGTAATGCAAGATTTCGTTGGGTGGTATATTTTCTTCAATAGGTGTGTAGCTGGGTTTTGACCGGGCTTTCAGACGAGTATTTCTCAACTTCTAGTCCCAGGCAGTCTTCCGTTGAATTGTTTGGCTGTTAAGTCAATATAGGTGTTAGATATCGGATCGTAGTTCCAGTAGTGTTCTATTAGGAAGAATTCGTGCTTTCCATCAATTGTTTTGCTTTTACGAATCCTCCTGTTATAGAATAGCCTTTCTTAGCTAAAGTCCTGGCCCTCCGATCAGAATTCCTTGCGTGAACCTAGTAGGTAATCTTTCCAAGAATGCTCTTACAGTTTTTATTTCTAACAAGTCCATAGTTAATTGTAAAGTTTGTTATGTTGAAAAAGATATTTATTTCCAATATAGACAATAAATATTTATCGTTTCAAATCTTTACACCGGGTAATCAGAAACGTTTATAAACTAATATACACATTTCTATACTTTATGAGCCAGCAAGCAGTGATGACTAATAGTGATGCGAATGAGGAGATTATTGAAATTCTTATCGAAAAGGATGAGCTTAATTGGAAGAATTTAATTTATGAACTCATCCGTACAGAGCAGATGAACCCGTGGGACATCGACGTTAGTAAACTTGCAGAGAAATTCTTAGAAATGCTTCGTACCTTGCAGGATATGGATTTCAGAATTACTGGTAAGATTGTTCTCGCCGCAGCTTTGTTGCTAAAAACGAAAAGTGATCACTTACTTGAGGAAGATATGGAAGCACTTGATAGCTTGATTGAAGGTGCGGAAGAACCAGTAGAGTTATTGGATGAAATGCCTCAACCTTACGAAGTTGTTGAAGAAACAGAAGAAGATACAGAGGAAGAAGACGTAGATGAAGAGAGTGACCTGATCCCGAGGACGCCGCAGCCTAGGCAGAGGAAAGTTTCAGTACACGACCTCGTAGGAGCTCTGGATAAAGCACTAGAGAAGGAGATGAAAAGGATAAAGCGGGAAAAGATTGATGAAGCAGAAGAAGTAGAAATGCCGGATGATGACGAAATTGACATCTCAGTTGTGATAAGAGATATTTACGAACAGATTTACAATCATTATTCGGAAAATGATGAAACCCTTACTTTCAGCAGGTTAATCCCTGAAGACGGGTCGAAAGATGACAAAGTCTTCACCTTCATACCTTTACTTCACTTAGATAATCAGAGAAATATTGATTTGAATCAGGAAGCTCCTTTTGAAGAAATCTTCATAGATTTCTTGGAAGAACTCGGTGATGACTTCGCTGTTGACGAAGGCAACCTCGGAGCGCTTTAAAACAAGTTTTTTCATTATAGAGTAGTTATAAGACAAAAATATTATAAATAGTGTTAGCATAGATATCAACACATGAGAATAGAGTTAACAGATTCAGAAGACGCCAACTCAGTACAACAAAGAAATTTATATCAAGGAGAACCATACACACTTTCACTCAACAAAGCAGAAGTCTCCATTAAATTAGAAATCGATCCCAATCAATCTTTCTCAGGGAATGTTGAATATAAAGATCTTGGAAGTGAAAGGCATGAAATACCTGTTTCAACGTTCTCTATCCCTTTTGCATTAGCAAAATCTGATTATCGAGGTGTTAATCCCAATAGAGGAATGTCAGTGACAACTAACGAAGACGAAGAGGGCGAAGTCTTAAACTTACATAAAGAATTACCAGATGACCTAAATACACAAGAATTTCTAGAATACTTCTTACAAAACAACAATGCTGTAAAGGCCAAAGTTATACGGACTGTTGCGAATGAGCTTCCAGGTATCCGAGGCTATTTGACAATTGACTCCTTAGCCTATACCGGAAAACGAAGGAATCCGGGCCAAGTTTCAAAGGTTGAAACTGATCTAAACTTTTGGAACGAAAGATTAGACAGAGCCACAACCCTAACATTGGGAGACAGGGTCGACCTTTTAGATGCAACTCGAACCCAAAGATAAATGCTTTCTTTGCAAAAAATTTAATAAGTAAAGGCTCTTTCTAAAATCTTATACTTTAGAAAGTGGGGGGATAACTGTGATGCATGTTTTAGCAGGTAATTCTAATTTGCAACTAGCTAATGAAATAGCCAAATATTTAGGAACTGGACTAACTCCAGTAGAGAAGAAAAAATTTGCCAACGGGGAGAACTACGTTAAGATTAATGAAAGTGTGAGAGGTCATGACGTGTTCATAATCCAAAGCATTTGCGAACCAGTAAACGACAACTTAATGGAATTATTGCTTATGATAGACGCGGCAAAGAGAGCAAGCGCTAAAAGTATAAGCGTGGTGATTCCACACTACGGATACGCCAGGCAAGATAGGAAGGCTGAACCACGAGAACCGATCAGCGCCAAACTCGTAGCGAACATGATAGAACAAGCAGGTGCAGACCGAGTACTTACCGTAGATATTCACAGCCGACAACAGCAAGGATTTTTCGACATCCCACTCGACGACCTCTGGGCAGCGCCAGTATTCCAAGACTACTTCGAAAGTAAAAACTTAAGTAACTTAGTTATTGTCAGTCCCGACAGTGGTGGAGTGGCAAGAGCCAGACACCTAGGCAAATTATTAGACGCTCCAATCGCCGTGATTGACAAGAGACGTAGCAAACATAACGAGAGTGAAGTCATGCACGTCTTGGGAGACGTGGAAGGTAAAGACGCGATCATAATGGATGACATGATAGACACTGGCGGAACTATTAGCACCGCGGCAAAAGCCATCAGTGAGAAAGGAGCAGACAAAGTGTACATCTGCGCGACTCACGGCATCCTATCAGGACCTGCCGTTGAAAGACTCAGGAACTGTCCGGCAGAAGAAGTCGTCCTGACCAACACAATACCTATCAACACGAACGGTAAAATCAAGGTGGCGAGCGTCGCACCACTCTTAGGTGAAGCAATCCATAACATTTATAACCGTGAGAGTGTCTCCGCATTAGCAAGGGCGAACATTTCTACAAATTTAGTAGTCCAAAAAGATGATCAAAAGGTGACTAAAGAACTATGAATCCACAAGAAAACATGAGCGAAAAGCAAAAAAAGGCTTACATGGAAATCCAGCAATTGCAACAACAGATCCAACAAATGCAAGAACACATCGAAGAAATTGACGAAAAACTCCAAGAAGCACAAGAATTAAAACAAGACATGGAAGATGTCAAAAACTTGGAAGAAGGAGACGAAGTACTCTTTCCAATCGCAAGCGGTATATTCGCTGAAGGCAAAATTACAAACGTAGATAAACTCAAAGTCAACGTTGGAAGCGAAACCGTAGTCGACAAAACAATCGACGAAACACAAGACTTGGTTGAAGAACAAGTCGTCGAGCTCAAAAGAGCCAAACAACAAACCGAAACCGAATACCAAAGCATGGTACAAAGAGCTCAAAAACTCAGCCAAGAAATCCGATAAAGTTTTAAACCAACATTTTTTCTTTTCTTTCTATGTTTAACAAGCTGAAAGACAAGCTCAAAGGCGCAGTAGACAAATTCTCAAAAGACGCTGAACAAGAAGGACAAGTAGAAGAAGTAGAGAAAGAAATACAAGAAGATTCCGAAGAAAGTGAAGAAGAACCAGAAGTTACAGAAAAAGAGGAAACAAAAGAAGTTGAAAAAGACGAGGATAGTAAAGGCATAATCGACACGGTAAAAGAAAAGATAACCACTGTCGAGTTAAGTGATGAAAAGTTTGAAGACTTGTTCTGGGAACTAGAAGTCGCTTTGATGGAAAACAACGTCGCATTAGAAGTTGTAGAAAAGATAAAAGCTGACATGGAGGACGAACTCGTCGGCACAAGAATTGGAAGAAGAAGCTTAGAAGAAAAAGTTACTGAATCATTAAAGAATTCTATACAAGACTTGCTAAAAACTGATAGTAAAGACTTACTACAAAGGATAAAAGAAAATGATAAGCCGTATGTGATAGCTTTTGTCGGTGTCAACGGAAGCGGCAAGACAACCACATTAGCCAAAGTAGCCAAGATGTTGATGGACAACGATTTGAGTGTGGTGTTCGCCGCCGCAGATACTTTCAGAGCCGCCAGCATGGAACAACTGGGAAAACACGCTGACAACCTAGGAGTGAAGATGATACAGCACGAGTACGAAAGCGACCCCGCCGCGGTAGCGTACGACGCGGTTGAACACGCAGAGAGCAACGACATAGACGTAGTACTTATCGACACTGCCGGCAGATTACACAGTAATAAGAATTTGATGAGAGAATTAAAGAAATTAGTGGAAGTTAACGAGCCTGACCTTAAATTCTTCGTTGGTGAAAGTACTGTAGGTAATGATTGCGTCGAACAAGCAAAGAAGTTTGACGAATCCATAGGTATCGACGACATCATACTTTCAAAAGCCGACGTGGATGAAAAAGGAGGCGCCGCCATATCCATAAGCTATGTGACCGGAAAGCCAATAATGTACATAGGAATAGGACAAGACTATGAAGACTTAGAAAAATTCAAACCCGAAAAAGTTATGGAAAACTTATTCTAGATTATCTCCTATCGAATAATTCAAGAAAATCTTGATATCTATCATAAAATCTTTCTATCAGTTCCCGATGTTCTTCAGGAAATCCTTCAGCTCTATAAGTTCTCGGTATTTCAAAGAAAAACCTGTTAACTCCAAATTCACTCGTTAATGGAGGAGAACCCGCAGAATGGGTAACTTCTAGATCAGCTCGGAAGTTTAGATATTCTCCATCTCTCAATCTAGCATTCCCTGATATACCAGCGTTTAGCCGCGTAGAGTCTTCTCCAGAATAGCGTTCACCAAAGTTTTGCTTCCAAGATAATTCAATGTCGGAATTTCTAGCCATGTATCTCATAAAATCACGAAATTGTTCTAGAGGCAAAGATTCTTCAAATTCTATGCTGCTTTTCTCAACTACTTCATCTATTGCCATCATTAACTCTTAATCAAAAATATTTTTTAAACTTTACGATAGTAACTAATGGAAGCCATAACGTATTTAAATCAACCATGATAGGAAACTATAGATGAACACGGAAAGAGAAGGTTACGGAGAAGCAGTAGTATTCCTCTTCTATAAAGATGGTGAGATTTTGATAGAGCACCGACCAGACGGCGATACTTTCCTACCCAACGGCGGTGTTGAAGAGGAGGATAAAGAAGGTGATGAAGACTATCGCATCACTGCTTTAAAACGTGAAGTAAGAGAAGAACTCGGCGTAGAAATTCATGACTTCAATTACTTAACCGAATTAAAAGTTGATGAGATAAACGTGTGGTTTTACGTTTACATGATCACGGAGTGGGAGGGAGAAATTCCTGAAGAGACAACGACGGATTGGGAGCAACCCGCCGAGTTGGAATGGATAGACATGGATGACGTTGACAAAATAGATTACGAAACCAGTACAGAAATCGTTAATACTTTACGAGATTACATTGAATTGTAAAAGTTTAAAAATTTCTAACAACTATCTTTGCTATGTTATGGATTTCGATCCTGAAGAAGAGAGTGAACTAGCTAAGAGAGTAAGGCAGGAAAGAGTTCAACCTGAAGGTTTAGAAGGAACTAACAGGTACGCAATACCCCGATCTTTACTAAAATTTTTACAAGAGAACGTAACTCATACATATCCAGAAACTATAATTTTTGAAGGTAAAGAAGTGAAAGCACTTGGATACAACGGTGATTTCTACATACCCAGATAGGCACTGGACACATGCCTACCCAACCTATTTAAACGTTTGACTTCTTCAAAAGTTTGTTATGTCTGACCGAATAAAATTTCAGGAAGAGCCGTACGAGGATGAAACGATAAGGAACATAATGCATCCCTTACTAGAAGAATGGTGGTTCAACCAGTTCGACGGCTTTAGTCCACCCCAAAAGTATGCTTTGATGAACATACACCAGAGAGAAAACACCCTCGTTAGCAGCCCCACTGGAAGTGGAAAAACACTCGCAGCGTTCGGCGCCATCTTAAACGAACTCGTAGATCTAAGTCAGAAAGACAAGTTAGAAGACAAAATCTACTGCGTATACGTCAGTCCACTCAAAGCTTTAAGTCGAGATATCAACGTGAATTTAAAAGAACCACTACAAGGAATGAAAGAACTAGCGGAAGAAGAACTCGGAATACGAATCGGACTTAGAACAGGAGATACAACACAGAAAGAAAAGAGAGAAATGAGAGAAAACCCGCCACACATTATCATCACCACCCCGGAAAGCTTGGCAATCATGCTTACCACGAAAAAATTTGTGAAAAACTTTGAAGACGTTCAATGGACGATTGTCGACGAAGTACACAGTATCGCAAGTGGTAAAAGAGGAGTACACTTAAGCCTCACCCTCGAAAGGTTACAACGCCGAACCAACTTCACCAGAATAGGATTAAGTGCGACGGTAGCGCCATTAGATGAAGTTGCAAAGTACCTCGTCGGTTACGAAAACTATGAAGAAAAAATACCGAGACGTTGCAAGATTGTAGACGTACAGTTCATCAAACAACTAGACTTAGAAGTGCAAACTCCAGTTAGTGATTTGATTAACACACCGCACGAAAAGACACATGCAGAAATGTACAAACAAATGGATGAACTCATTCAAGAACACCGATCCACACTTATCTTTACCAATACACGTAGCGCTACCGAAAGAGTCGTTCACCATTTAAAGCAAAAGTTCCCAAACAATTATTTAAGGATCGACGACCCAGAAGAACAATACGAAGAATTAAGCGACGAAGAAAAACAAGAACTCGCCGAAAAAGGAAGTTTCATCGGAGCACACCACGGCAGCCTAAGCAAAGAACTAAGGCATGATATCGAAACAAAGCTCAAAAACGGCGACTTACAAGCAGTCGTGTCAAGCACCAGCCTCGAACTAGGCATTGACATCGGCTACATCGACCTAGTCATATTATTAGGAAGTCCAAAAAGCACAGCTCGAGCACTTCAAAGGATTGGACGTAGCGGTCACAAATTACACGACACCGCTAAAGGAAGAATAATAGTTTTAGACAGAGACGACCTGATAGAATGCAGCGTTTTACTAAAACAAGCATTAGAAGACAACATTGACAAAGTAGACATCCCCACCAACTGCTTGGACGTGTTAGCACAACAAGTATTCGGCCTAGCACTTGAAGAACCACTTCCTGTTGAAGAGTGTTGGCAAACGGTAAAGAAAAGCTACAACTACGTCAACCTTGACCGAAGCGACTTCAATGACATCCTTGACTATTTGAAAGGAGAACACAGCAAGTTAGAAGATCGAAACGTTTACGCAAAGATTTGGGTTGACGAAGAAGATGGTATGATGGGCAAACGAGGGAAAATGGCCCGAGTTATTTACATGACCAATATTGGAACAATACCTGACGAAACAAATGTCCGTGTTAAGATGGGAGACGAACTCATTGGATTCATTGCAGAACCCTTCTTAGAAAAACTTCGTAAGGGAGATATTTTCGTACTAGGAGGAGAAACATATCAATTCAGATACAGCAACGGCATGACCGCGCAAGTAAGAGCGACTAGTGCTGACACTCCAACCGTGCCAAGCTGGTATAGTGAAATGCTACCGTTAAGCTATGATCTCGCCATTGAAATGCAAAAATTCAGAAGATACATGGAAGACTTATTCGACCAAGACAAAGATAAAGAAGAGGTTATGGAATTCATACACGACTATCTATACGTTGATGACAACAGCGCCAACAGCATTTACGAATTCTTCAAAGAACAATACGAATTTATGGAGATACCTCACGACAGAAAAATTGTTTTAGAACATTACACTGAAGATCATAAAAGATATGTAGTGTTCCACACACTCTACGGACGTAGAACAAACGATGTTTTAAGCCGAGCCGTCGCATACGCAATATCCAAAATTACCGGTAGAGATGTAGAGATAGGAATTGACGACAACGGCTTCTACATATCCAGCAACAAACCCTTACCAGCAAGAAGAGCTTTCAAACTATTGAAAAGCAACGAACTTCGAGAAGTCATGAAAAGAGCTTTGGAAAAAACCGAAGTATTGAAAAGAAGATTCAGACACTGCGCCGCGAGAGCACTAATGATACTACGCAGATATAAAGGACATAAAAAAAGTGTGGGCAAGCAACAAGTCAGCAGCAAATTACTATTGAGCGCGGTGAAGAAAATAGATGATGAATTCCCAATTTTAGAAGAAGCTCGTAGAGAAGTATTAGAAGACTTAATGGATATACAACACGCCATAGAAGTCCTAGAAGGAGTAGAAGATGGAAGTATAGAAATTGTAGAAGAATTTAACGAAATACCCAGCCCATTCGCATTCAACCTAATCGCGATGGGATACAGCGACATAATGAAAATGGAAGACAAGAAAGAATTCCTACAAAGAATGCACAACAAAGTCCAAGCGAAGATAAGCTTAGACAAAGGCAAACAAAGAGCACGGCAATAACCTTATAAAAGATGTAATCCTTTTTTCAAATTGATGAAATACAAAACCTTTTTCCTAACACTCATCGTTCTAACCTTCCTATTAGCGGCTTGCGAACAAGGACAAGAATTCCAACAACCACCCGAACAAACAAATGAACAACCCAACCAAACTGAAGAAGTTCCAGAACAATCAAAAGAAGATGAACCAAGTGTTAGTGCTAGATCCGAACTCGAAAGTTTATTACAAAACAAACCAACATACAAAGCCACATACAACGTGGTTAACACAGTAAGAGGAGAAAGGATAACAGGAACACAAGTCATAGCAGTAAAAGGCAATCAAAGCCTAAGAAAGTTCAAGAACGAAAGCTTCTACATCCTAAATGACAAGGTTGTAGTGTGCCGAAAAACCGACAAGACAACTTGTTACAGAATCCCACAAGAAAAACCACCTCACCCCATAAACGCTAGCCTTCCAGAACAAGCCACTGTGACAAAAACAAGAACTAGAACAGAAGCAGGAGTGCAAGCAACCTGTTACAAAGTGGAAAGTCCAAACAGTACAAGCACAGATTGTAGAACGGAAGATGGAATCCTAGTATACTTCCACAGTGTAGAACCAAATTACGAGGTTGAACTCACCGCCCAAACGATCACGAGAAACGTGCCAAGTTCTACATTCGAACTACCCGCAGAGCCTCAACCACTCCCAGATCAAAACGCCCAACCTAGGAAGTGAGCAGCTATCACAAATATAAAGCCAAAAATACCAGCTATAGCCGTGATTATAACACTCCAAAAATTGACGGCTACGTTAGTACCAAACACCGTGTTGAAACCCATCAAGGCAAACAATCCAATCACAGAATTTATGGCTATCACAAAAAAACTCTTGATAAGTTTGAATAAGAGATAAACTACTATTAGAGCCAATATCACAAGTCCTATCTTGACTAACATAACCTGTTTGTATCTTGTTAAGCTTATAAATGTTGGTAAAAAACATTTCTTTTCAATATAGACAAATATTAAATGTAATCTTTAAAAACAAAGAGACCTTCTCGAAGAAATGGGTGATTGGGAAAATGGAAAAACTACCAGATTTACCATACGACTATGACGCATTAGAACCACATATCGATGCCAAAACAATGAGATTACATCATGACAAACATCATCAAGGATACACCGACAATTTTAACAACGCAATAAAAGGAACTAAACTGGAAAACAAACCAGCGGAAAAAATTTTAGCAGATTTGAAATCAGTTCCAAAGAACATAAGGACAAAAGTCAGGCAAAATGGAGGAGGATTCGTTAATCACAAACTCTTCTGGAAAGTGATGTGTCCAGCATCAAAAAGCGGAGAGCCAACCGGAGAGTTAAAAGAAGCATTAAATGAAGAATTTGACAGTTTCAAAAAGTTCAAAGAAAAGTTTTCAAACGCTGCAGGAAGCGTGTTCGGAAGTGGATGGGCGTGGTTAACCGTAGATAGGAAAGGAAACTTACAAGTAGAAACAACCCCAAACCAAGACACTCCACTAAGTGATGGAAGAACACCAATACTCGGACTTGACGTCTGGGAACACTCGTACTACAAGAAGTACAGCAACAGGAGAGGCGAGTACATCCAAGAATGGTGGAACGTGGTCAATTGGGATCAAGTTCAAGAAAACTATCGACAAGCCACATCCTAAAAAAACACATTTTTTATTTTTTCTCACTAATTTTTTAAACACTACAATATTTCGCCTAGTTTGAGGTGGTAATTTATGGGCTTACAAGGTAAAAAAGTTGTAGTCTTAGCTGAAGACGGTCACGAAGATTTAGAACTACACTATCCAAGACTCAGATTGGAAGAAGCCGGTGCTGACGTCACAGTAGCAAGCGTTGATGGAGAAGACCGTGAAAGTGAACATGGATATCCCTGCATAGTAGATAAAAAAATTAATGAGTTAAACGCTAGCAAGTTCGACGCTGTATTAATCCCTGGCGGAAGGAAATGCCCCGACGTGTTAAGAACGAAAGATGTAGCGAAAGAATTCATTCGAGAAATGGATAACGAAGGAAACGTAATTGGAGCTATTTGCCACGCCGCTTGGCTGCCAATAAGTGCAGGCGTTGTTGAAGGGAGAGAAATGACTTGCTATCACAGCATAAAAGATGATGTCGAAAACGCAGGTGCTACTTACATTGATAGCGAGTGTGTCGTAGATGATAATTTAATCACGGCAAGGTTCCCACCCGACCTACCACATTACTGCACTGCAATTATTGAAGCGTTGGAGGAACAATAAATGGAAGAACTAGTTTTCGGACCTGCTGGTATTCCTAAAAGTTTAGATAAGAGGAGTAGCTTGAACGGGGTCAAATACTGTAAAGAACTCGGCCTCGGCGCTATGGAACTCGAGTTCGTCCACGGCGTGCGCATGGGAGAAAACACGGCGAAAGACATCAACGAAGCCAGGGAAGAAGTAGGTACCGTTCTTACTGCACACGGCCCTTACTACATTAATTTGAACGCGGAAGAGGACGAGAAGAGAGCAGCAAGTCGAGAAAGGGTTTACAAAACGGCGAAAGTCGCAGACTGGTGTGGCGCCTACAGCATTACCTTCCACCCTGGCTACTATCTGAGTAGAAAGCCAGAGGAAGTTTACGAGACAATCAAGTTAGAATTACAAAAAGTAGTGAATAAATTACAAGATGAAGACATCAACGTTTGGATACGACCGGAGCTCACCGGCAGTCCAAAACAAATGGGAGACTTGCCCGAAATAATTCGTTTGAGTCAGGAAATTGATCAAGTCCTGCCCTGTATTGACTTCAGCCACAAACACGCAAGGAACAATGGTGGTTGGAATAACTACGATAAATTCTCAGAAATCTTGGAAGAGTTAGAAAAAGGCCTTGGCAGAGACGTTTTGGACAACATGCACTGCCACATCAGTGGAATAGAGTATGGTGAGAAAGGAGAGCAAAACCACGTTAATTTGAAAGAAAGCGACCTAGAATATGAGGAACTTTTACAGGCTTTGAAAGACTTCAGTTGTAAAGGCGTCGTCATCAGTGAAAGCCCAAATTTGGAAGGCGACGCACAGATGATGCAAGAAATTTACAGAAACATCTAAAATATTCTTTATTCTATAGCTCCGATGTTTCCACCGTCACTTGCTGCCCCGATCGCCGGTGAGCTGGGAAGTAAGCTGAAATTGCCGTTTTCTGGATTTGCCAACATCGGATCCGCCCTTACGTAGTTATTTTCTCCAAAGTGATTCATAGCTTCATCAAAACTAAGTTCTAACGTATCTCCAGAACCAATCTCATTATGATAAACGAAAGGATTTGCAGAGGGGAAGTCATAGAGATTGTTACTCCAACTCCAGAGAGAAATATTAACGCCGTACTCAGATGACCATCTAGACAATGTATAAACTCCTTCTACTGATGAATTCACAGAGTAAAGATTATCGTAGAAATGTATGGCCCGGGTATAATCCGGATCATCGCTCAAAACCCCTGATATCTTAGGCGTATTATATATCGTGTTATCATGTATGAAATACTCTGAATCTGCTTGTCGGTTCGCATCCCAAACTCTGAAGGCTTGATCATTATCATAAATAAGATTATGGTGAATATCATTCTGGGCAGTCCTGATATAGAACGCAGATTCACTGTCGTGCAAAACATTCCTGTACGCTTCCATCTTCACATCTCCAGAATGCTTATGTCTGACTGCATGATACTCATCAAAGGCCTCGTTATCCCTTACAGTTATAACTGAACTAGGATCCGCAGTTGACTCAGAAAGCACGTTTATCCCTCCCAAGTTGTTCGTAGAGCCTCCTGTATTGTTCAGAGTGTTGTCATGGAAGAGGCTATGCTCCAATGTGTAATTGTGAAGTCCTGTCGCCATCCTAAAGAGAATACCTCCTCCTGTTCCCATATTTCCATCACCTATATTGTCATGGACGTAGATGTTTCTCACCAGAGCCCAGCCAATATACTCTCCCACCTCTATGCCTCGAGACATAGCGTTCTTCAACTCTATATTCTGAAGTTTTATCCCTGTGTTTAGGTCCGCGGCTGATCGGAACCTTATCAAGTCAGTGTGTTCAAACTCTCCATCAAACACGGCCCTAGGTTCTCCCTTCCAACTCTTCACAACGGTTGGATTATCAGATGTCCCAAATTGTTCAGCATCGTTAAATTGTATTCGCCTCGTTTCGTTCCATTCATCCTCATCCGACACTCTGAAAGTTCCTTTCACATAAAGGTGATCTCCACCTTCCAATTTTCCTCGGCGATAATTATCCCAACCCTGGCCGCTGGGCTCCCACCATCCTACGACTTTTTCAAAGCTGTTGTAAGGATTTTCGTAGCTTCCGTCTCCTCCATCAGGTGCTTGTGCATCCACCCACCAACACCTGTTTGGAGAAGTGGCTTCACATTCGCTCGGATCTCCTGGTTCTATACCATCTGGCCAGATCTGACCCACATCTTCAAAAGTAGAGCTCCAAGTAATGTTCTCATTGACAATGTCTTCTCCCGCTTGCGTATCATTAGTAGTATCCTCTTCTTCTGCAGTGTATGAATTACAAGCCTGATCCTCACTCTCCACACCCTCCTTATTTACGCTTCTTACGCAGAACCAATCATCATCAGACAAATCCAAAACCACATAAGTTTCACTAGTATTGCCATCCCCAACAGCAGAAGAATAGCTATAACTCGACGCGTTCTCAACACCATCCCAAGATACGTTCACGCCCTCACCTACTTCTTCAAAACTAGGATATCCAGGTCTCTCAGGAACCGGCACATCCCCACCACCTCCATTGGATGTTTTCTCTCCCACGATCCGTTGCACAATAGTTATCAAATCAAAAACGTTGACGCTACCATCACCATTCAAATCATAAATCGAATCACCACTACCAATATTCCTAGCCACCTCAACCAAATCAAAAATGTTCACACTACCATCACCATTCACATCCACACCGAGAGTTGTCCGATTACCCTCCACCGTGTCATTCTGAGTCACATTCATCCCATCCCCAGACGATGTTCCATTCGTGGGAGTCCAAACAACCATATCCCACAAATACTCAGTATAATTACGCTCAGGCTCAAAATACGTCAACGGAAACAACCAACGATCAAAACCACCATGACCAAACTGATAATCACTAACATTCAGAAACAACTTGTGATCCGCCCAATCATCCTCATTCCGAAGCCAAACCTTCTGAACACCATCCTCAGAAGAACCCGGATCAGACTCCACCTCCACATACCAAGTCCACGTCACCACCTGACTCCTAAACTGACTATCCGTAAAAGAACCA
>CAYNLP010000016.1:0-20120 GCA_964398115.1 uncultured Methanosarcinales archaeon | reverse complement strand
AAAGACATCCTGACAAGCGTTATGAAAGAGATAGAATAAAACAATCCCCCCACCAGGATTTGAACCTGGAACACCTCGGTCTACAGCCGAGTGCTCTTCCGTTGAGCTATGGAGGGTTTGTTGTGTAGAAAAAATTCTGGATTAGTTTATAAAGTTTTGCTTATGCTTCTACCACGCTTGCAGTGTTTGATAGGGTGTCTCTTTCCTTGCCTTTTTCAGTTTCGAACTTCACCTTGCTAGGTGGTAGTTTCATCCCGCCTATTATTTGTAGTTTGCACTTAGCTTGGTAGCTGATTATTCTTTCTTCATGTGGTTCAAGTCTTGGTAGTTCCCATCTTATGCTTGTTCCTTTGCTTTCGCTACTGACTACTTTTTCTGGTTGTAACGTTCCGGGTTCTTCTTTTTTAACAAAGTCTGCAATGTTGGGTAGTTTGTCAAGTACTGTGACGTTACTTACTGGTTTGTTGCTTCTATTCTTCACTTCCAGTATTACTTTGATCGCGGTTTTGTCACTGTCCGTGTCTACAGCTACACTTCTCTTGCTTATTACTATTGGGCTTCGGAATACGTAGTAACCAACTATGGCTATTACGAGTGCGAAGAAGATGAAAACTGGTATTCTATAATTTTCCGTTATCGTGATTTCAAATGTTTCTTGAGGTTCTAATTCTTGACTCCAAACATAGAATTCTTTACCATTTTCTGTCGTGGTTTCAGGTTCAGGTTGAAATGATACGAATAGGTCTTGATAGAATGGGTATTTCACTTTTTTCCTTGCTACTTTTTCCACATTGCCATCGTTGGTTAGGGTTAAGTCTTTCGTGATTTTGAAAAAGTTGGTTACCTTTTCCTCTTTCTCTACGATGTTGGAGTAATTAATCACTTCAAAGTCTTGAGTGCTTTCTGCTATGCTTCTGTTTTCAAGTACGAGTTTCACGGTTAAGGTGTAAATTCCTGGCTCTATTGTCGGGTCAGGTCTGAAAAGAAGTTCATTACTTTTTGACTCTAACGGGTTCAAATGTATCTGGTATTCTTTACCGAATACTTCACCATCGACGTATACTTGTAGTTCCGGCATGTCTCGAGGGTTTTGATTCTCCATGTTCAGAGTGACGGGCACTTTCTCTCTAGGGTCAACTTCACTAGGTGCTTCTACTTCTAGCCTTACAGCCGGCCTGTATTCCCCGCCGAAGGGACTTCTTGGCTTTACATTTAGTAGCAAAGTGTCTTCTTTGAATTGTCCTGAAGTTATTGACTTTATCTTTATAGGCACTGCGTGAGGTCCTTCACTAACTCCTCTTTTTGGAGTTATCATCACGGTGTAGGTTTTGGCTGAAAAGCTTGGGATTTTCCCAACGCTCGGATCGGTACTAACAACATAGTTTGGGTCTCTAGTGCTTATTTGGAATTGATTTTCAAACCCTTTGTCATTGTTGATGGTCATTTGATAAGTGGCGGTTTGGTTAGGATAGACGCTGTTGTTCAAGTTTTGAAAGTTTACACTAAAGGCTGTAGCACTTGGTAGGAGAAGTAACATTCCAAGAATAAGTATTAATTTTTTCATACTCTCCTCCACTTCTTTTTTTATAAGCCTTTATTTATATAGGTTTCTATAAAAGTGGGACAGGGAGGATTCGAACCCCCGATCACCACCGCCCCGGGGTGGTATCATACCAAACTAGACCACTGCCCCATCTAGTTTTTTGAGAATTAAAGATTTGTTTATAAGTTTATCCGTGCCATTTGATTGAGCAACCGACGGCGGGTGTTTCAGGGTTTTCTATTTCTTCTCCTTTCAATAGGGATAGGAGTGCGTTTCGGAGGTCTTCGTTTTCTACTTCTTGTTCGCTTTTCCAGTTGTCGTCAATCCTTCCGTGATATCTTAATTCTCGGTTTTCGTCGAACACGAACACTTCTGGTGTTAGTTGCGCGCCGTATTTCTTCGCTACTTCTTGGTCTTCATCTCGTAGGTATGGGAAGTTGAATTCTTCCGTTCTTTTCTTCATTTCTTCAAAGCTGTCTTCAGGATATGCTTCGGCGTCGTTGCTATTGATTCCGACGAAGTTTACTTCGTCGAATTCTTCCTGAAGTTTGTATAGGCGTTGTTGGTAGCTTTGTGCGTATGGGCAGTGGTTGCATGTGAATACGACTACGAGTATGTCTTTTTGAAAGTCGTTTAGATTATAGTTTTGTCCTTCGATGCTTGGTAGGTTGAAGTTGGGTGCTTCATCACCTATTTGTAGCTTGTTGTCTTCTATGTCTTGTTCCATCATCAATTCACCCCTTTCACGTTTGAAGGGGATGTTTTAGAAGTTTTTAATTGTTCTTACGGATTTGTGCTATCCAGATAAAGGATCCTATTATTATCAGTGCTATGTATATACCGCGCTCATCGTATTGGATATCTGTGTCTGTGGCTTGCCCGGTTACTTGTCTGAAACTGTTCTGGTTTTGCTCGAGGCTTTCTGGAGTTTTAACTTTGAAGTTCCATTCTGGGCTTGAAATGGTTCTTTCGTTGAGTAAGTCGCATTGTACTTTCCATGTGTGGTAGCCGAGGGGTAGTTCGGCTTTTGCCACGCCCTGCTGTCCAGGGCTTAGCTGGTGTGTGTCTACTTTTTGATCGTTTACCAGTACGGTGCAGTTCACTTCGTAAGTGGTTGATTGTGGTTTGTAGATGAATGTTTGTGTTTTTGTGTGTAAAGTGCTTTGAGGGCCGGGGCTTATGAGTTCTACGTGTGGCGTGTTAGCTTTTTGTTGTTGCTTTGCTGCTTGTCCTTCCGTGTTTACTTCTATTGGGTTGAGTGCGACAGCTATTACGAAGAAGATTACGATTGCTGTGAATAAGTATTCTTTGTGACGTCTTTCCATCAAACGTTTTTTGGTCGATTTGTGTATTTAAATCTTTTTACACAATCCTGCTCTTGTTGTTTTGCTTGGCTATTTCTATTATGTTGTCTACATAAGTTTCCATTTTGGCTTCGTGGCTTACTACAATTACTTGGTTTATGTCTAGTTGTTGTAGTACGTCTCTTACTTTGTCTAGTTGGTCGTTGCTGAACCCGTCGGTTGGTTCGTCAAGGATTATGAGATTTTTGGTTTTGATAGTTCCTACAAAGTCGTTTATTACTTTGTTTAAGCTTAGTCGGTATGCTAGTGCTACGCTGGTTCTTTCTCCTCCGCTTAGGTTTTCTATGGTGGTTTCGTATCCGTCTTGTACTATTACGGGTGCGAATTGTTCGTCTAAGCGTACGTTAACGCTTTCGTCTTCCATTAGTGTGTTGAACCATTCGATGAAGTATTCGTTGAATTCGTTGTATATTCTTAGCATTACTTGTTTTTCCATGACGTCCATGACTTTGACGAAGTATTCGTCGATCCATTCTAGGGTTTCTTTTATTTTGTCGAGTTTTTCTTTGGATTGTTTCATTTCTTCTACGCTTTCTTCCAAGTCTTCGATGTTTTCGTTTAAGTTTTTGATTTCTGTTTCTAGACGGGTTTTTTCCATTTTTTTATCGTTTATTTTGTTTCTGAGTTTTTTGTGTCGTTCTTTTGCTTTTTCTAACTTGTCGGATAAGTCTTCGGTTTCTTCTAATTGGTTTTTCCATTCGTCTATGCTTTCTTTCAAGTCAGAAATGGCGTCTTGAATGTTTTCTTGTTCCTTTTCTAATTCGGTGAAGTTTTCTTGTTTTTCTTCTAGGCGTTTTTGTTTTTCTTTGATACTGGCTAGTTCTTTTTCTTTTTTTCTTAATTTTTCGAGGTTTTCTTTTTGTGTATCTATTTTGTCTGAAATTTTTTTCTTGGCTACTTTTGCTTTTTGTAATCGTTGGTTGATGTCTTTGATTTTTTCTTTTTGTTCTTTTTTCACGTCTTGTTTGTGTTCTTGTGTTACTTTTTGTTTGCATACAGGGCATTCGTCCATGTTTGTTATTTTTTGTTTGATTTCTTTTGCTTGTTCTTTCTGTGTTTTTCTTTTAGCTTCTTTTTGTTTTACTTGGCTTATTTTGTCTTCTAATTGTTGTATTTGTTTTTCTTTTTGTTCGATTTGTTTTTCGATTTTGTCGAGTTTTTCTATGCCTTTGTCTTCTAGTTCTTTTTTGATTTGTTTGATTTGTTGTTTGAGTTTTTCTTGTTGTTCTTGGTTTGTTTCTAGTTTTTCTTTTTTGTTGTCTAGGTTGTTTTTTGCGAGTTCGTATTGTTTTTCGGCTTTGTTTCTTCGTTGGTTTTGTTTTTCTATTTCTTCTACTTTTTCTTTCGCGTTTTCTACTTTTTCTTCGATTTTGTCTATGTCGTCTTTTATATCTTCTAGGTCTTCTTTGTTTTGTTTTAATTCGGTTTTTTTGTTGTCTAGTTTTTCTTTAGTATCGTCTAGGTCTTCTATTCTTTTTTTGTAGATTTTCTTGTCGCTTCTTAAGTCTCTGGCGAGGAGTGCTGCGTTTTCTTTTATTCTTTTGTATTTATCGATGTTGAATATTTTTCTTAGGGTGTCTAGGCGTTGATCGTCGCCTTCCATGAGGATTTGTTTCATAGCTTCTTGTGGTGTGTAGACCGTGTAGCGGTAGATGAGGCTTTTGGATTTGGTTACTAGTTCTTTTGGATATCCTAGCATGTCTATTATTTTGGCTTTTAGTTCTGTGGGGGTTCCTTCGAATTTTTTGCCATCGATGGTGATGTATCCGTTGTCTTGCGTAACTGAATCTTTGGTTCTTTCGAGGCTTCTGTAGATGGTTACGTCTTTGTGTTCAAGTGTGAAGTTTAGTTTTACCCAGCCGTGTTTTTCTCCATGTCTTAGGAGGGCGGTGCCTGGTAGACTTCCTCTTTTGATGCCGAAGATTGCGAATTCAATTGCTAGTAGGATGCTGCTTTTTCCGCTTCCTATGTCCCCGCTTAGGAGTACTGTTCCTTCAGGGAATTCAACTTTTTCGTGGTCGTACGATCTGATGTTTTTGAGTTCGACAGAATTTATCTTCATCGTTGTTTTGGGATGATGTTGTTTTATTTAATGTTTACGAAAGCTTGCTTCGACGGCGTGGTATGCTAGGTCTATGTATGTGTCTGTTCCTTCTGCTATTTCTCTTAGTTTTTTGCCTGTCCATTCTTTGGTGTATTTTAGGTGGGCGGTTGTTTCTGCTTTAAGTTCTCTAACTCTTGATTTGTGGTATGATTTTGCTACTCGGGCTTCTAAGTTTCCTTCTTCCCAGAATTTTCTTATATTTTCTTGTGTGGATTCAGGGAGGTTTTCGAATATTTTCTTTCCTGCTTGGTATACACCCCATGGAACGTTTTTCATCGCTGCTAGGGGTCCTACGGCGGGGGAGGGTTTTCGTGTTTCGATGTTGTGGCACATACGGTAAAAGTTGGTTGTTGTTCCCCAAATGCTTAGTCCTAGGAGTATTGCGTTACTAGCTTCATCTACTGGTACTCCGGTTTGGGTGTGGAGGTAATCTGCGGCTTGTCCTACAAACCATCCGTCTTCTTTTATTCCTGCCGCTGCTGATGCATTGATAACGTTTCCTAGTAGGGTTCCGACGTATACGTCGTATTGGGTGAATTCATCTTTTGCTACTCCTAGAATATCTGCAAATTCTTCTTGCCATTTGGGGAGTACTTGTCCGGCGCCAGCGAAAGAAGATAATGCTGCCATTTTAGCGTGGTAGGTTAATCCTGTATCTCCATTTCTTCTGTGTTCGGACGCGCTTTCTAGTAGTCTATTCCTTACAAATGTTTTCCAACCCATTAGTAGCTACAAAAACCCTGTGGTATTTAAAAATATTTATTTTTTTATCAGTGGTAGCGGTATAGCTTTAGTTTTTCGTTTTCGTATATCTCTTGGAGGCGTGGTTGTTGATCTGCCCAGCTTATTGTTGGGATTTGATCTCTGTTTTTGTATACTGTTAGGATGCAACTTCCTCGTAGTATTTGTGGATAGTATTCTTCGAAGTGAGGGCCGTCTACTACGTTTATTTTGTTTTGTGTGTAGTATGCATAGACGGGATAGTCTTTTGTCGCGCATATCTTTTCGGTAATGTTGTTTTGGTTTATGTATTCGGTTGCTTTTATCGTGGGTGTCTTCCAATTGACTGTTGGGTTGTATTGGAAGTAGGTAAATGCGGGTAGGCTGAATATTGTTATTAAAGCTATGGCGGTGGTGGTGGCGTGTTTCCATTTTAGTTTTTCTGTCGTGTCGGTGTATCCTATTCCTGCTAGTGGTATGAATGGTAGGACGGCGGGTATGAGGTATCGTGGTTCTATGTGTATTGTTATCACGCCGAGAGTTACTGTTACAGTCCATAGGGTTGCGATGGTGAGGTATTCTCGGTCTTTTTTGCTTTGCCAGGTGTAAAGTGCTAGGCCTAGCATTAGGGGTATCGTTAGGACAGGATATATCCATTGTTGGCTTCCTGCGGTGCTTGCTACTCTTGCGCTTTGGATGAATGGTTGTAGCATGTTGCCGAACATTTTTTGGTTCCACGCTAGGTAGGGAATGACAGGTATTAGTGTTCCTATTGTGTAGAGGAGGGTTTTCTTAGGTAGTTTTTTCCGTTCTTTCCAGTAGTGGTAGAGTCCTAGTATTGCTAGTGGTGCGAGTGCTGTGAATTTGGTGAGTATTGCCAAGCCTCCTATTAGTCCTGCTATTAAAGACCTGGTTTTTTCTTGCTTAAGTGTTAGTAGGAGTGTGGTGGCTAGGAAGGTGGCTAGTATGCTGTCTGTGAGGATCATGTGTCCGTTTCTTACAAATAGGGGATAGATTGCGACGAGTAGGCTTGAGAATTGTCCGGCTTTCTTGCTGTGTAGTTTCTTTCCTATATAGTATATGGGTATTACTATGAGCGCGGCTAAGATGTTTATGAGTATTTGTGCTGCGTATATGTGATCCCATACTTGCCATGCCTCGGCTATCAAGATGCTTACCAGCGGGGGTCTTAATTGCCATTCGTTGTAGTTGTTTTTTCCTTCGTCTATGTATTCGGCGTGTTGTAGGTAGATGCTTTCATCCCATTCTGTGTAGTTTTGTAGTGGATATATCCTTACGGTTAGGGCTAGTAATAGGATTATTAATATCCAGGTTTTGTTTTTCATCAATTCTTAAATTGTGGAAACATTAGATTTAAATATTGTTATATTAACTATTTCTCTGTGTATGGCTATTGATGAAAGGGTTTTGGAGCACTTGCCTGAAAGAGATTTCGAGGATGTTGAAGGTTTTTTTGAACCGGTAGAAGTTGCTGAGGTTAGGTTGGCTGGTGCGAGTGCACCGACGGAGTTGAGATATGTTGGTGGCTTGACTTACGTTGCTGGTGACAAGCAACTAGTTTTGGGAGATGTTAAGATGGATGGCGGGGATCTTGTGTTTAGTCGTTTAACTCCTGTGCAGCATTTGAGTTCTTATGAACCTTTGCTTCTTTACGATGAGTGAATGGAAAGTGTTAAAAAGCAGTTGAGAATTCTATATGTTTAGAGGTTGATATAGCCCCATAGTGTAGCGGCCAATCATGCGCGGTTTTGGGCCGCGCGACCCCAGTTCGAATCTGGGTGGGGCTATCCCCTTCAGGGGTTATAGATAGTGGGCGATTTTTTTACGCTTTAAAACAGTTTATAAATTATTTGTTACTTTATAGTAAAAAATTCTTTCAATTACTTAACTTACAGACAATAAAGGAATTTCAGAGTTTAAATTATTAAAACTTGGCTACTCTAAAGACGTAAATAATATAAAGAATGTCACGTTTCTATCCAACAAGATGAACGAGTTAGAACTTGAACTCAGAAAAGAAAGACTGGCTGAAATATTGGAAAATTTGGAATTGGTAGACGCCGCCAGAACTCTAGCAACAAACTACGGGGAAGGAGGTCCAGAACATCGTGAAAAAGACAGCGCAGTCGCCCAATACTTATTTAGAAGAGAAGGGTTGCAAATATACTTAAGAAGACATTACTTCGGAGACGAATTAATAGAAACTGAAGATGAAGGCGAACTTGTGCTTCGAGTGAAAGATTTGATAAACTCGCCAGAAGACACTTCAAACCCTATCGCAGATGTGCAAGTAACTGGAAGGGGAGGAGCGGACCAAGTAGAAGTCTTAACATACCAGAGAGGCCGTTGGGAAAACAAACTACGAGAGATGTACAAAAAATTGAGAACAGAAGCATCGGAAGAAGATATACGAAGAGCTAAAAGCAAATTCTCTATAACCAAAGTAGAGATATAGGATTTTACAAACCCGCTTCTTAAGAAAAACTTCCTCACCCGATACAAAAAAGTATAGTTAAAGATAAGATTAAGAATTAATCAAATCTAACAATGATTCATGACACACGCCGTTAGAAATTAAATAATTCTCAGAATCTAGGTTAAAAGTCTCACCGTTGAAATCAGTAGCTACGCCACCAGCTTCTTCAACGAGTAAAGCACCTGCTCCGGTATCCCAATAATCCATGCAAGTTCTGAAACAGAAATCCATGCTACCTTCTGCCAACTTCGCCAAGCTTCTGATAATACAAGTCCGAGGGATTTCAACCCTGTTAACTTCAGAAACAATCTTGTTATAAATTTCAAGATTCGGAGGTCTTTCATCTTCGTGGGTTGGCATGTGAGAAACCGCGTCCATTTCGGAAATATCGTTTTTAGAACTAACACTCAACTTTTCACCATCTCTCCACGCACCTTCTCCCTTTACAGCTTTGTATAATTCATCATAAACAGAAAAGTACATAGCGCTGAGCACAGCTTCTTTATCTTTCACTAAACTAACTACGCTGCAAAACTCTCGATCTCCACGAGCGAAATTAGCTGTGCCATCCAACGGATCAATCATCCAAGTCAAGTCACTATCGTTGTCAACAAAACCACACTCTTCCCCCAAGAAATTATACTCTGGAAAGTTATTCTTTAAAACTTCAATAATTACTTCATCACTTTCTGTGTCAGTCTGTGTTAACAAACTCTTATCTTTTTTCCGCTCCGACTTGTGATCCTTCCTAAAATGCTTTAGATGAACACTTCCAGCTTTCCTAGCTGCTTTCTCCGCGACTTCTAACTCATCCATGAAGCTAATTAGAAAAGGACTGCTTATAAAAATTAGGTAAAGAATAATTATTATTTATATCGAAAAGAAATAGCGGGTTATAGATAAAAGGCAGAGAGTGATATTTATAGGCTTTGATATCTACTTCATTTGTATGGTTGAAATTGATAGCAAAACTCAGGATTTTGCGGATATTCTTATTGCTGGATTTCTAGGAGCTGTTTTTAGTGGTTTTTAGGAACATTTCAAAGTGATTTACTTGTTCTAGTTATTGGACTTATACTTGCCATTGTTCTATATTTATTTGTACACTGGGATGAAATTTCTAACTGACTTGTACGTCATAAAAAGCGAATCCAAGGCTTATTCTCTTTCTTACCCTTTTCAAGAACTCTTGCATCATCATTTTCCTCAGACGTTTCTATCCTGTCTGCATCTCTTTTTTTCTCATCAATCCTCTTCTCAAGATAGTCATGCGTCTTAAGGTACTCACGTTTTTCTGATTTGTTCCTTTTACCTGTCATACAAAACCCCTCCATGGCTTATTTTTTTGTTAAATCGCAACACTATTACTTTTACTGTGTGGCTATCGTTAGCTACTCTTTTGTTGAATCAGGATCAAATTGATGATAATATTGACCATTGACCGATTTTTTACAATAAGGACATACAAGCGTCAAACCAGCCAATGCAGGACTTGTTATTTCTTTATCGCAATGACTACATATAATTGTATCCATATCGTTCGTCAATCTTTCTTCGTCTTCTCCCATTTTGTTATTTTCCCTCATTAGTTTTTTCTGCTCAAAATCTGTTCGCTTTGACTGATTACTTATCATCATTAATCTTAAGTACCGCCAGTAGTCTATCGACCTTCTTACTTCAATCTTATTGAAATTTATCATTCAGTTCATCCCCCCAATAAAAGTGTTTATGGCTTCCAATTCTCTCTTCATCCTTTCTTTTGCTTTTGTTAAAACACGCTCATGTGCTATTTCTGCCATTGCTACAATTTCAGATACCCTTTCATCTGCCATTAATTCTAGAAGACTGGGAATCCATCAAACCTCCTGTTCCTAAAGTAAAATGAACTACCAGTGTCAAGGCAGATATAAGGTCAACTTCTTCAAGTGTCCCACCTTAAATCTTGAGTCAGTATCTTATACCCCCATTAGGCAAAGACCCGCTACAATCCTTAAACAACCAGTTGCAAAAACGCACAAACTGATCTTCAATCTCTGCGGGAATACTGACCCCTTTTTTATCACATATCTACATCTATTCTCGAAGTTCTTATATCTTGCGTAGATATTCTAAAGCTGTTAGCAGATATTAGTTGATAATATCAATTTTTTATAAACGGAGGAAATTGGTTATACTCGTTCAAGATTTATCGTCTGATGATTCTTCAATATGGTTTAGGAATATGTCATCTGGTGAAAATTCTTCTTTATCGATTATCTCATGCAAGATCCCGATTGAGTTGTGCGAGATAATCTTGTCCACGGAAAAAGTAAATACGCTCTTAAGCTGAACTTCTTCAGCAAAGCTTGTCTGAATCTCTGAGATATACTTCTCCTTCTGGTCTGTATCTCTAAAAGCCAGCAAGAGGACGTGTGAAGCACTTTCACCAGCAACCCTATAAGCGCTGATTACATAGGGAGCTTCCGATATCTTTTCTGAAATTTGAGAGTCTGAAAAAGAATCCCACATAGCAGGAGAGATACGAACAATAAGGAGGGCCATTATACTTATCCCGATTTTCTTGAAATCAATTATTGGTACGTATCCTTTGATAATTCCACAGTCTTCTAATTTTTCCCTTATTTTAAATATCGCTTGAGGTGAAAGATTCATCTCTTTTGCTATATCACTATTTGGAATCTTTTTAGCGTCTAAAATTTTTTTCAAGACTGTTTTGTCATTTTGTGTAAGATTTGGAGAGTCAGAATCCCCCCTATCCATAATGACCACCCAAGCTTAGATAAACAATATAATTATATTAATTTTTTGTTTCTTAAATAAAGGTACTAAGTCAGTTTTTGACCAGTCACAGTTCATAATTCCTTTTTGTATAGGTGTTCGTTAAGGCTGAATTCATCTTTGTCTGCGTTTTCTTCATACAGTCTGCCCGGGCTATGGTCTCAAATAACTTTGGATAACATTTTTAATAAACACTTTCTTTATAAGTTAATTAAGATTGGGGGTATGAGGGTGAAGCTTACAAGAGCAGCTTTAATCAGTTTATCTGCACTTCTACTCGTATCTGGATTGACTTCTGCACAACACATCTACAACGAGGGTGTTAAGAACAAGGTTGACAAGGACGGCGATGGCTACGTCCGTTCTTTCGAACTGTCCTGGGCGGCAGGTACTTACATTAACGACGTGGGCAAGCCGTTCAAACCGAACGCCCTGCAGAACAAGGGAGAGCCGAAGTTTGCTATCAGCATCGTAGAGGACGGAGACCACTTCGTCAGTTCCCTGGGAGTTTATCAAAAAGGATTTGACACCAATTTCTATTCAGAAAAGATTTCCCTGAAGAAACTTAAATCCGACAATCTGGATTCTGCCTATCAGAGGTTACACACGGGCAAAAAGATTTCTGCCTTGGCCTTCCTCTACTACGAGAGCGACAGCAACAGTTGGGACACGTCGAGCAAAGATGAGAAGTTAGACCAGACCACAGTTTTCTTCAAGAATCCTATCAGGCTGGAACCGGCCTCTCAGGACAAGAAGGCACAGGTCAAGATAACTTCTAACGTGGACGCCGCCTCGGTCAGCATTAATGGAGATTACAAGGGGGGAACGCCTTACACAACCCGGATGCCGGTGGACGTTGCTGAACGGGAAGGCCGTAAGAGCATCACGGTTTCCAAACAGGGCTACGAGTCCGAATCCAAAAGCCTGCGCTTGAACCCTCCCCAAACTATCAATTTCAAACTGGACAAGATAAAGAAGCCGCTGGGTGTGAGTAGCGAGCCTAGCGGGGCGAAGATAAAGATTTACAAATATATCACGGAAGATGGACAATTCACCGACAGAGTGTATGACGAGACTCAGGCCACCACTCCCTTTAACAGGAATTATTGGATCGGTAATCAGCTTAAAGTGTTGGTGACGCACAATGATACGACGAAGACTTACGAACACGTCACGCCCGGCACAACAGTTCATGCCGACTTCACCGGCTCAGATAGCAGCAGTGGGTCATACGACTGGGGAATGGGATATACCATGCCCGACTTCAACCAAATCAGTTACACTTTGAATCAGCTTCCTGAGATTGGTAACTTCCTGGTGGGTAACTTCACGTTCTCTCCCAAAACCTTAGAATCTGGTGATACCGTGCACTTCGACGCGTCGCCGAGCTACAGCTTCTGGGGTAACATCACCAACTACAGATGGAACATGGGAGACGGTACCAGTAAGAATGGAATATCGGTCAAGCACACTTACAAAAGTCCAGGAACCTACAACGTAAAGCTGGAATTAGAAAACGCTGCCGGCAACACCACTACTATCACCAAGAGCGTTAAGGTGAACAACGCCGTTCCTGTTGCCAAGTTCAGCATGAGTGATCCCACACCGGTAACAGGGGAATCGGTCAGCTTCACCGCGAGTGCGAGCAGTGACTACGACGGAAACATAGTAAGTTATGACTGGCAATTCGGAAGCGGAACATCAGCGAATGGAGAGCAAATCAGCCATAATTTCCAGAACTCAGGAACATACACCGTAACATTAGAAGTTGAGGATGACAAGGGTGAAGTCACGACCGTGAGCAAACAAGTCAAAGTAGACGAGCCGAACCAAGCTCCAAATGCCAGGATAAGCTTGTCACCAGCAAATCCCAAAGTTGGAGACACCGTCAACTTAAATGGTGCTAGTAGTAACGATCCAGACGGAAAGATTCAGAAGTTCGAATGGCAGATGGGCGACGGTTATTCATACTCGGGCGAAAGCGCCACCCACACATACAACAAGTCAGGCGAATACACCGTTTTGTTGAGCGTACGTGATAGTCGTGGAGAGACAGCGACGGCAGAAAAAACGGTACAGATAACTGGAGATGGAAGCACCGGCGAAAGTGGAGAAGAACAAACAAGTGAAGAAGAAAATCAGACAGGTGAAACTTCCGAAGAAAGCAGAGGAGGTGTGGTCAAAGCCTTCGTCAACTTGGTATGCGCAGTGTTTGGTTGTTAGGACAATAATTTCAAAGATTTACTTTTTTTCTCAAGAATTTTTCAGAACGAACGATATCTTCCATCTAGAATCATAGATTTCCTCGAATAAGCTGACGAGCTTGACATATCCAGAAGTGTTGAAAAGAGCAAGGATGAAAAGGTCAAAACAGTCCGAGCGAAGAATTAATCGTTTTCAGCCTTTACCAAAAAAATTTGTAGTAAAACCCAAAAAAAAAGATATAGTAGAAAAGAGTTATTAATCGTAGCAACATCCATTCTTTAAAAAATCATAATCTTTAAATAAGAAGAATCAGGGTAAAAGCCTGTGATGAAGAGAATACTCCCATTCACCATTTTCCTATGGATTCTCATCATTTCTCCTTCCGTTATTTCCCAGGAAGAAACTACATATAATTGTCAAGACCTACGTTCCCAAGTGAAAGAACTGGAAGACAAGAAAGAACTTCTTAATGATACTATAGAATATGATGAAGAAGCAGGAGAAGATCTAAAACAAGAATTAGAAGTGATTAAAGATAAACTGCAAAGGTTCAAAAACTATCTCAAAATGTGCGAAGAAAAAAACGCTACTTCTATAGCCGTCGCCACCACTGTTGAAAAGTCAGAAACTGAAATGTGCGAAAGCATAGCCCAACGACTCAAAGAAACGAAGCAGAAGCTAAAAGACGCCAAGAATAACTCAGAGGTTACCGAAGAAGAAATGCGAGAAGCTAGAGAAGGCATCGAACGATTGAGGCAAAACTTAAAGGAATGCAGACTAGAGAAAGAAAAACGTGAAACAAAGCCAGAAGGTGAATGCGCTCGTATACAACACGATATTAAGTACATGAAAAAGAGATTAGAAATTCTGCCCGAAACGGAATCAGAGAAAAGAAAATCCATCCAGAAAGAGATAGAGCAGAAAAAGGAAAACCTAGAAAGGTGCAAGTCAGAAGAATCAGATGAGAAAAGAAGGTGTAAAAATCTGCTTGAAAACGTGAACAGCATAGAACAAAAACTAGAAGAAGTGCCGAAAGGTTCAGAAAAAGAAGAAGAACTTCAGCAAAAATTACAACAAGCCATCCAGAAACACAAAGAATGCGCAGGTATAAGAAGGTCAGAAAAAAACAAAGATTGCGAAAAACTTGCAAGACAAATGCGAGAACTTACCAGAAAAAGAGATAAGTTGAAAGAGTCTGTAGAGCGAGGAGATGAACAATCCCAGAAGGAACTAGAAGAAGTAAAGTCAAAAATTAGAAATCTCAGACGGCGCTTAGCCGAGTGCCAAGGAAGAACAAAAGAAGAAGTGCAAAGGATTCAATCACAAAATGATGATTGCACTAGGATGGAATCTATTGCGGAACGAGAAAAGAACAGATTATCTCAACTAAAGGAAAGGCTGAAACAAGCACCTGAAGATCAAAAGATGGATATAAAGAAAGAGATAAACGAAGTTGAGTCAAAGATATCAGAGATAGAGATGGAGAGTGAATGGTGTAAGAGGAAAAAAGAAGTGAATGGGAGCGAGTGTGAAATTATACAGAAGAAACTTGAATTCTTTAAGCAACGCGAGGGAGAAATCGAAAAGGCAGATGAGATGATAAGTGATCTTGAAGAAGACTTGGAAGTGTGTAAGAAAAGGCAGGAAATGTTATCAACGAAGTGCGGTTATCTCAATTATACTCTGTACCGATATAAAAAAGAGTTAAAAGAAAGTGAAGTGAAAGAGAAAGAAGATCAAGAGATACAGAAGAGGATTAAACACGTGAAGAGAGGTCTTCGAGGTTGCAAGTTGATAACAGGACAATCCAAACAGTGTCCCGATCTGCAACAAGAATTGGAAGAACAGACTACCTACATAGACAAGTTGGAAGAGAGAAACGAAGAATTGAGGAATAGGCTCCAACAAGCAGGAAAGCAAGTACCGGAGAAAATAGAACGGGAGGATGTGGAGCAGGAATCAGACGACGGTGGTTTTTGGAACATGATACTAGGAAATATCATCCGTTAACGATTTCTTTACACTTTAATTCTTAGCTATCCTTGAAATTTTATAAAAGAGGGAGAAATCAAGTTTGATTGGTAAGGAAAAAAGACGACACCATTTTTTTCTTACAATTTTTTGGTAATCGTAAGTGTTAATAAGGAGTGGTTAGGATATATTTTAGATATAATGGTTGATGATTGGAAGTTGAGCTGGATTGTTTTGTTAATTTCAGGTGTTTTGATACTTGCTGGAGTTCCTACTTTTTGGACTGGAGATTTTAGTTACTGGTTTTTTAGTCATGGTTTATACGTTGTTGGTATGGTTTTGTATTGGGTGGATAAATGATGGTAACTGTTTTTGAAGTGTTGTCGATTTTGAAGCAGGTTGGTTTGGCACTTGCTGGTGCTAGTTGTTTGTGGGGTATTTATTTTTATTGGCGGCAACGGGGGGAGTCGGGGGATGAGAAGGAGGTTTTTATGGAGACTAGTCGTGAGATGATGAGTCCTTTGACTCTTGGTGTTTTCTTGACTACTTTGAGTTGGATTGGTATTGATGGTTTCTTCTCGTATAGTGTTATGGCGCATGAGGGGATTACTATGGTTCCGAGCTTGGCTGCTAGTGAGCAGGCTTTTGTTGTTTTGTCTCCGGTTTTTTTCTTGTTTGTTCTTGGTTATCTTGGCATTGTTTGGTATTGGCGTCAGCACATGCAGGAGGTTGGTGATGAGATTGTTTGGTTTTATGCTTTCTTGTTTTCGTTAGCTGCGGTTTTGATTAGTTTCCCTGTTTGGGAGGGTAGTTTTAGTTCGGAGCAGATTTTCTTTATGGGTCATGGATTCCATAGCGTGTTGACAGTAGGTACTGTTTTGATTTTGGATTTCTTGTTCTTGTTGACGAAGCGTTCGGATATTCACGAGCAGGTTATTTATCCTACTTTTCATGATGTAAGTAAGGGTGTTTGGTTGGGGTTGGCGATTGAGTTTGTGAGTGTGTATTTCATTTTTCATAATGTGGTGGCGAACACGGCTAAGTTTAGGTTTATGCAGACCGTTATTGGAATCATTATTGTTAATGGTGTTTTCTTGAGCGGTCCAGTGGTTGAGAAGTTGGTTGAGAGTGTGAGGGATAAGAGTATTGATGTTGTTAGGCCTATGGATAATCTTTTGTTGTCTTTGTCGGGTTCGGTTTCGGTTGCGTCTTGGTTGACTGTGACGGTTGTGGATTTGATTAAGGATGTTGGTTTGGGTTATGGTAGTTTGATGTTGTTGTATGTTGGTTTTGTTCTATTTGTGTTTTTGGTTAGTCAGAAGTTGAAGCATCATCATGTTGGTAGTCGGTGGTAGGTTAGCGTTAGTTTTTATTTTTTTCTTTGAGGCGTTCTTTGATGGCTTTGTAGTGTTTGTTGTTGAGTGTGGTTGCGTCTTTTTTTAAGGGGGTAGTTTCGAAGAGAACAGGTTTTATGTTTATATGGATAATAATTATTTTTTGTTTTCGGAGCTTCTACCATGAAATATCTTAACATTAATAGTTATTTCTAAACTACTTTTGAGTGATAAGAAAAAGAAAAATTTAATAAGTTAGCAATTCCTCGCAACGAATATGGGGTTGAATGACAGGACAGTGTCAACAACGGGGGCAGTGATGGCCTTACTGTCACTGGCTACGCCTATGAAAGCTCAACAAGCTACTCCTGACTCAATCCCGCAAGATTCTACACCACGACCCGAGCACACGATTGATGATATTGTTGTAAATGCAGAAGCAGAAGACGTGGATGACCGAATCACTGAAAGTTTTAGCAGTGGCGACGCTTTTCAACAAGTCCTTTACAGAGATGCGAGTTCTCACACATTACTCCCGGGAGAGTCTAAAACCAGTTTTCAAGACATACCTTTGGCTAATACTAAATTCTATAACGATTTGAGAATGTTGTTAAAAGACAAGGTTAGCATGGGGTTAAGAAGTACTTGGCCTAGCAATCACTTGTCGGTTGAACCAGAAGAACCCGACGCTTCCCATCCCGCTTTGGATCGTCCTGTTATTATAACTTCTGATTTGGATGAAGGCTTACACGTTCATGCAGAGCCTAGAAGGACGAGTGCCAGTTTTGGAAGAAAAACAGAAAGTTACAAGGTTGGTGTTAACATGGATTACCTGTTCACGCCTGATTTTATTGGAAATGGCGCAACGGGTGCTTTTGGAGACGGCTTTCGAGGCTTAGCAATTGGGGGAGTGCAAGACAGTACTTGGAGTTTAGACGTTCATGTTGGCCATTCTGACATCACCGCAGATTTATCTAAAGCGTTTGATATGAAAAAGTATTTGGAGGAGACGAGTCAAGAATTCGTGGTTGCTTCATTTGATAAAGACGTGAGGGGTTTCACGTTAGAGAATGATTTTAGTTTTCAAAGTGGTGACGTGACTAGTGAAATGAAGTATGATGATAGTAGGGAGTGGTTGAAGCAAAGTTTAGATTTTGTTACTAACAATACGCGTTTGGATTATGGCCGGGGAGATGTTGGTTTAGTGGTTAGTCACTTATATAAAGAGTTAGGAGATGATGTGAAAAGCTTCTCAGATGTTGAATTGTTCGCTGACCATACCCAGTCATTACCATTAGATTTCTTGGTGCGTGGCAATGCTTCCTTGCATTTCGTGGATGGCGAAGAAGACTTGTCAGTTTACGGAAGCGTTTCTAAAATGTTGGGAGACTTTACTTTGAAGTTGAGCGCTGCTGACCTTTACGACCCCTTCTTGGATGATCGCTTGGGAGGTAGTTTGAAGTTTCAAAACCATGAGGATGTTTCTTCTCAACGAGTTAGTTATGTGAAGCCTGGCGTGGTTTTGAACTTGGGTGATCATAAAGTGGAAGGTTTTGTTAAGTCCTTAAATGGTAACTTGCCTCGTTTTTATCAAGGCGCCGAGGTGGATGGGGAGAGCTTTCATTTAACTTATAAAGGGTTGAGTGACAATGCTTTTTGGAGTGGGAGCTTTGCGTATCGTGATATGAAGATGACGTGGAAAGGAGAGAGAAAGCCCGTTCCTGGTCTTAGCGAAGTTACTTTGAAAGCCACGGGTGGTTTTGAACACGAAGGCTACAAAGTGGGTGTGCAAGGTGTTTACAGGTTGGAACCTCACTTTCCTGAAAGCCGTGATAATTTGGTGAGTTTGGATGAGCACTTCATCCTTAGCGGTTACGGGTCTAAAGATTTTGGCCCGTTGGAGGTTAAAGCGAGTTTGGTGAACGCTGCTCGAGCCTTGGGTCAAAGAAATATCATCGCGGTTCAGGAAGAAAGCAAGATGGATTATCCTATCGTTGCAAGCGCTACTTTAAGCTTAGACATGTAAATCATTCGAGTAGTTGAGAAGTTCTTCGGGCACTTGTATGTTGAAGTTGTCTAAGTGTTTTTTGAGCTTTTTACGATATTTTCTGTTTAAGTCGTCGATCCAAGCATCTATGTACGTACTGGGGTGTGGAGAGTTACCATGTATCCATAAATCTCTCAAGGCTGGTTTAAGCATGTATTCTAAACTTTCTCGTATGAAATTTTCTTGCTTTTCTTTGTTTCCCCATCGTGTTAGGCGAGCGTGTTTCTCCAGTTGATTTTCTTGCTTTTCTAACTCGTCTTCGAAACGTTGTATACCTTCCTCTGTACACTTATATTGTACAATGCTATAAACGAGGTTATAGACCTCTGACATTGCTTTTTCTTTCAATTCCAGTAGTGGATAATTTCCTTGTGGCGTTTTCATCGGATTGTTCCATATCAATACTTCATTTTTAAGCTTTAGCATTTTAGAATAATTAAAGTTCGAAAAGCGTTTTAAGAATATAGTTTTTTGTCTCTTTTTATAAGGGAGACATTGCTTTTAGGAGTTCTTGTTCTGTTAAAGTTTCTAAGTTTTTTGTTCTTTTCCAAGCAAAGTCTTCGCCGTCTTCGGTTTCGACCATTTTTGGTTCTACGTAGCCGTCTCTTTCCCAAGTGTGTAACCAATTTTGTATAGAACTTTGTGCTAGGCTTCCTCTTAAGTGTTGGGCTTTGTATCCTCTGTATTCAAGTTCTTGTATTACTTGATTTACGGGTTTGTAGTCTACTTTGCTTAGTTGTTTGTAAAAATCTAGTGGTGTTGCTCTTTCTCTTCTTCCTATCAGGTCTAACATATTAGTGGGTAGAGGAAGTCGTGGTTTAAATGGTTTTCTCTCTTGAAATTTTTAGTCGGGGGTGGCGAATTCTTTTTCATCGTTTCTTTCATGCGCGTATCGGATTATGTCTAATGTTTTGTTTGCGACTATTCCTATCTTGTCTTTACCGAATAACTTTATTTGTTTATTTTCTCCTACGTACTTGGTGGGAAATTTTATCTTCGTTCCGGGTTCGATAGACGCGGCTAGTCCCAGTAGTGTTCTTCCTCTATCTCGAGGTGTATGGTTGTGAATTAGATTTCCTTTGTAGTCTTGAATGCTGCTTGTGATTTCTAAAACATATCTTGCACTGTCCGTCCTTACTTTCAACCCGTAACTTTTTTGCTCTGTTGAATCGTTGCGAATTTGAGAATTATTTTCAACTTGGTTGTGGACGCTTCCGAATTCTCCCACGACCGTGCCCTCTATATAGTCTTGGTGTTCCCCGTTTGAACAAGCCGTGACGCCAACTAATAAGGTTGTAACTAAAACTCCCAACCCCGAACGTTCATACTCCATTATAAGAAAATGGGTAGAGATTAGTTTATAATTTTTACGAAAAAGTTATTTCTCAACACTTTCCAAAACAGTCTTTTTATCGAAGAAATTTCACAACAGCCAGAATCCAGAGATTCTGGGAAAAGTTTTGCTGGCATCGGAAGCTTTCTGATTTCCTAAACGAAAACTATATAAATAGTGTAAGATTAATCTTACTTGGTGATTTTGATGGATGTTGAGATTAC